>NZ_CM125440.1:0-300000 GCF_052073645.1 Desulfothermobacter acidiphilus | reverse complement strand
ATACTAGCACATCCCTCAGGTGAAATAACCGAAAATATAGCGTACTCCTGCATCAAAATGCGATCGCCCACCCCCAGAGCCAGCGCTCCCCCACTCCCTCCTTCACCAATCACTACCACCACGATAGGCACCCTCAAGGAACTCATGCGCGCCAGGTTCTGGGCTATGGCAACGCTCTGGCCCCTTTCTTCCGCCCCGATACCGCAGTGCGCCCCCGGAGTATCGATGAAAGTAATAATCGGGCGTCCAAACTTTTCCGCCTGCAGCATCAGCCGCAGGGCTTTGCGGAAACCCTCCGGATGCGGCATCCCGAAATTCCGGTGCAAGTTGCCCCGCATATTCTTTCCTTTTTGGTGGCCTAAAATCATGACCGCTTTTCCATCTAGCCAAGCCATTCCCCCTACCACCGCCGGATCGTCGCTGAAAAGGCGGTCGCCGTGGAGTTCTATGAAATCTTCGCAGAGAAGATGAACGTAGTCGAGCGTCGTAGGACGATCAGGATGCCGGGCCAGCTGCACCTTTTGCCAAGGAGTAAGTTGGGTAAAAATCTCCCGCTTCAGTTCTTCGGCGCGCTCGCGCAACCGCTCGATCTCGTCGCTCAGATCCAGCCCCTTGTCCTGGCTGAAAGCGGTGAGTTCCGCGATTTTATTCTCTAGCTCCACCAGCGGCTGCTCGAAATCAAGGTAAGTTGGCATAAATCCACCGCTCCTCACTTAAGAATGGTACCAGCGCAGAAGGCGATTGAGAGTGCAGCGCATCTGCTTGCGATGCACCACCATGTCTAGCATCCCGTGTTCCAGCAGGAACTCAGCCCGCTGAAAGCCATCTGGCAACTTTTGCCTGATAGTTTGCTCGATCACCCGGGGCCCGGTAAAGCCGATAAGGGCTCCTGGCTCGGCTAAGATAACATCTCCCAGCATCCCAAAGCTGGCCGCCACCCCTCCGGTGGTGGGATCGGTCAATACGCTTATGTAAGGTATGCCCGCCCTCCCCAATCGCTCGAGGGCCGCTGCCGTTTTGGCCATCTGCATTAACGAAATGACCCCCTCCTGCATTCGCGCCCCACCCGAAGCGACAAAAACCAAAAGAGGCAAGCGCCGTTCTACCGCTAATTCCGTAGCCCGCACCAACTTTTCCCCTACCGCTGCCCCCATGCTTCCCATGATAAAGCGGGCATCCAACACCCCCACCACCAGCTCATGCCCACCCACAGCCCCCAGGCCGATCACCATCGCCTCGGTTAACCCAGTGGTTTGGCGAGCTAGAGCCAGCTTCTCCGCGTAACCGGGAAAGTTAAGGGGGTTATCGGCTACCAGATCTTGCTCCAACTCCTGAAAGGAATTCTCATCCAAAGTAAAATGCAAGCGCTCCGCGGCCGTGAGACGGAAATGATAGCCGCATTTCTGGCACACCTTCAGGTTCTTGGCCATGTCTTTATGGTAAAGTATTTCCCCGCATTGAGGGCATTTGATCCACAGCCCCTCAGGGAGTTCTCGCTTCTCCCCCGGTTGCAGCGTCACATACTTGGTTTTGCGAAAAAACAGGGTGAAGACCTCCTTCCGCCAGGCTCAACTTAACCCCAGAAGTTCCAGGGCCTCCTCCACCTCGGCTTCGGGCACCAGCACCTCATAGGCCTGGCAACTTTTCTCCGTCCCTACCGGTCTCAGTTTCACCAGCAAGGCACCATCTTCAGACAAAAACCGCCTGATCTTTTCGGCCTCCTTCCGATTAGGTGCCAGATACACCACTGCCCACATGCTTATCCCACCACCGCCACTTTTAAGCTTCCGGAGTCACTCGACCGTGTTTGGTCAGAATCTCGGCCCGACCCCTTATCTTGATAGCCGAAGTATGCTCGGTGAATTGGGCAATCATTACCTCACCCTTATCCAATTTTTCAGCGTGGTGGAACTTGGTATCAAGTCCACGCGTCAAACCCATAATGGTTACCCCATTTTCCAACGCCCGGATAACTACGTAATCGGCCATTATCCAATGCCACTCTCCCGGTTGCATTTCCATCCCCTCGCTTTTGCCCAGTATGATAGCATGGACTTACGAACAAGCCAAGACTAAAAATTACCTTTTATTCCACAATATTTTGATATTATCTTCCCCCACTAGGGCCGAAAGGCGGGCCAGCGCCGGAGAAAGCAGATTGACCCAATACTCCCGCGGTATCCGTCGCAGAGCGCTTTTCCCCGGCAGGCGAAGATAAACGGGACAAGAACCCTGATACTGCCGCAACACCTCCTTTAAATCCCCTAAGAAGTCGCTTTCCTGCTGTGGCAGTTGCAAGACCATCTGGACTTTACTGAGGTCGAGTAGGCGCATTTCTTCCACCACCAGACGGAGCCGGTCCCCGTCCCCACCGCTTCTCTTTCCCCTTACCAGTACCACCCCTTCCGGGCGTAAGCACCCTCGGCACTCTTGATAGACGCGGGGGAAGAGCACCGCCTCTACCGCCCCAGTTAAATCTTCCAGTTGCGCCACCGCCATGGCCTCCCCCCGGCGGGTTTGCAAGCGTTTCACTCCCACAACCAGGCCTCCCAAGGTGACCTCTTCCTCCTCATGCATCTCGGCCAGATCGGCCACCTGAGTGTTAGCCAAAAGACGCAGCAAATCCCGGTACTCGGCCAGAGGGTGACCGGTGAGGTATAGACCCAACATCTCCTTTTCCAGCCGCAAAAGCTCCCGGCGAGAGAATTCCTCCCCGTTAAGTCCCAGACGGAGCTCCCCCACCTCTTCTTCCAGCGCGGGAAAAAGGCAAGGCTGCAACTGCCGGTTATCGTGGTTCCGGAGGCGGGTCGCTAGCTTCAAGCTCTCATCTATCTGAGCCAATACCGCCTTGCGCGTATGCCCCATAGAGGCAAAAGCGCCGGCCTTGGCCAAGCTCTCGATCACTTTTCGGTTCAGCGCCCGGCTGTCCACCCGCCGGTAAAAATCTACCAGGTTGCGAAAGGGGCCTTCCTTTCGCGCATTTAAAATGGCTTCCACCGCTCCCTCGCCCACGTTCTTCACCGCGGCCAACCCGAACCGTATACGCGCATTCACTGGACTAAAATCCCGCTCACTCTCGTTAATATCAGGAGGCAACACCTCAATCCCTAATCGACGGCATTCTTCCACGTAAAGCGCTATTTTATCTGAGCGGTCGCGCACCGAAGTTAGTAACGCTGCCATGTACTCCACCGGGAAATTAGCCTTGAGGTAGGCGGTTTGATAAGCCACCAGGGCGTAAGCAGCGGAGTGGCTCTTGTTGAAGCCATAACCGGCAAAATATTCCATGCGGTCGAAAATTTCTTCCGCCAACTTGGCCTCTACTCCCTGCTCCACCGCTCCAGCCACGAACCGCGAACGCAAGGCAGCCAGTTCTTCCGGTTTCTTTTTGCCCATAGCCCGGCGCAAAAGATCGGCTTCTCCCAGAGTAAAGCCCGCTAGTCGGCTGGCGATCTGCATCACTTGCTCCTGATACACTATCACCCCGTAAGTTTCCTTCAATATGGGCTCGAGCCAAGGATGAGGGTATTCCACCGGAACCCGACCGTGCTTGCGCTGGATAAAGTCCTCTACCATCCCACTTCCCAGGGGTCCGGGGCGGTACAAAGCCACCAGAGCGATTAAATCTTCAAAACAGGAGGGGGAAAAAGAACGCAGCAATGCTCTCATGCCGCCGGACTCCAACTGAAATACCCCTACCGTATCTCCGCGGGCTAGCAGGCGAAAGGTGTTCTCGTCGTCCAGGGGCAACTCCTCCGGGCAAAGTTTAACTCCTCGCCGCTCTAGGTGTCGCAGAGTGTCCCGGATCACGGTGAGAGTGCGCAGCCCCAACAGATCCATCTTCAATAGGCCCAGGGCTTCTACCCCTTCTTTGGCTAATTGAGTGGCCACCGTACCGTCAGGCATTCGGTGCAGAGGCACCAAGCGCAGCAGGGGCTCTGGAGTTATCACCACCCCCGCCGCATGAGTGGAAGCGTGGCGAGGAATCCCTTCCAAGCGCTCGGCCACCTTGAGCAGCTTGCGCACCGACGGCTCTCGGTCAGCCAGTTCTTTGAGCTCGGGCGAGTTCTCCAGCGCCCGCGTTACCGTCATACCCGGCTCACCCGGAACCAGACGAGCCACTCGATCCACTTCGGCGTAAGACATCCCCAGAGCTCGCCCGGCATCGCGAATAGCGGCTTTGGCCGATAGCTGGGAAAAGGTAGCGATCTGAGCCACCCGGTCGACCCCGTAGCGGCGGGCCACATACTCCAGCACCTGATCGCGCATTTCGAAGCAGAAATCGGTATCGATGTCAGGGAGGGAAACACGCTCCGGATTGAGGAAGCGCTCGAATAGCAAACCATAACGCAGAGGATCGATGCTGGTAATGCCCAAGCAATAGGACACCAGGCTACCCGCCGCCGAACCCCTTCCCGGCCCCACCATAACTCCCCGCCGCCGGGCGAAATGCACCAGATCCCACACAATGAGAAAATAAGGGGGATAGCCCATGCGCTCGATCACCTGGAGCTCAAAATCCAGCCGGTTTTTCACCTCCGCCGGTATAGGCTCACCGTAGCGCCGGAGAGCTCCCTGGTAGCACAGCTCTCTAAGAAAGCTAGCAGCCGTGTGCTCCGGGGGCACGGGAAACTCCGGCAGGTGATACTCACCAAAACTAAGCTGCACTTCGCATCGCTCGGCAATCTCAACGCTATGGTGCAGCGCTTCTGGAAAATCCGGAAAAAGACGAGCCATTTCCGCCGCCGATTTGAGGTAGAACTGGTCGGAGCCAAAGCGCAGGCGATCTGGATCGTTGATGCTTTTACCGGTCTGGATGCAGAGCAAAAGATCCTGCACCTCGGCGTCCTCCTGGTTGACATAGTGAACATCGTTGGTGGCCACCAAAGGTATACCCATCTTAGTAGCCAGTTGGATCAGTCCTTGGTTGACCGTCTTTTGCTCCGGCAAATTGTGATCCTGCAGCTCTAAGAAGAAATTTCCCCGGCCAAAAATCTCCTGATACTCACTAGCGGCTTCCGCCGCCCGCTCCAAATCGCCTGCCAGTATATGAGCCGGAACCTCACCCGCCAAGCACGCCGACAAGGCGATCAAGCCCTTCGACTTCTGGGCCAGAAGGTACTTGTCCACCCGTGGTTTATAATAAAAACCTTCCAAGAAAGCTCGCGAAACCACTTCGACTAAGTTTCGATAGCCCTCCTCGTTCTCGGCAAGCAAAACCAGATGGTAGGGATTGTCATCCACCTTGGGCGTGCGCTCGCTCATGCTTCGGGGCGCCACATAGACCTCGCAGCCCAGGATGGGCTTGATGCCCTCTCGCTGGCAAGCCTGGTAAAAATCTACTATGCCGTACATCACCCCGTGGTCGGTGATCGCCAGGGCCCGCTGCCCTAGCTCCCGAGCCCGCCGAACTACATCCTTAATTCTGGAAGCGCCGTCTAGCAAACTGTACTCCGTGTGCAAATGCAGGTGCACAAAATCCAAATCCCTCATCCTCCGCCTCCAATTTAAGCCAGATAACGTCGAGCCCCCAGATAACGGGAGCGAAAATAAGGATCGTCCAAACAGCCCCAGCTCACACCCTGAAGCGACCGGGCATTTAAAAACCTTCCTTGGCCACAGTAAATACCCACATGACTGGCGCCTGGAGCCACCGTGGTGAAAAAGAGCAAATCTCCCGGAGACAAATCTGCCAGCGATACTTTTCTCCCCGCCAGAAACTGCTCGTCGGCATCCCGGGGCAAGCGATAGCCGCTGGCCCAATAAGCTATGTAGCTAAGTCCCGAACAATCTATCCCTTCCAACGTGAGCCCACCCCACAAGTAAGGAGACCCCAGCAACGAGCAAGCCGTGGCAACCACCACGGTGCCCCGGCCCCGCTCCGCCATGCGCGACCACGGCCAGATAGTGGAAGCCGCCACCTCCCCCTCCCAACCGGCAGGGGAAGACACGCGGCACCGCTCCCCGTCTTCGTCCTGGACCCACACCTGGGTCCCCAAGTAGAGGCGGGTAGAGCCCGTTCGGATTACAGGCTCTATTACCAGCGCCGGCTCTCCCGTGACCGGAACCGAAGGCGTCAGAGCTCGGCGCTGCACCCAGCCTCCGGAACCATCGGCCACCCATACGCGGAGCCAATCTTCCTGCCGCTCCATCACCAGCACTGGCTCTCCCAGCAACGCCTGGGTGACCAAGGGAGCGGTGAAATCGGGACGCTCATACACCCCGGTGCAGGGCCAACCCACCACCATTAACAATCACCTCATACCTGGAAAACCCTGCTGGCGTAAAGCCTCAAAGAGCACAATGGCCACCGCATTGGACAGGTTCAAGGAGCGTGCTTCGGATACCATGGGGATGCGTATCCACCGATCAGGAAAGGCCTTTAGAATTTCCGGCGGCAAGCCAGTGCTCTCCTTACCGAACACCAAGAAAGAGCCGGGAGGATATGTAACCTGAGTGTACCACCTCTTAGCTTCGGTAGTGGTCAGAAAAAGCTGAGCCTCTGGATAAGAGTTACAAAAAGCAGCAAAATTATCATGGTACACCACTTCGACCAGGTGCCAATAATCGAGCCCCGCGCGCCTCAGGTGGCGGTCATCAGTGTAAAATCCGAGTGGCTTTATCAGATGCAAGGTGGCACCGGTAGCCGCGCAGGTTCGCGCGATATTACCAGTGTTGGCCGGAATCTCCGGCTCCACTAGAACTATATGCATCCCATGTGCCCCTCGATCACTCACCATCGCCAAGTTAATAATATCCTTATCCCTCCCGGTAGGCAAGCCGCTCCAAGACGGCCGCGCGCACGCGCTCGGGAGCCTGAAGGATAGGCGTTCTCTCGTGTTGGAGCACCCTGGGGGAGCGGCTTGGTTCACTCGCCAGAGGTTAGGTTTCCGGGTCCCAAGCGCTCCCAACGTAAAATATAGGCCTCTACGGTTTCCACGAAGGTGGCGTGCGACCAAGTAAGCGGAGAAACAGAAAGCGCCGCCCCGGTGAAAGGATGCACCTGCTCAGGCAGCATACCGGTAGGACTCTTGTGACGAGCGACCCATTGCAAAAACTCCTGGACCCGGAACAACTCAGACTTATCGGCCGCCTGCACCGCCTGGTACTGGGCCAGCCAGAGAGTGGTGATCAACCAGGGATTACCAGGAACAGTGGCAAAGTCATCGGTTTGCAAAAAATAGTAATCTCCCCGGTAGCGGGCTATCCCCCCCACCGGCGTGCGGACCCGCAACCCCTCACCCAGAGCCGCCATGGTAGCTTTTACCCGAGGATCATCGGGAGATAATAGGCCGAAGCGCCAAACTGCCCACAGGCTGGCGTCCAGAGTGGGGTCAGGTGACCAGCCCCGTGGAGTGTGGGTGAGACCCCGGAGAAAGCGCTGGCGCTCGGGATCATAGAGGTGTTGCACTACCCCCTGACGGACCGCTTCTGCTGCCTGTTTCCAAAGCCTGGCCCGCTCCCGCTCTCCCACTAAAATGGCGAGATATGCTGCTCCCTTCAAGCCCGCGTAAACCGTGCTGGCTGTGAAGGTGAAGATCCCAAACCGCTCTTCCCAGAGGTCGTAACTTGGCCGGGGTAACCCAGAGACAGGGTCCCGGTAACGCATCAGAAAGTCGGCAGCCGGCACCACTAGGGTGCTGAAGCTCGCAAGCAACCAATCGAACGCCTCAGGGTAAAGACGCAGATGCTCACCTAAGGACCATAGCACCAGGGCCGTCTCGTCCTCCTGAATAGGCAGCTGCTCTTCCTCAGCCCGAACCCAGGCTAGCCACGAGGAACCGATAGTCCCGTCAGGATGATACTTATGCCAGAAAAACCCTTCATGTGAGTGCAGGACCTTAGCAGCGAAAGTAAAGAAAACGCGGCTTATTTCCGGATAACCGGCTCGGTCCAGGGCATGGGCTACCAGAGCGCCATCCCGCATCCACACATAAGCGTAATGATCCCGGTTGGTGGAAAGAATATCGGTGTCGGTAGCCGCCAACACTCCTCCTCGGGCGTCGGTATGGGCCCGCAGTAGCAACAAGCTATGCAAGTAAAGCGCTACCAACTCCTCGGTTAAGTCCGCGAAGTGCTTGCGCTGTGCTCGGCGTAACCATTGCCGCCAGAACAATTGCACCCGCTGCAAGATCTCCTCTGGGCCCTTCCTTTTTACCCATTCGTGGCGAGCACGCACCTCCGCCAACCCCTCGCCGGCTGCTAGCCAAACGTAAAACTCTCGTCTTTCTCCCGCACCTAGAGCAAAAGCAAAACCTACGGTGCTGTTAATGTTGCCCTGATCGGCCGGAGGCCCAGCCAGCTCGCCGTCTTCAGCGTCTACCCGGCTACCCCCGCTTCCCTGTTTACGAATGCTGTAGCGCCCTATCCCTTCCGAACTGCCAAGCAATAAGTACCAACATTCCTTATAATGGATAAGCCCCCCGGAAACAGGGTCGTAAAAGGCGGTGTCCCCCAGATCATACCCGCCCAGATTGAAATCGTGGTAAAAGAAAATCCGCACCTCGCGAGGGATGGAAGCCAGGTTTCGCAACTGCACTCGGCGCACCCACACTTCTTGCTCCCAGTCCACCGCTTCGGTAAAACAAAGCTCTACTTGCAAGCCGGGGTTGATGGCTCGGGTCACCGCCACCAGGCTCTCTCTCTGGTATAAACTTCCTATTTCCCAGCCCGTTTCGCCTATCCAAGAAAAAGTGCCCTCTACCCAAACCCCCACTTCGCCAACGCCGTCCAAGAGATGGTTAGCCTTGCCAGTGTAAGGATAGTAAAGGTCCCTAACCCGATAGTGGTCATCTAAATTTACCAGTAATCTCCCATTCCCTAGAACTATCTCCCTAGGCATTATCCACCTCCAGAGCTCCCTCACCTCCCATTATAAAGCCCGAAAGGCAAGGTCATAATAACTGAAGAGGCGCTAGGAGAAGCAGGAGGAAGAAAGACATGCTCTTTTTTTGGTTATTTTTACTCATTGCCGGAGCACTCATCCTCATAACAGGATTCTGGTTGGCTTATCGTAGCAGCCGGACCACCCGTAGCAAAGTACCTAGGCCCACTCCCCCCCCGTTCCCCGACCTAGAAACGGGTACGGAGATAGCTCCGCCGCCTCCAGCCGAATTGCCAGCCCCCTCCTCACCGGCACCGGAGTTGCCTCAGCACTACGGGGAAGATCGCCTGGTGCTTTTAGCTCGTGATCCCCACTGGCTATTCGCCTATTGGGAAATTAGTGCTACTTTACAAGAGCAGTTTGAGGAAATCTACGGTCCGGGCAGCTGGCACACTTCTATACCCGTCCTGCGCCTCTATGATATTACCCTCTTGCCCGAATTTAAGGGGTATAATGCCCACAGTTTCGTGGATATCCCCATCAACAACGCCGCGGATAATTGGTATATCGAGGTGAACCAGCCAGACCGGACTTTCTGTGTGGATCTAGGTCGCCGGTTATCTTCCGGGGATTTCGTTACCTTGCTTCGCTCTAACCCGGCCCACACTCCCCGCGCTTCCCTCTCCGAACACACGGACGAAGAGTGGCTGTGGCTGGAGGAAATATACCGCAGTCTCTACCGCTACCAGTTCGGACTTAGTTCTCCCCTGCTCGTCGAAGAGGTGCAGATTCAACTCGGCCGGGAGCAACTCCAGCTGGGAGAAGCTTCCCCCATACCCTGGTTTAAAGGAGGTAAATAATGGCCCACGGCTATCTAGCGTTGATTTTACACGCTCACTTGCCCTTTGTCCGGCATCCGGAACACCACTGGTCGTTGGAAGAAAGGTGGCTTTATGAAGCCATCTCCGAATGCTATGTTCCCCTTATATGGGTATTCCAGGGATGGGAACGGGATAGAATTAAAGCTCGCCTTACGCTTTCCCTCTCCCCCACTTTGCTGACCATGATGACCGATCCTTTCCTACAGGGAAGATACCGCCAGCACTTGGAGCGGACAGAAGAATTATTAGCGCGAGAGCTGACCCGAACCGCCGGCACTCCTTTTTTTCCCGTGGTAGTCATGTATCGGAACCGCGCCGCTCGTCTGCGCCAAACTCTAGAAGAATACCACTGGGACTTGATCGGAGCCTGGCAGCGCTTTAAGCAGGCAGGAATACTTGAAATAATCACTTGCGCTGCCACACACGGTTATCTCCCCCTGTTAATGCTCAATCCTGCTGCCGTTAAGGTCCAAATTCAAGCCGCAGTAGAGCTTTACCGCCAATTTTTCGGGCACAATCCCCCCGGCTTCTGGCTACCGGAGTGCGCCTATGCCCCTGGCTTAGAGAGCTACCTCAAAGCCTTTAACATAAAGTATTTTTTTCTGGACACCCATGGTTTGCTTTTCGCCTCCCATCGGCCCCGTTTCGGGGTTTTCGCACCAATATACTGTCCCAACGAAGTGGCCGCTTTCGGTCGGGACGTGGAATCTTCCAGACAGGTTTGGAGCGCCAAAGAGGGCTACCCGGGTGATTTTGATTATCGCGAGTATTATCGGGATATAGGCTTTGAACTGGATTACGACTATATCAAAGATTTCATTCATCCCGATGGCATAAGGGTGGCTACCGGCCTCAAATATTACCGTATAACCGGTAATACCGAGCGTAAAGAGCCTTACAGGCCCGAATGGGCGCGGAACAAAGCTCAGCTTCACGCTGGCAACTTTCTTTTCAATCGGGAGCATCAAATACGTTACCTTAGCCGCTTTCTAGACCGCCCCCCATTAATTGTGGCCCCCTATGACGCCGAGCTCTTCGGTCATTGGTGGTTCGAGGGGCCACAGTGGTTGGACTTCCTGGTACGCAAAATAGCCCAAGAGCAGGAGGTAATTGAGCTTGTAACCCCTTCCGATTACTTGCAACGCCACCCTTGCAACCAGGTAGCCACCCCCTGCGCCTCCAGTTGGGGTAACCGGGGCTACCACGAAGTATGGCTATGCGGCGCCAACGATTGGATTTATCGCCATCTCCACTGGGCCAGCGACCGCATGAGCGAGTTGGCTCGCGATCATCCAGCCAGCGAGGGCTGGCAAAGGCGTGCTCTTAACCAGGCAGCTAGGGAGCTCCTACTGGCCCAAGCTAGCGACTGGCCCTTCATCATGGCCACCGGCACCGTGGTGGATTACGCGGTCCGGCGGGTTAAAGAACACCTCCACAACTTCCTGGAGCTCTACCAGCAGATCACCAGCAACCGCCTCCGCCCCGATTTCATTGAAGAGCTGGAGCAGCGGCACCCCCTCTTCCCTCACCTCGATTACCGCGCCTACGCCACTCCCGACCCCTAACTTGCTCCCAGCCACCGACAAAATCGACTAGATTGGGCCTGCTACTTCCCCAAATGCCCACATCAACAGAAGGGGATTGCTTTCTCCCGGCAAAACCGCTAAAATAAAGCTGGCGTGGGCCTGTAGCTCAGGGGGAGAGCGCTTGACTCGCATTCAAGAGGCCGGGGGTTCGATTCCCCCCAGGTCCACCAGAAAGAAACTCAAAAGGGGCTGTCCCAAAAGTTAACTGGGACAGCCCCTTTATTTTGTTTGATCCAGAAACCCAGCCGTAGACAGAAGCCCCCAGGTGGCTTGACCCAGAATCCTAATAAAGACACAAAAAGGACCGGAGGAAGCGAACCTGCTTCTCTCCGGCCTTACGCTGTGACCTATCCACCTTTAATCGAGCACGCTGGTGACCACGCCGGCTCCCACCGTGCGACCGCCCTCGCGGATGGCGAAGCGCAACCCTTCCTCAATGGCTATCGGAGTGATGAGCTCCACTTCCATCCGCACGTTATCTCCCGGCATCACCATCTCCACCCCTTCGGGCAGCTTGATCTCCCCGGTCACATCCGTGGTCCGGAAGTAAAATTGCGGCCGGTAACCGTTGAAAAAGGGCGTATGACGGCCACCCTCCTCCTTGGTCAATACATACACCTCCGCCGCAAACTTCCGGTGCGGTTTGATCGATCCCGGCTTGGCCAGCACCATCCCCCGCTCCACTTCCTTGCGCTCTATTCCACGCAGCAAACACCCTACGTTGTCTCCCGCTACCCCTTCGTCCAGTATCTTACGGAACATCTCTACGCTGGTCACTACCGTCTTCCGCGGCTTATCGGAAAATCCTACTATCTCTATCTCTTCCCCAGCGCGAATCCGACCACGCTCAATCCGCCCCGTGACCACCGTGCCACGCCCCGTGATGGTGAATACGTCCTCAATCGGCATGAGAAATGGTTTGTCTATGTCCCGCTGCGGCGTCGGTATGTACTCGTCTATGGCGTCTAAAAGCTTCCATATGGGGCCGCAGTTGGGGCATTCCCGCTGCCCACATCCGCACTCCAGAGCCTTTAAGGCCGACCCCACCACGACAGGCGCTTCGTCGCCAGGAAAATCGTAGGTGCTCAAAAGCTCCCTCACTTCCATCTCCACGAGCTCCAGAAGCTCAGGGTCGTCCACCATGTCGGCTTTGTTTAAAAATACTACTATGTAGGGCACTCCCACCTGCCGCGCCAGCAAAATGTGCTCCCGCGTCTGGGGCATGGGACCGTCCGCCGCCGACACCACCAGTATGGCGCCGTCCATCTGCGCCGCCCCGGTGATCATGTTCTTCACGTAGTCGGCGTGCCCCGGGCAGTCCACGTGGGCGTAGTGGCGCTTCTCGGTCTCGTACTCCACGTGCGCCGTGTTAATGGTGATGCCACGCATCCTTTCCTCCGGCGCCTTGTCAATCTCGTCGTATTTCGCCAGCTTGGCCATACCGTGGCGGGACAACACCATGGTGATGGCCGCCGTCAAGGTGGTCTTGCCGTGATCCACGTGCCCAATGGTCCCTATGTTGACATGCGGTTTGGTGCGAACGAATTTCTCCTTGGCCATAAAGTTTCCTCCCTTGATCTACCCGAAGTGTCACTTGCCGGAACATTGCCCTGCCAAAAGTGATTATTCGCTTTTTACGGCCCAATTCCTCCTCCTTCAACGAGGGAAATTCAAAAACCCGGGTGGTTCACCCGGGTTTCAGCATTGCCTAACATTTGGTGGCGGCGCAGGGACTTGAACCCCGAACACTGCGGGTATGAGCCGCATGCTCTCACCACTTGAGCTACGCCGCCACTGGAGCCCATAGCCGGGATCGAACCGGCGACCTCATCCTTACCAAGGATGCGCTCTGCCTTCTGAGCTATATGGGCTTCTGGTTGCGGGGGTAGGATTTGAACCTACGACCTTCGGGTTATGAGCCCGACGAGCTGCCTGGCTGCTCCACCCCGCGGCCTTCACGTTCTTATAATAACAGATTGTTAGGAAGTAAGCAACTGTGATCCGCGCAGGAGCGGATCATACAGCTACCTAAGCCCCGCGAGTTCGTCAGCAACGCCACCGAACCCGCTTATTCCCCTCTGGATGGAGAGAAGAAACCCAGCAACACCCGGTAAGGACCAGGCGTGCCAGGAGGGATTAGCCCTACGCGGTCGCCCTCCCGCAATTTGTACCCCCAAGGCACCACCCTTCCGTTCACCATCACCGCTTCTACTTCCCGAGGAGGTAAATCTAACCTTTCCAGCAACTGCGCCACGGTGGTCCTCTCGGGCACACTCAAAGTATAAGGTTGCCGCCAACCTCGCTTATCAAACACGCGAGCAAGAAAGGCAAAGGCTCGCACTTCCACCTGCGGCAACGACCCTCACCATCCAGACACACATATGGAGCTGGGGATGGGACTCGAACCCACAACCTGCTGATTACAAGTCAGCCGCTCCGCCAATTGAGCTACCCCAGCGTAAATCTATCCAATAGAATTTTAGCTTGAGAGGGAAAAAGGAGCAACTTTTAATGACCCTTGCGTTCCAGATAGCGCTCCAATTTGCGCTTTACCCGCTGCAGCGCGTTATCGATGGATTTTACATGCCGGTTCAGATCTTCAGCGATTTCCTGATAAGATTTGCCCTCCAGATACGACACCAGGACTTCCCACTCCAGCTTGCTCAAAATCTCGCTCATCTTGGCCTCGATATGATCGAATTCCTCCCGGCTGATCACCACTTCCTCCGGATCGGTGATCTTGACCTCGGAAACCACATCTAGCAGGGTTCGATCCGAATCCTCGTCGTAGATCGGTTTGTTAAGCGAAACGTACGAATTCAAGGGAATATGCTTCTGGCGGGTGGCCGTTTTGATAGCTGTAATGATTTGACGGGTAATACAAAGCTCAGCAAAAGCCCGAAAAGAGGATAGCTTGTCCATGCGAAAGTCCCGTATGGCTTTGTACAGCCCGATCATGCCTTCCTGAACGATGTCCTCGCGATCAGCGCCTATGAGGAAATAGGCTCGGGCTTTGGCTCGAACGAAATGCTTGTACTTATTGATGAGATACTCCTGGGCCTTTTCATCTCCCTTGCGCGCATAGGACACAATCTCTTCGTCCTGCATGGTCTCATAGCAAGGGCATACTTGCTGGCTTAGGCCGCGCAGGCTCAAAACCTATCGCCCCCACTCTTCTAACCGGTTTCTCGCTGCTTCTCCATTATAATTAACTAATTGTTGCGCGTCAACGAAATTAGAGATCTGAGCTTTGCGGGCGAGCCGAAATTTCACTCCCAAGAGTTTATTGAAACCACCAAGACGGTGTGGCAAATGACATTCTTGATTTTTCCTCCACTGACTCGGCTAATCTTTGCATCACACCCCCGATCTGAAATCTGATACCGGTGGATTAGATTACCCTTTTGGGTAGCAGCATTTAATTTTCTTTGTGTTTCCATTCACGCAAACGCCGGCGCAGCGCCTCTGGCAAACGACTATCCAGGCGAACCCAAAAATCCTCGCCTTCTCCCTGTTCTAGCGACAACACCTGCTGCAGTTGCTTCTGGAATTCTTTGGGGGTAATTCGCAGAGCTCCTACTCCGGCCACCAGACGCTGTTCGAGAAAGTCCCCGGTAACCACCGTAACCAGAAAATCCCCGGCCATTTTCCCCGCCAAACGTTCTATAACCGTATCCGCTGTCTCCTTTTCCCGGGTAAAGATCACTGTAACTCCACGCCGGTTCTGCCGCGATTCCTTCCCCCCCTTGACCCTGTATGCGTCGAAAACCACGATGATTTTCTTGCCGGCCAGGACAGCATACTCCTCCAATAAACCAATTAGATAGTCCCTGGCGTGAGAGAGATCCACCGTTACTTTCTCCATTTCGAGAGCGTATATCAAATTGTAGCCATCAATCAGCACTATCTCCCTCATGATTTCCTTTCATCAAGCGGCGACGCATCACCTCGTACAAAACGATGGCAGCCGCTACCGAGGCATTTAAACAGGGCATCTGCGCCGTAGTGGGAATACGCACCAGGACATCGCATTCGCGCCTAATCACCTTTCCCAGTCCCTTATCTTCTCCACCGATAACCACTGCCACCGGCTCGTTCCAGCGGGCTTCCCAAAGCGTGCAAGGAGCATCCGCCTCAGCCCCCAGAACCCAAAAACCTTGCTCTTTCAAATAGCGCAAGGCCGCAGCTAAATTGGTGACTCGGGCCACCTTAACATGCTCCGCTCCCCCTGCCGCCGCCTTGAGAGCTTCCGCAGTGAGACCTACGGCTCGCCGAGAAGGGAGTACCACTCCTTCCACCCCCACCGCAGCCGC
The DNA here is from genome assembly GCF_052073645.1 of Desulfothermobacter acidiphilus. Classification (GTDB taxonomy): domain Bacteria; phylum Bacillota; class Desulfotomaculia; order Desulfotomaculales; family Ammonificaceae; genus Desulfothermobacter; species Desulfothermobacter acidiphilus. The sequence goes on along the minus strand of NZ_CM125440.1, from coordinate 284,396 downwards.
CGTTCGCAAAATGGCTCCCAGATTGCGAGGGTCGGTAATGTAAGCCAGAACCAGCAGACAACGGGGAGCAAGAGCCACTAAATCCTCTATGGCAGCGTAGCGATAGGGGCTAACGAAAGCCACACAACCTTGATGCGCTCCCCGAGAGGTTAAGCGGTCTAGAGCTTCCGCGGGTAAGACCTGAACCGGGATATTGCGACCAGCGGCCAGGTTGCGTAGTTCGTGAAAGAAATTACCGCCTAAACCTCGGGCTACCAGGATTTTGTAGAGAGGGCGTCCGGTCAATAAGGCCTCTTTAACCGCGTGGCGCCCGTAAACTAGCTCTAAATTACCGGCTTTCTTCTCCAAGATACTTGCGGCGCACCTCCTCGATTTTTCCGCATCCTTCTTCCCCCTCCGGGCATGGCCCCCGCAAGCAAGGAGGCCCCGCCTTCTCGAACACCACCGGAGCCAGGGGCTTCACCAGCTCCAGCATCTTTTCCGCCACCCGCCTTATCTCCCACTGCGCCCGCAAGCACAGCCGCAGGGAGAAGAAGTGCAAGAGCTCCCTGGCGTTCATGGTGACCACGAACTTGGTTTCCGCCGCCTGGGGCAGAACGAAGCGGGCGTCCTCCGCCGGAAGAAATTCCAGAAGCCTCTCGTAAGAGCGCCTGCACTCCTCCATGGCGGCCAGAAATTCCTCTTCCTTGCCCCGCTCCGCGACCACTGGCGGGATCACGAAGTTAAAGCCCTTGACGTAGCGCTGGGACTGCACCGAGAAGGAGGCTATGCGGTGGCGGGTTATCTGGGCCAGGCAGGCTCTAGATACCCCTTCCACGGCGAAGGTGAAGCTGGCGTGCTCGACCGGGGTCAGGTGCCCGCGCCTTATGAGCTTTCGCAGGAAGTCGCGGTGGTCGCCGTCTTTCGCTTTTCCCCAGAGCTCGTCGTTCGGCAGGGCCGAGTAGCAGCGCCTGGCGGCGAAAGCTATGACCTTTTCCGGCTCCGGCGTGTGGGCAAGTAGCAGCACTTGCACGCGTTTCCTCCCCCCTATTTCCAATACCAACGGGTTTTATCCGGAGTGTCTTCTAGCATCACACCCAACTCTCCCAGGCGATTGCGGATAAAATCGGCTGTCTGCCAGTCGCGACGCTGCCGAGCCGCTTGCCGGATCTCCAATAATAACTCCACCAACTCCTGGGTGAGCTCGCCGCGCTCCGCCTCCACTACTGGCAACCACCGCCTCTCAGGAAAGAGTCCCAGGACCCGATTGTACGCTATCCAGAGGGAGAGAGCTTTACGCCACACTTCTGCTGGAGGTAAGGGGCGGAGTTCGCCCCAGGAATGAATGGAGTGAGCCAGATCGAAAAAAAGGGCGAGCGCTCTGGCCGTGTTAAAATCGTCATCCATCGCTTCGGTGAACTGCTGCTCCCAACTCCCCAGGTGCCGGAGCTCTTCTGGAGTTCCGGCAGGAGCCTCCTCCGCCCGAGAGAGCAACTCGGATAGCAGGCGCCAGGAAGAACGCAGCCGATCCAGGGCACGGGTGAAGCCTTGGAGATACTCGGGATCGTAAGCCAGGGGATTGCGGTAGTGAGTGCTCAATAGAAACAGGCGCACCGCCGGGGGAGGATAAACATCCATCACTTCGCGCAGGAGGAAAACGTTACCCAGCGACTTGGACATCTTCTCCTCCTTGAAGGTGATAAAGCCGTTGTGAAGCCAATAGCGAACGAAAGGGCGGCCCGTGGCCGCTTCCGCCTGGGCAATCTCATTCTCGTGGTGGGGAAATATGAGATCGCTTCCCCCCCCGTGTATGTCGATCTCCGTCCCCAAATACTTCAACGCCATAGCCGAGCATTCGATATGCCAGCCAGGACGCCCCTCCCCCCAGGGGCTGGGCCAGGAATGCTCTCCCGGTTTGGCCCTCTTCCAAAGAGCGAAATCGAGCGGATCGCGCTTGTCTTCCCCTGGTTCCACCCGAGCTCCCGCCCGGAGTTCGTTTATATCTCTCCCTGAAAGCTTACCGTAAGAGGGAAATTGCTTTACAGCGAAGTACACATTGCCCTGAACTTCATAGGCGAAACCCTGCTTTAATAGAGTGGAAATCAAGTCGATGATCTCCGGTATATGATCGGATACCCGCGGATGCACATCGGCCCGCCGAATGTTTATCCGATCGGCGTCCTCAAAGTAAGCCTCGATGTACTTGAGTGCCAGTTGCTGCGGATCCATTCCTTCCTCGGCAGCCCGCTTGATAATCTTATCATCGATATCGGTGAAATTCTGCACAAAAAAAACGCGAAAACCACGGTACTCCAGGTATCTCCTTATAGTGTCAAAGACTACCAGCGCGCGAGCGTTACCTAGGTGAATAAAATTGTAGGTGGTGGGGCCGCAAACGTACATCCGCACCCGGCCCGGCTCGCGGGGTATAAAAGGCTCCTTGCGACGACTAAGGGTGTTATAGACCTGAATCAAAACTGCGAGCCTCCTCTTCCTGAGCTAGTTTGGCTTCCAGTTCTCGTACGCGCCGCTCCAAACGGTCTATCTCTGCCTCCATTCGCTTTAAAGCATCGGCTACCGGGTCGGGAAGAAGATCGTGACGCAAATCGGGTGGAGTTGGAACCCGCTTCCCGTCCTTTACCACTACCCTTCCAGGTACACCTACTACGGTGCAATTGGGTGGCACAGGCTTTAGTACCACCGATCCGGCTCCTATCTTAGCGTTGTCTCCCACGGTGAAAGAACCCAAAACCTTCGCCCCGGCACTAATAACCACGTTATCACCCACGGTGGGATGGCGCTTGCCTTTTTCTTTGCCGGTACCGCCCAGAGTAACTCCTTGGTAGATGGTCACATCGTCGCCGATCTCCGCTGTCTCGCCGATTACCACCCCAGCACCATGGTCGATAAAAAAGCGACGTCCAATTTTAGCTCCCGGGTGAATCTCAATCCCGGTAAAAAAACGAGCTATGTGCGATATGATACGAGCCGTTAAGTACCAACCTCGCTGGTAAAACCAGTGGGCCACACGATAAGACCAAACTGCGTGAAGCCCCGGATAACAGAAAAGAACCTCCCACACGCTCTTCGCGGCTGGGTCCCGCTCGAATACCATCTGGATGTCCTCTTTAAGGTAGCGGTATAAACTACCGAGTAGCATTGCTTCGACTCCCCTAGACTATTATACCAGGGTCGGCTGGACCAACAGCACCACCGCATAAGCAGCCATGCCCTCTTCTCTTCCTACAAAACCCAGCTTTTCAGTGGTGGTGGCCTTAACCCCCACCCGGTCGGGAGTGATGGTCAAGGCTTCGGCCAAATTGGTCCTAATAGCTGCCATGAAGGGGGATAAACGAGGTCGCTCGGCTAGCAACACGCAATCCACGTTCGCCACTTGGTAACCGGCCTCCTTAACCCAGACAGCTACCCGGGCCAGCAACTCCAAACTGCGAGCTCCCCGATAAGAAGGATCGTCTGGGGGGAAAAAGTGGCCGATATCTTCGTAACCCATGGCCCCAAGCAAGGCGTCCGCCAGAGCGTGGCAAAGGACATCGGCATCAGAATGTCCTTCCAACCCCAGCGGGGACGGAATATCCACTCCCCCCAGAACTAGCCGACGCCCTGGTACCAGAGGGTGGACATCGTAACCTATTCCTATGCGATAACCAGTGGTTACCTCGCCCAACAGCCGCCGAGCGAGTTCTAGATCCTGCGCGGTGGTAACTTTAAAATTAAGCGGGCTTCCCTGCACCACCTTGACCTTTATCCCTTCTCGCTCCACCAAAGCAGCGTCATCGGTCGCGTAATAGCCCTCGGATCTGGCCTTTTGGTGAGCCGCCATCAAGAGCTCGTAGCGGAAAGCCTGAGGAGTCTGAGCCAAATAGATCTCCTCGCGTGGCAGCGTAGCCACCACATTCCCCTCGTGATCCACCTTCTTAACCGTGTCTCTGGCCGGTACCGCTACAACAGCTGCTCCCCATTGGGCAGCTGTCTGCACCACCCCGTCTAGTAAGTGGGGAAAGACCAGCGGCCTGGCGGCATCGTGCACCACCACCACGGGTCGGGGAGAAAGAGCCAGTAAGCCCGACCAGACCGAATCCTGACGGTGCTCCCCCCCGGGCACCACCGCTTTAAGCTTGACATAGCGATCTCCAACCAGCTGCCGACAAAACTCCTCCTCACCCGGGGGAACCACCAGCACCACTTCTCGGATCAACTCGGCCTTAGAGCAAGCCTCCAACGACCAGGCGAATAGGGGTAGGCCAGACAATGGCCGAAACTGCTTGCGTACACCTCCCCCCATCCGACGGCTTTGCCCGGCCGCCACTACCACCGCACCCGCTTCAACCAATGGCGTTCACCCCGCCAAGCCCTACCTCACCTTCGCTTTTAGGTTTGGCGAAAATCATCCTTCCGGCTGCAGTTTGCAGGACACTGGTTACTACAACCCTAATAGTCTGGCCAATATGCTTTTTACCGCCTTCTACCACTACCATGGTTCCATCTTCCAAATAACCTACACCTTGCCCAGGTTCTTTTCCATCTTTAACCACATGGAGTAGCATTTCCTCCCCTGGCAAAACCACTGGACGGAGAGCCTGGGCCAGCTCGTTGAGATTCAGCACTTTCACCCCTTGAAGTTCTGCCACCTTATGCAGGTTATAGTCAGTGGTGATGAGTTTAGCTCCCAATTTTTTGGCCAGGCGGATCAGTTTGGCGTCAACCGGTAGATTTTCGCCCTCTTCTATCCCCTGGTCGCACACCTGCACCCTCACGCTAGACTCCTTTTTTATGCGATTAAGCATGTCTAGACCTCGCCGACCCCGGTTGCGCCGGAGTGCGTCTCCCGAATCGGCTATGTGCTGCAACTCCTCCAACACGAAAATAGGTACCAGCAAGGTACCTTCGAGAAAACCGCTAACGCAAAGATCCACCACCCGCCCATCAATAATGGCGCTAGTATCGAGCAGCTTTACCGCCACCGGGGTCCTGGGTTCGCGCCCCGGCTTATCTTTACCCGGGCGAGGAAAAGAAGATATGAGTCCCCAAAACTCTTCCCGTTTTTTGACGCCCAGAGAAAACCCCAGATACCCGGCTAGCAAGGCCGCCCCGAGCCAGATAAGCCTTCCGGTCCAGCCCAGGCCGCTCAGCACCGGAGCGAAGAGATTAGCGATCAATAATCCCAAGATGAGTCCTACTATTCCCGCCAATAGATCGGACAGGGGCATATGCTGCAAGTATTGCTCCCACCGAGAAGCCAGCCAAATCACTCCGTCAATCAAGCGGGGTGAAAGGAAAATCCCCACCACCAAGCCCAGCAACCCGCCCATTGCCACCGCACCAATGCGCCACATGGGAGAAAAAGACCAGTATTTAAGCAGGAAAAAAGCCAGGAAAGCTCCGCCCGCCGCCGCTGCAAGGGTCAGAAGCAAAAAAAACATTCTTCGAATCATCACATCACCTCCTATTCTGGGCGGAAGCGACTTTGCCTTCATTATATTGGCTTAGGGGCTGCCGTTCAAGCCGATCTCCTTAAATTTCCAAAAAGAAGCAAAACACCCCTCTTAGCTGCTCGCCAAGAGGGGGATGACACTGTAACCGACTGGAGTTCAGGCGAAGGCGCGATCCAAAAGTTGGCGCGCCTCCTCTTCTTGCATCTCCATAGCCAGCACCAACTCGCTAATCAGAATTTGCTTGGCGTTTTCTAGCATCCGCTTTTCGCCGGAAGATAAGCCGCGCTCACGCTCACGACGACCCAAGTTGCGAACCACTTCGGCCACCGCATAAATATTACCGCTTTTTATTTTCTCTAAATTGGCACGGTAGCGATGATTCCAGTTGGTAGGCATAGCGGTACAAGAAGAACAGAGGAGCTTAATAATGCTTTGCACTTCGGTTTTATCGATGACACGGCGCAGCCCTATCTCCTGGCAGTTATCGATGGGAACCATAACTTTCATATTGCTACCGATGGGAAAACGAAGAACGTAGTATTCTCGCCTTTCCCCCAGAATTTCTCTTTCCTCGATCGCCTCTATGACCCCTGCACCGTGCATTGGGTAAACTACCTTGTCCCCTACCTTGAACAACACCCCACCCCCCAAGCTGCCAGACTTTCACGACAAAACAATTTTATCACAAAGTTTCGTCTCCGTCAAGAAAAGCTTGATTGTACCACGAACACCGAGTAGGTGTCAACTAAAATTTCGCCTGAATGGGGGCCTCAAGAACCGTGACGCGGACTTCTCCGAGAGAGCCCAGCACCGAAAGGTCGCGCGATATCCTGTGAGGGCAAGAGCATAGCTTAAAGAGAAGCTAACCGCGCCCCCGCTGCCGGTACGTTGGTCAGCCGATTCTAGACTTGGGTGCTATAAAATCGAGCGGCGCCTAAGCGCCGCTCTGACTGGTTCCTGCCTGAAACCAGCATTTTACCGGTAACGCTCTTGAACTATTTGATTCCAGTAGCGCTTCAACCCCTCCTTAATCAGGCGGGCGCGCGCTTCGCCTATACCTTCCACTTCATCCAATTCCTCAATTGAGGCCTGAAGAATGCGGCTGAGATTACCAAAGGTGCGGACGATATTTTCAATCACCGGGAGCGGGAGGCGGGGAACCCGCTGGAGTATGCGGTAGCCCCGGGGGGAAACACCTTGCTCCAGCGCCCGGGGCCCACCAGAGTAACCCAGGGCCCTTGCCATCAGAGTAAGGTCCAGCAAGTCCTCAGCCGGCCAGCTACCGATCATGGCCATTATTTCCCTGGGAGTCTTATCTTCCACAACCGAGTAGTCCTGGATAACTAGCAGCCCTTCCTCTTCGATGTTAGACGCAAGCTCTTCCACCTGCATGACCACCAGACGCCCTTCACTACCCAACTCACAGATGTAGCGTTCGATTTCCCTCACCACCCGCAAGGTCATTTCGGTGCGCTGGATGGCCTTGGTCACTTCGTAGAGGGTAACTGAATCCTCAAACTCCAGCACCGTCAGGTTGACCATGGTTTGGTTGAGGATAGAACGGTATTTCTCCAGTGTCTGCACGGCCTGATTAGCTTTGGCCAAAACCACCTCTAAATCCTTCAGCACGTACCGAAGGTTCCCCTTGTACACGGTTATCACACCGCGGCGCTGAGAGATAGAAATCACCAGAGCTCCCGTTTGCTTGGCCACCCTTTCTGCCGTACGATGACGGATACCGGTCTCCGAAGAAGGGATGCTAAGATCCGGCACTAACTGGGTGTTAGCGGCTACAATTCGCTTAAGATCCTCACTAAGAATAATGGCACCGTCCATTTTTGCCAGTTCGTAAAGCCGAGCCGGCGTGAACTCGGCGTTGATGACGAACCCACCTTCAGATATGGCTTGTACCCGCTCGTTGTCACCCACCACGATCAGAGCTCCGCTCTTGGCCCGGAGTATATTTTCCAACCCCTCGCGCAGAGGCGTTCCGGGAGCCACTTGGCGCAAAACCTTGAGCAGTTGATCGTCCATCGGCTTCCCCCTTTAAAACCATCGGCTTACCAGAGAACTTCCACCGCTTCGCGCAGCGACGCCACCGGAATTAGAGCCAGCGAGGGTAAAGCAGAAAGGCTAGCCTCTCCCCTCCCTACTATCGCCCGAGAGTACCCCAGCTTAGCGGCCTCTCGGAGGCGCAAATCCAATAAGCGCACCGGGCGCACTTCACCGGTCAGTCCCAACTCCCCTATCGCCACCGTGTCCTGAGGAAAGGGGAGTTCCTGGTAACTGGACATCACCGCCAGCGCTGCTCCCAGATCGGCTCCTGGATCTATTATCTTCATCCCCCCCACCACGTTCATGTATACGTCGGAATTTCCCAGGCGTAGCCCTAACCGCTTTTCCATCACTGCCAAGAGCAAAAGCGTTCGGTTTAGATCTAGACCAGTGACCATGCGCCGCGGTAGAGTATAACAGGTAGAGCTGACTAAGGCCTGAATTTCCACCAGCAGGGGACGCGTCCCCTCCACCGTGACCACCACCGCCGCCCCAACCGAGTTATCGGTTCCGTGCCCGGTTAAGAAAAGGGCCGAAGGGTTGGTTACGGGCATCATTCCTCGCTCGCTCATGCTGAAGACCCCTATCTCTTGAGTAGCTCCGTAGCGATTCTTTACTCCGCGCAGGAGGCGGTAACTCTGGTAGCGATCTCCTTCCAGGTACAGTACCACATCCACCAGGTGCTCCAGCAGCCGGGGCCCAGCCAGAATCCCCTCCTTAGTGACGTGCCCGATCATCAAGATCGGCAGTTCGAGGCCCTTGGCCAGCTGCTGCAAAACAGCGATGCATTCCCGCACCTGAGCTATGCCGCCAGGGATGCCCTGCACCCTGGGGTGCACCAGAGTCTGTATGGAATCCACCACCAGAACCCTTGGGCGCAGGTTCTCCGCTTGCTCTTTTATGAGTTCCACGTCGGTGACCGAGGCTAAAAGCAAGGTTCCAGAATCAAGACCCAACCGACGAGCCCGAGAGGCTATCTGATGCACCGACTCCTCCCCAGAAACGTAGAGCACTCGCCCATGCTGGCTGAGATGAGCCGCCACTTGTAGCAGTAAGGTGGATTTCCCAATCCCAGGATCGCCGCCCACCAACACCAGGGAGCCGGGTACTAATCCCCCTCCCAGTACCCGGTCGAACTCTTCCATCCCCACCTGCAACCGCTCGTCCTTCCCCTCGATCTCGGAGAGAGTGTGAACTGGAGCCGCTGCTCGCTGGGCTTTAGTCGGCGCTTCGGCGGAAAAAGAATCCCAACTCCCGCACTCCGGGCAACGCCCCAACCAGCGCGGTGTTTGGTAGCCACAGACCAAACAGCGGAATTGCCGCTTAGCCATGCCCACCAGCCCCCTGGCCCGGTGAGGAATTTCTCTCCGGCGTTCTCTGCGGGGGGGGACTCCCTCCCGTAGAAGAAGGAGCACCCGAGGGTGCGGAGGGGGTCGTCGGTTCGCCCGGGACGCCGGGACTCGCCGGCGTAGTGGAGCCGGGAGAAGCCGGCGGATGGGAAGGGGTGGGCGAGCTCGTTGACCCTGGGGTCGGAGAGCTCTGGTTAGGCTGTCCCGGTTGCTCCGGAGTAGTTGGAGCTGGAGAAGGCGGCGTAGCTGGAGTGGCAGGCGTAGAGGGCACAGTTGCCGGCTTACTGCTAGGAGCCGGAGCTGGGCTGGAATTAGTTGGCTGCAGATCCAAAGCCTGCACCATTATCTGCCGCCACATTCTGGCGCAGTAGTCACCCCCATAGGCACCTGGCATGGGGTTATTGGAATCCCAACCCATCCAGACCACTCCCACCATGCGAGGGACCCAACCGCAAAACCATAGGTCTCTACCCTGGTCGGTGGTTCCCGTCTTTCCCGCGGCTAAATCATCGATACGGGCCTTGGTTCCGGTACCGTATTGAACCACCGCTTTGAGCATGGTGGCGATGGTCGCAGCAGTGGAGGGCTTCATGGCCGGACGGAGCTCTGGATGGTACTGAGCCAGAATGGAGCCGTCAGGCTGGACGATTTTGGTCACCGCGTAGGGTTTAACGTAGTACCCCCCGTTAGCGAAGGCGGCGTAAGCGGCTGCCATCTGGAGGGGAGAAACACCGTGATGCAACCCTCCTAAAGCAGCTGCTAGGCCATCTTCAGCCACGTTGACATGGATGCCTAATCGGGCAGCGAAATCAGCCGCCCTCTCCAGCCCCACCTGGTGCAGCAGTCGCACCGCTACCACGTTCACCGAATGAGCTAGAGCATCTTGCAAGGTGATGGGACCAAGATAGCGCCCGTCGTAGTTGCGGGGCTCATAGTTCCCGTAACGCACCGGTTCGTCCATTACGATCGAATCGGGCCTCAGCCCCAAGTATTCGACTGCCGGACCGTAATCGAGAATGGGCTTAATGGCCGAGCCAGGCTGACGAAAGGCTTGGTAGGCGCGGTTAAACTGCCGGCTGACTACGTGATCCCTACTTCCCACCATAGCTCTGATGGCACCGGTGTTGGGATCGAGCAACACCACTGCCGACTGAGGCTGCAGTAGTCCCTGCGAATCGCGCACCGTGGTCGGATAAAAAGAGTCGTTCTTCACTGCCGCCTCAGCCGCTTTCTGCGCCTTGATGTCCAGAGTGGTATAAATCTTCAACCCGCCACGGAAGAGAGCCGAGTCGCCGAATCGCTCTCCCACCGTGGCAATAACATAATCCACAAAGTCGGGGTAAGGACATTCCGGCTTGTAGATAAGCCCCCGCTTCAATCCCAAGGGCTCGGCTTTGGCTTTAGCCGCCTGCTCCGAGGTGAGATAGCCACACTCCACCATCTGCTGCAACACCGTGTTGCGGCGATAAAGAGCTCCCTCCGGATTATGATAAGGATCGTAATAGCTGGGAGCCCGCACCAAACCGGCCAGCGTAGCCGCCTCCGCCGGAGTCAAATCCTCCACCCTCTTGTCAAAGTAGGTTTTGGCTGCGGCTCCTATTCCCCAGGCCCCTTCGCCGAAATAGATACGGTTAAGGTAAAAAGTGAGAATCTCGTCCTTGGTATAGTGACGCTCCAACTGGATAGCCAAGTAAACCTCCTGAATCTTTCGCTTGAAAGTGCGAGAAGGGGTGAGGAAAGCGTTCTTGGCTAGTTGCTGGGTAATAGTGCTGCCTCCCTGCACGATCTTGCGGTGCAGGATGTCCTGCCAAGCCGCTCTTATAATACCTATAAAATCGATGCCATGGTGCTCATAGAAACGGTTGTCTTCAGCCGCTACGAAGGCTTCCTTGACGATGGGGGGGATTTTCTTTTCGTCCACGGGGATAAAAGTTCCCCGCCCCAGAGTAGCGAAGGGAGTCCCGTCTGCCGCGTAAAGAGTGCTGGGAGCCACCAGCGGCACCGAATCGACCTGCCAAGGAGGTAGGTCTTTGATGGCAGCATAGACTTCATAAGAACCCCAACCGGTACCCAAAAGTAAAAATAAGGCCAATCCCCAGCCCACTAAACGCAACCAAGTATGTTTCCACATGGTCAGACATCCTCCAAAGCGCGGCTGAAGGCTGGTAATGCCTCTTCCCCGCGCAGCATAAAACGCACCCCGAATACACCTTTCCTCTTGGCATTGGCAGCCACGCCCGCCTCTGCTGTTATATCTACGCCAGCTGCCCCGAGCGGGTGATAGCCGAAAGCGCCGGTAGGTAGGGCGGGAAAAGCTAAGGAGAAAAGCCCTTTCTTAGCCAGCTGAAGGGTGTTGCGATAATAGATGGCCAGGAAATCAGCATCGCGTCCATTCACCCCACAGCAAGAGCTTAAGCAGTGAATTGAGCAGCGGTCGGGTAACCGATGGGCCCTGGTTATCACTGCTTCCTGCCCCTTCCGGCGGATAGGGTCTTCCTCCACGCGCTTCACCAAGCTGTCGACTTTTTTCTCCCTCCCCTCTTTACCTCTTCCACCCATTATACCAAACGCGCTTTTTAAGTCCGCGACCCCCCGCCCGGAAAAAAACAACATTATCTAAAATTATCTAAACACGAGAATTTAGCGACCGGGAAAGAGCGGCCACGCCTTCACCGTCGGCCATTGGGTATGGCGGAGAAAATTCGCTAACAGCCCTCGGTTCAGGCCATAGTCAAAGCATGTGGGCACATCCCAACGCCTCCACTTGCCCGAAGTTTGCCTCCGGCCGGGTACCCCGCGCAGCGATCATCTGACAATTAACGCCTTTTCGGTCACCAGCGTGAACGGTGCGATAGCAGTCAGGCAGTCGGCGGAGCCAGTACCAGCTTCACGGGAGCGTGATCCGAACCCTGAACCTGCTCCAAGATAGTGGCCGCTACCAGCCGATTCCGTAACTCTTCACTTACCAAAAAGTAATCGACCCGCCAGCCCACATTGCGTTCCCGGGCACGAAAACGATAAGTCCACCAGCTATAGTGGCCGGGCTCTTTGACGAACTCGCGAAAGGTGTCGATATAACCAGCTGCTAAAAAGCGGGTCATCCACTCCCGCTCTTCCCGAGTGAAACCAGCGTTGTGTTCGTTTTCCTTGGGGCGAGCAATATCGATCTCTTGGTGGGCAACGTTGAAGTCACCGCCAATGACCAATGGTTTCACCATCCGCAGCTCCTGAGCCAAAGCCCCAAAAGCTTCGTTGAAACGAAGCTTATAATCCAGCCGTGCCAACTCCCGCTGCGCATTAGGGAAATAAACATTCAGCAGATAAAAGGAAGGAAACTCGAAGATCTGCACCCGCCCCTCGGCATCGAACTCCTCCACGCCCAGGCCGCAGCGGTAAGATAAAGGGGCGGGCCGCAAAAGGGTAAGGGTGCCACTGTAACCACTGCGGTTCGCTGGGTTAAGAAAAACTTGATAACCAATATCTTTAAGTTCCGGAGGTATTTCGCTGGTTTTTACTTCCTGGAAAAGGTAGGCATCGGCGTTTTCTTGACGGATAAAGTCAAGCAGCCCTTTCCGCAACAGAGCTCGTAAGCCGTTGACGTTCCAGGAGATGAACACTCGGGGCTCCTGCACCTTTTTACCTCCTCCTTTACAAAGCTGCACGTGCAGCCGTGGCCAAAGCCAAGGTTCACGGTACAGGGATCACTATCGCCCCCTGGTTCCGATGAGCCGGAGGAATATCTCCTAAAGACCATCCCGGAGCGGTGGTCTCCAGATAAAAATACCTAACCCCGTCCTTGAGGTAATAACTTCCCCAAGCCCCGGGGCAATCCACCCCCACCGCCATATGCCCAGGGTTACCTTCAAAGACTAGGAGCGCTACCCGGTAGCCGAGCTCCCGGAGCAGGGCGGCAAATAAGATCGATTTATCGATGCAGACTCCGCCCTCGACCAAGGTCTCCACCGGGTATTTGGGATAATTACCCTTATCCATAACGTAGGGTATTGCTCCTTGCACAAAGGCGGCTATAAACTCCACTCTGCCCTCGGGATCGGTTGGGGCTTTGGCCGCCAGCTCCTGCGCCAACCTCCTTACCAAGCGGCGGTTTTCAGGATCGGTAACATAACCAAGATTCAAGCTCTCATCTAGCTTCAAGGAGTAAAGTTCCCGTAAAATTTGCTCGTATCTCTCCCGCGCGCTTATGAAATTGGAATAGGCCTGCCAGAAAGCTTGATCCGATGACACCTGGCACTGCCTATACCAATAATCGATCTCTTCTCGCGCAGCTCGCAGCTGGGCCAGTTTTTCTTCCTTGGCCTGCTCGAACAAGCGGGGCTGAGCTCGATAGTATTGGTACAGGGCAGAGGGAAAACTTACGCGCCAGGTCCACTCCTGGCCTTGATGGTCTCTCCAGCGGTATTCTTTGAACAAAAGATCGGTATTCTGACCAGAAGAAGAAGTTGATACTCTGGAAGCGGACGGATTGCTATCCCCCACAATAACGGTAGCGGTAGCTGGCTCCCAATGCACCTCTACTCCCAGAGCGGTAGCCAACCAACGAATTGGCAAATAAAGACGGCCGTTTTTGATTTCCGCTGGGGCATCCATGCTAAGTTCAACACCGTTGACCAGCAAAACGTTGGAGCCGACTTTAACCTGGACTACCCGTCCGGCTTTAAAGAGGGTCAAGGTGCGGGTAGAATTATTCCACTCTATGTCCTGGGGAGCGATACCCACAGCAGTGGCCGCGTAGCGGAATGGCACAAAGACGCGCCCATTTTCGATGTAAGGAGCAGCATCCATGGGATAGGATGTCCCGTCGATGGTGTACCTGGCTTCGCCCACTTTAAATACGGCTCCGGTACCGCCCCAGGCACAAGCCGAAAATAGCGCCAGGAAACAAATTAACCCTAAGCCTATCCAGATCGATTTAAGCCTTCTGAGCATTACCTTCTCGCCTCCCAACATCACCCATAATTTACTAAGAAATTTTCCAAATGAGCACCCGCCTCAGGACTATTTCCCTTTGCCCACGGGAGTCGCTGCCGCCATCTTAGCGAAATTACAGCAACGAAGCGCCCAGCAAGAAACGCAGCGGGGTTTTTGCGGGCGGCATATTTCTCGGCCCCATTGGATCAGACGCAAATGCGCTTCTTGGTAGTGCTCGGGATCGAGGAGTTCCATCCAGAACCGCTGAATGGCCCCGTAGTTGAGCCGGACGGGCCAGAGAAGTCGCGTAGTTATGCGAGCGATGTGAGTGTCTACCGGAAAGGTAGGGTAGCCCAAGTGCAGGAGCAAAACGTCCGCCGTCTTGCTACCGACGCCGGGGAGCCGGCTCAAGTAACGGCGCGCCTCAACCAAAGGCAAAAAACCTAGCTTTTCCCACTCCACCTCCGGCCAGAGGCGGGCCAAAGCTAACAGGAGCTCCGCTTTTCTCCGATGCAAGCCCCCGGGGCGCAAAAGCTCAGCCAGCTCCTGGGAACTCAGGCGCAAAAGCGCGGATGGGGACAGAGAGCCGAGGCGCCTCTGGAGTTGACGGTAAACCTCCAGGGCCTTGCGGTCGGTAGAATGCTGGCTCAAAAGGGTGGCCACCAGAACAGCGAAAGGATCGCGGGTGGAAAGATAAACCCAATAGGCTACAAAGGCGCGGGGATCCACCGGCAAGCTACGTAATCCAGCCAAAATTTCCGCCTCGGTTAATCGGCAGTTAATGCTCTTTGGCGTTCCCATACCTTCCTCCACTCGCTGGTGAACTAGGTAGGCCCCAGGCTCATGTACTTACACTTCCACATCGGCTAGTGTTGTTCCTGCTCCGGGACAAGTCTCCTCATGGAGAGAAAGAGTTCAAGAAAAGAACCCCGACAAGATATAAGTCAAACCCAGGGAAAACACCAGGAGCCCCAGAAAGGCCCTTAGTAATTTCTCGGGAAGATATTTTTGCAGGCTAGCTCCCAGAGTGGTTCCTAATAGGCCCCCCACACCGAAGAAGAGCCCCAAAAGCCAGTCAGGTTTAACCGCCATCTGCGGGTAGAAAGGGGCCAAGATGGTGTAGTAAACCACTCCTACTATGGAAGTGAGAAAGGTCCCGGCCAGGGCAGCTCCGGCCACCGTGTAGGCCGGCAGGCCGAAAACGGCGCAGCAGAAGGGAGCTATGATGGCCCCTCCGCCTATACCATAAATGCCGCCAACTATCCCCACCACCAGCGCTACCAGGAAAAGAACGGGGACGTTAAAACTGAACTTTTCCCCCCAGAACTCGTACTCCACCTGCCTCCAGTTAAAAGTACAGGTGCGCACCACCGCCTCCTCCGGCAAGCCCGCCGCCAGCCTCCCTTCCCTCCGGGCCGCCAGCGCCCTCCCTTTGAACTTGGCCTCCAGAGAGCGCAGGCGCTCCCTGCCGCGGCTATAGCGCCCCGTGAGCTCGTAAAGGAGGCGGCCGCCCAGGTAGAGCAACACCAGACCCACGAAAAACTTGAAGGCGCGGGGGTTAGGAAGGTAGTTCAAGCGTATAAGAGTTCCTGCAAAGACACCCGGCAAGGTCCCCGCGACGACCACCCAGGTCAAGGGCCAGGCCATGCGCCCCTCCCGGAGATAGCGCCACAGCCCTCCCGGAATGGCCACAAGGTTGTAAACCAGGTTGGTAGGACTTACGGCGGGACTGGTGAACCCCAATACGCTCACCTGGAAGGGGAGCAATAAAAAAGCCCCCGAAACGCCCGCCGGTGTGGTTAAGGTGGCCACCGCCAGGGAGACCAGGGGAGGAAGACAGGGGGAGACGTCTATGCCGGCCACCGGGAAGCGCATGGGACCACCTTGCTTGTTAAAGCTATCTCTTTCCTAAGCTTTATTCTAGGCTTTCTTTTCTACTTCCGTCAATTAGCCGACCACGGGTATTATAATTTCGCCAGAAGGTCGCACAAGAGGTGTCAGGAAAGATGCCCAATCCTCTCATCATTCCCCTGTCCGTAAAAGCGAGGGGGGCGGAGATCTTCTCCCCCCTAGTCCACCTGCCCATGAGCATTTTATTAGAAAGCGCCTTGCTCGCTCCCGGCTTCAGCCGCTACTCCTTCATAATGACCAAGCCTTTTCTGCAGGTTCAGGCCAAGGGGCCAAAACTGGTCTTGAGGGACGAAGAAGGAAGGGAGTGGACGGAGGAAGGAGATCCTCTGGAGCTCTTGCGAGACTTGCTACAGCACTATCAGTATCCTTCCGGCTGTCCACTCCCCTTCTGTGGCGGAGCGACGGGTTTTATAAGCTACGACCTGGGCCGGCAGCTGGAAAGATTGCCTTCCCAAGCCCTAGACGATCTCTCTACCCCTGATTTTTACCTGGGCTTCTACGATACCGCCTTAGTGGTGGACGAACTCAGCCGAGAAGTCTTCCTGGTAGCCACCGGGCTACCAGAGAAAGAACCTCGCCAGGCTCAAAAGCGCGCTTTGGCCCGCGCTGCCGAGCTTAGTGAATTAATTTACAATATCACCCCCTTACCTCCTCCCCGTCCTCTACCGGCCCAAGAGTGCCCTTTGTACGCCCACTTCGACGCTTCCAGTTACTGTGAAGCAGTAATAAGGGCCAAGGAGTACATAGCCGCCGGGGATATCTTTCAGGTCAACCTCTCGCAGCGTTTCTCCCTCCCCCGCCTCTTCGACCCCTGGGAGGTCTACCTACGCTTGCGCGCGATTAACCCGGCTCCCATGGCCGCCTACCTGAACTTGGGAGAATGGCAGATAGTCTCCGCTTCACCGGAAAGGTTTCTCCGGGTACGCGATGGCAAGGTGGAAACCCGGCCCATAAAGGGTACCCGACCCCGGGGTTCCGATCCCGTGAGCGATGCCCGGATGCGAGAAGAGCTGTGGCATTCAGAAAAAGACCGGGCTGAACTCACCATGATCGTGGATCTGGAGCGCAACGACCTAGGTAAGGTCTGCCGCCCGGGGAGCGTACGGGTACCCGAGCTCTTTCGCCTGGAGGAGTACGCCACGGTATTCCATCTGGTGGCCACGGTTCAAGGCGAGTTGGCGCCGGGAAAGGACCTCGTCGACCTGATAAAAGCCGCCTTCCCCGGCGGGTCCATCACCGGAGCCCCCAAGATACGGGCCATGGAGATCATCGAGGAGCTGGAGCCCGTGCGCCGGGGTATCTATACCGGTTCCATAGGCTACCTGGGCTTTGACGGCAACGCCGATCTAAGTATCGTCATCCGCACCCTCATCTTCCGCGAAGGGTGCGTTTACCTTCAGGTGGGCGGAGGTATCACCAGCGACTCCGACCCCTACGCCGAGTACCTAGAAACCCTGGACAAAGCCCGGGCCCTAGTCAGGGCCATGGGGCTTGATGAGGAAAAGGTCTTCCGCTCATTGGTGCTGGAAAAGCCTGAAAAGGAGGAAGGGCAGCCTTGGGAGCAATCGTGTTCTTCAACGGGAGCCTGATCTCCTCGGAAGAAGCCAAGGTAGAAAGTGAAGATCAGGGCTGGCTTTACGGTTTCGGTCTCTTCGAGACGGTACTCGTCTGCCGGGGGAAACCGGTTTTTTGGCCGGAGCACCGGCAGCGCCTGGAGGAAGGGCGGCGTTACTTTGACCTGCTTCTCCCCCTCCGCTGGGAGGAAATAGAAGAAGGAGCGAGAGAAGTGATAAGGATCAACAATCTTTCCGAGGGGGCGCTGCGCCTCACCCTATCCGCCGGGCCGGAACCGGGAGCCAAGCCCGGCAACTTGCTGATAAGGCCACGGCCCCGGTCTTATTCCTCCCAGGACTACCGGAAAGGGTTTGGTGCCGGCTGGTCCAGGATTAGGCGCAACGAGCACTCCCCTCTCACCCAGTTTAAAACCATCAGCTACCTGGAGAACCTGCTGGCCTGGAGGGAAGCCAGGAAAAGGGGATGGGAAGAAGCACTCCTTCTCAACACCAGGGGCCTGGTGGCCGAAGGAAGCCGCAGCAATGTGTTCCTCGTAAAGAAGGGCAAAGTGATTACTCCCTCGCTGGACCAGGGGGTGCTGCCGGGCATCATTCGCCAGAAAATGATAGAGATCTGCCGGGAGCTGGGCTGTGAGGCCGAAGAGCGTCCGGTGACCCCGGCGGAGCTCCTGGAAGCGGAAGAGGCTTTCCTCACCAACTCCCTGATGCTGGTGATGCCGCTGGTGAAAGTCGAAGGCCGGCCCGTGGGCACGGGCCGGCCGGGAAGCTTCACGGAAGAAATCTCCAGGGCTTTAGAAGCTAAGATCCTGCTGGATTAAGTTTTCTGCCTGAGCATCTCCACGAAGGCCTCTATGCGGGTCTTTAGCTGCCCGGCGTCCTGCATGCTGTAGTCGGTCTCCACCTTCAGCACCGGCACTCCTTGGGCCTTCAAGAACTTTTCTACCTGGTAGTGCTCCACCGCATAGGGGTCGCAGAAGGAAAGGACGTAGCTTATCACCCCGTCCACCCGGTACTCCTGGATTAACCTCTCGATGTCTTCCAAGCGCCCGCCGTTGGGGGTGAAACAGGCACAGTGGGGAGCCAGATGCCGCCTGGACACGTTGACTAAGAGCTCTTCCAGAGAACCGCCTTCCTCTTCGGTGAGTTCCTGGAAATAACGCTGGCCGGTGCAGAGTTCCTCGGCCACGATCACCGCCCCGCTGGTCTCGGCGAGATAAGGCAGTTTCCAGTTGGGTATGGCCATGGGAGTGCCGGTCACCAGAAGCCGCGGAGCTCCGGGCTCAACCACCCCCACACCCTGACGTATCCTCTCCTCCAGCTCGTCGCCGAGGGCGTTGACCTTTTCCGTGAACCGCTCCACGTCGTCGTAAAAGGCGATCTGGAAAATGAGCAAGGCATCCAGCCCGCTTATGGGCGGCGGGTCGGCCCGGCGCAACTCAGCCAGACGCCTAAGCGCCCTCCGCTTGGCGTTGAGGCGCCGTATAGCCTCTCGCAAGCTTTCATAAGTCACCTTCTTGCCAGCGAGCTCTTCCAGCCGGGCTACCAACTTTTTTATTTCCGCAAGCCACAGTTCCTGATCTAGCGCTTCTTTCTTCTGAGGCACCTCCATCACGTGAACGGGAGCGTAGTCGGACAGGATCTCGAAAGTTTTCTTCTTGCCGTCGCAGGTGGTCTCCCCGACCAAAAGATCGCAAGACTCGAAGTAAGGGCAGAGACGGGTAAGCTTGAAACCCATGAAGGACTTGATTAAGGGGCAGATGTTGCGGGGAAGCACCGCCTCCGCCTGCGCCGTGCCCACCTCCACCCCGGCGCAAAGACCGACATAAACTCCCCCCGCCGCCAGCACGAGCTCTTCCGGCACATAGATGCAGAAGGTCCCCACCACTTTGCCGCCCTGGCGGCGAAAATCGTTGAGTTCCTTGACCCGTAAGCCATGGATCTCGCTAACCACAAAATCAAAATACTCCATCCCCTGGGGGCGACGCGATTGAGCGAGATACACCTCTCCGTAGAGCGACCCGAGTGACTGTAGCAACCGATCATGAGACTCCAGGTCGATACCGAGCTCGCGCCACATAGTTTCATAACCAGCCATCTAGCTAGCCTCCCCAAAAAACTTTTATCGCTAGCTTAGCTTTTAGTTATGAATCAGTCAACCACCTTCGCCCCGGCGCCGGTTAAGAACAGCCAAAGATAGCAGGCTATAGCTCCCTAAAACTAACTCGGCGTTGTAAAACCTAATAGCTAATAGCGGGCCAGATAAGTATCCAGCTCCCAAGGATGAACACGACTGGAATATTCACGCCACTCTTTGAGCTTAGCCTCCACAAACTTCTCGCAAACGTGGGGCCCTAGCGCCTCGCGCACCACTTCATCCTTTTCTAACTCACACAGAGCCTCCATAAGCGAGCTGGGCAGGCAACCAATCTGCAAGTCCTCTCTCTCCTTGGGAGTCAGTTCGTAAATGTTTCGGTCCACCGGCGGAGGAGGCTCCAATTGGTTTCTGACTCCGTCCAACCCGGCCTTGATTATCGCTGCCAGAGCCAGATAAGGATTGCAGGAGGGGTCGGGGCTACGCAACTCGACGCGCGTTGAAGGACCCCGCTTGGCAGGAACCCGGATAAGGGGACTCCGGTTGCGACACGACCAAGCAATGTAAACTGGAGCCTCGTATCCCGGGACCAAACGCTTGTAAGAATTCACAGTGGGGTTGGCAACTGCCGTAATAGCTTTAATATGTTTTATAATTCCCCCTACAAAATAACGAGCTGTTTCACTCAATTGCAAGGGACTGTCCGGATCGAAAAAGGCATTTTCCCCGCTGCGAAAAAGAGACAGGTTGGTGTGCATACCGGAACCGTTAATGCCAAATATAGGTTTAGGCATAAAAGTGGCGTGGAGACCGTGACGCTGAGCAATCACCCGCACTACCATCTTAAAAGTCATAATCTTGTCGGCCACGTCCAAAGCATCGGAGTATTTGAAATCAATCTCATGCTGTCCCGGCGCCACTTCGTGGTGCGAGGCTTCGATTTCAAAACCCATTTTTTCCAGAGTAAGAACAATTTCCCGCCGCGCTTCTTCCCCCAGATCAACCGGACTTAGATCGAAGTAGTTAGCCTGGTCATGAGTAACGGTGGTAGGTCTCCCCTTATCGTCTAAGTGAAAGAGGAAAAACTCCAACTCCGGACCGGCATTGCAGGTATAACCCATGGCTGATGCTTCATCGAGCACGCGGCGCAAAATGTAACGGGGATCGCCCGCAAACGGAGTGCCATCAGGGTTATAAACATCGCAAATTAACCGCGCCACCATGCCCTCACGGGGGCGCCACGGCAGGATAGTGAAGGTGGAAGGGTCGGGGCGAAGATACATATCGGACTCTTCGATCCGCACGAAGCCCTCGATAGAAGAACCGTCGAACATTAACTCCCCGTTCAAGGCTTTTTCCAATTGATCGATGGGAATGGCAACGTTCTTTAGAATGCCAGTTATGTCCGTAAACTGGAGACGGATGAACTTTACGCCTTCTTCCCTAGCCTTGCGCAAAACTTCTTCACGCAACCTGGCGTCTTCCATAAGTTTTTTAACTTTCCTCCTTAGGGCAAAATGAGATCGCAGCGAACCGCTTCTAAGCATAACACGCCAGCCACGAGATGCAAAGCCGGAGTAATTCGATTTAAGCTTATTTTACATTTACCTTAGCCCTGGATCTAGTGTTATAATTATTATCCACCGTTAGGCGAGGTGATGCTCATGTGTCGGCTCATTTGTTTGACCAGCGACCAGCCCCAGTCCCCCATGCTGGCTTTAGAAGCCCAGGATGTTATGCGGGAGGGACACGATGGCTCGGGGGTAGGTCTTTTCTTAACCGACCTCTCTGGTCCTTTCGTCGAATTAAAGCACAAGCCCATCCTTTCCGGGATTTTTACCAAGGAAGGGCTACATCGCTTGAACGACTTTATGAACTCGCTGGGGTTCTGGCCCTTATATCGCTTAGTTATTCACATTGATAAGGAACCCCCTCCGGGCACTCCCAGGCGGGATTTTTATCTAATTCAGGTTTACGATTACCCCGAGGGATGGGAAGAACTGGAACCAGAAGAAAAGGAGTTGCGCTTGTTGCTGACGCGCCTGCAGCTGCGCTGGATGGGCGAAGACAAAGAGGATATTATTGTGTTCAGCTTCTGGCCGGATGTGATTATGATTAAGGAGGTAGGTGATCCCCTGCTGGTGGGCGAATACCTGGGCCTCGACCGCAAGGAATTGCTGGCCCGGGTAGTCATGGCCCAAGGGAGACAGAACACCAACTACGCCATCAACCTCTATGCCTGTCACCCCTTTTTCATCCAGGGAATGGCCACCATGACCAACGGGGAAAATACGGCCTTCATACCCATAAGGGAATTCCTCTTATCCCGGGGGTTCCCTGGCTACACCGGCTACCAATCCGACTCGGAGGTTTTCACTCACATCCTGCATTACGCTTTAAAAAAACTGGGCTTGCGCCTGGAATATTACAAGCACCTGGTTACCCCGTTGACCGATCAAGAGCTCCAGCAGCATCCCGATCGCCAGCTTTTGCTCCGGCTCAAGCTGTCCTGCCGCCCGCTAACCATAGACGGACCTAATTGCGTGATCGGCTGCCTGCCCGATAAAACCGTCTTTATGCTGCAGGACCGCAAGAAGCTCCGCCCCGGAGTGGTAGGAGGCAAACCGGGTTTCTATGTCCTCTGCTCAGAAATGTGCGGGCTGGACTACGCCGTGCCCGACCGCAATAAAGCCGAAGATTATCAGCCCATGCACCTGGACACCGTCATAATTCCTCCCACGCGCCAGGAGGTGAAAGTATGCTCCCAGATGGAACCCTTACCCCCTCTGCACTGAGTCTTAAGGATCTGCGGTGGCTGATCCACTGGGATAGGGAAAAGTGCGCCTTATGCGGGCGATGCACTGCCGTTTGCCCTGTAGGGGCTATCGAACTCGGAGCGCTTCGCCAGCGCGCGGTTCGCGCTTCTCTGTTGGGGGAGCCGGAACCAACTTCGCTTTGCGGCCCATACCAGGTGGTTTACGGTTTGGTGCAACGCACCGACCCCGCGCATGCCTGCACCGGTTGCGGAATGTGCGCCCAGGTCTGTCCTAACCAGGCCATATTGCCCTACCGCAACGAAGAGGAAGATAAGCTGCGCTTCCATTTCAGCCAGGGAGGACAGCCCCGGCGGAGGGGCGGCCGGCGCAATGACCCGGCACCGGGTTTGCTCGACCGGATAAAATTTATTCGTATCTCCATGCTGACCGACCCGGCTCTGGACGCTATCCGGCATGAATTTGAACTTCGCACTCTGCTGGGCAGAGTCTTGCCGCCGGAAGAAGGACTCCGACTCTTCCTGGAGGAAGGATGGACACCCCCGGTGAGGGAGATTTACCCTCTGATAGTCGGGGGCATGTCGTTGGGGGCCCTTTCTCCCACCATGTGGGAAGGGTTGATGCTGGGTGTGGCTTATCTCAACGAAGAACTCGGCCTGCCAGTGAGAATTTCCACCGGCGAGGGAGGATGCCCACCACGCCTCCTACGCTCACGTTTTCTCAAATACGTTATCTTGCAAATAGCCAGCGGTTACTTCGGCTGGGACGAAATCGTGCGAGCCATCCCGGAAATGAAAGAAGACCCCTGCGCTATTGAAATTAAATACGGGCAGGGAGCCAAGCCGGGTGATGGAGGTCTGCTCCTATGGTATAAAGTCAACGAACTCGTCGCCGCCATCCGGGGAGTACCGCCAAGGGTGAGTCTTCCCAGCCCTCCTACTCACCAGACCCTATACTCCATCGAGGAGTCGGTGGCCAAGATGATCCAGTCGCTCTCCATGGCCTGGGGCTTTCGAGTGCCGGTGTATCCCAAAATTTCTGGGACCTCCACCGCTTTAGCAGTGCTCAATAATCTCACGCGCAACCCTTACGCCGCCGCTTTGTGCATCGACGGAGAGGATGGAGCCACCGGCGCTGCCTATGAGGTGTCGCTCAATCATATGGGACACCCCATCGCCAGCAATATCCGCGACTGCTACCTCAACCTGGTTAAGCTGGGAAAGCAGAATGAGATACCGCTTATCGCTGCCGGGGGTATCGGCAAACACGGCAACCTGGCCGCCAACGCCGCTACCCTTTTCATGCTGGGCGCCAGCGCTGTGCAGATAGGACGCTATTTGCTGCAGGCAGCCGCCGGCTGCTTGGGCTCCGAAGCCGACAGGTGCAATGTCTGCAACCTGGGCCTTTGTCCC
Organism: Desulfothermobacter acidiphilus; assembly: GCF_052073645.1. Classification (GTDB taxonomy): domain Bacteria; phylum Bacillota; class Desulfotomaculia; order Desulfotomaculales; family Ammonificaceae; genus Desulfothermobacter; species Desulfothermobacter acidiphilus. The sequence goes on along the minus strand of NZ_CM125440.1, from coordinate 260,868 downwards.
AAGGGCATAACCTCGCAGGACCCGCGCCTCTACCGCCGCTTGGACCCGGATAAGGTAGCGGAAAGGGTAGTGGACGTGTTTCTGAGCTTCGACCTGGAACTGCGCAAGATTGTGGCGGCGCTGGGCCGTTCCACCTCGCTCCCCATCGGCATGTCCGACGCCTTGGGCATAGACGATTACCACGCCGCCGAGCGCTTAAATATCAAGTACGTGGTGTAACGGGAGAGGGAGAAAGCGATGACAGCTGAAGTTTATCGCCTTGTGGGAAAGGAAAACGGCCGCCGCCTCGATTCCCGGGTGCTGGAAGAAAGAATTCAAGCAGCCGTAGCTCAGGGATACCGCTACCTGGAAATAGAAGCTTACGGCCAACACGGCATCGGGGGGCGTTTGTGGAGCGCTGGCGAGGAAAAGGTGCACCTACGCGTGTACGGCTCGCCAGGACAGCGGATAGGGGCCATGGGCTTCCACAATACCCGCATCGAGGTGATGGGACCAGCTTCCGACGACGTGGGTTGGCTCAACGTAGGGGCTGAAATCATAATCCACGGCCACGCCACTAACGGCGTCGGTAACGCTATGGCCCAAGGGAAGATATATGTGGCCGGGAGCATCGGCGCTCGGGGCATGACCATGACCAAGCATAACCCGCGCTTCGACCCCCCAGAACTTTGGGTGCTGGGGTCGGTAGGCGATTATTTCGCTGAGTTCATGGCCGGGGGTATAGCCGTGGTCTGTGGCTACCAGCCCCAAAATCCGACTAACGTGTTGGGCTTTCGCCCTTGTGTGGGCATGGTGGGCGGGAAAATCTTCTTTCGCGGCCCCCAAGAGGGCGTGAGCTCAGCCGATGCCCGCCTCGCGCCTCTGAACGATGCCGACTGGAGCTGGCTGGAGACCAATCTGCGGCGCTTCCTGGAAGCTATCGGGCAAGCCGAGCTCTTCCCCTTGCTGGCTCGCCGGGAAGAGTGGCAAGTGGTTCTGGCCCTTTCGCCCCAGGAGAGGCGTGCTCAGCCACGCCGGAGTATGAGCGATTTTCGCGCCCGAGTGTGGGATCGGGAGTTAGGCGAAGGAGGGCTACTGGGAGACCTGATGCCCGGGGAGCGCCTGGTCATACCGGTAATCGCCACCGGTAAATGGCGGCGGTTTGTGCCCGTATGGGCCAACCGGACGCATCTCCCCCCTTGCCAGGCTGCCTGCCCCAGCGGCATTCCGGTGGCCGAGCGTTGGCAGCTGCTACGCGAGGGTCGCCGGGAAGAGGCGCTGAGCCTGGCCCTGCGCTTTACCCCTTTACCCGCCACGGTTTGCGGTTACCTTTGCCCTAACTTCTGTATGCGCGCCTGCACCCGCAAGCAGAAGGGGATGGCGCCCCCGGACATGAAGCGCCTGGGGAGAGAAAGCCGGGGAATAGCCTCGCTCCCGTTACCGCCTCTGAACGGCAAGCGAGTGGCCGTTATAGGAAGCGGTCCAGCGGGCCTGGCTGCCGCTTGGCACTTACGCCTTCTGGGGTACGAGGTGCATGTGCTAGAAAAAGATGAATTGGGAGGGAAGTTGCGGCGACTTAGAGGTGAGGCACGCCAGGTCTTGGAGGCCGACCTGGCCCGGATAAGCTCGGCTCTGGTAGTAATCTCCCGGGAAGTGCAGCCGGAAGAGCTAGACCAACTTTTGTCGGAATATGAAGCGGTAATCGTAGCCACGGGACGGGAGGAAACCCGGCTGTTAGAGGCCAGGGAGCTGCAGCCCCCGCTCTTCGCCGCAGGGGAAGTTCTAGCTCCGGCTGGCGTCTCCGAGTTGGTGGGTAAGGGACGCCAGGTAGCTCAGGAAGTTAACGCCTGGCTCACCCATACCCTGGTGGAGACACCCTCTCCCACTCTCTCCCTGGAGCGGGTAAAACTGGCATACTTCCGCCCGGACCAGCGAGAACCGGAAAGCCTGGAGGAAAGCGCACGTATCTGCGCTTCTTGCGGCCTCTGCCGCGATTGCGGCCTCTGCCTCCAGCTTTGCCCTCAGCAAGCTATCGCGCGACACCAAGAAGACGGGAGCTGGCGCTACGTGGCCGATCCCCAGCGTTGCATCGGCTGCGGTTTTTGCGTCGGGGTCTGTCCTTGCGGCGTCTGGGAACTCCAACCCAACCCAGAACCGGCATAGGCTTACCGGCAAATAACTCCGGGTTGCCAGTTCAGCAGGATCAGAGGCGAAGCCTCCTTCAGTTCCACCGACCCTTCCACCACTTCGCCTACGCAGATAACGTGATCGCCTGCGGGGTGTAGAGAAACTAGGCAACACTCTAAATTGGCCACGCAATCTTCCAATAGGGGTACCTGGATTTGCGTGGCCGCTTTGGTTTTTAAGCCCAAAGCCTTTACCTTATCCACCTCGCGCCCGGAGTGTGTACCGCAGAAATTGGCTATCTCCATCTGGTCAGCAGCCAGGATGCTAATGGCGAACTCCCCGTTACGGGTCAGAATCTCATAAGTGTACCGCTCAGGCGCCAAAGCCACCATCACCAGGGGAGGTCGAAACGACACCTGCATCACCCAGGAAGCGGTCATCAGATTGTGCCGTCCCTCGTGACAGGTCCCTATAAGAGTGACCGGCCAAGGTAGCAGACGCAGAGCTTCCTTACCCTCCATTAGCTCATCTCCCCTCCGGTCAAGAAAGGATTTTGCTCCTTCTCCTCCCCGATGGTGGTGGAAGTGCCGTGCCCAGGATAGACAATCGTCTCGTCCGGCAAAACCATAAGCTTGGTGTTCACCGACCCCAGAAGCTTCCGCCAGTCTCCACCGGGAAAATCAGCGCGCCCCACCGAGCCCGCGAAAAGGGTATCCCCACTGAAAAGCACTCCCGAACCGTAGAAACAGACGCTCCCCGGAGTGTGCCCCGGTGTGTGCAACACCCGGAACTTAAGCTGGCCGCAGACCACTTCGTCCCCATCTTCCAGGCAGCGATCAGGTTCCCCTACCACTAACTCCTGCCCCATCCAGACGGAGAGATTGGCTGCCGGATCGTTGATCATGGGCGCATCGGCTTGATGGATCAAAACCGGCAATTTCAGCTTACGCCTGATCTCCGGCACCGCGCCAATATGGTCGGCGTGACCGTGGGTGAGGCAGATGGCAGTAAGGCGTAAACCCGCGCGACTAGCCGCCGCCAGAATCCGCTCCCCCTCGGCCCCAGGATCGATCAGTAAAGCCTCTCCCGTAACCGGACACCCAACCAGATAAGCGTTGGTCTGGAGCTCACCCACCACCAAGACGATAACTCTCATCGCTGTTCCCCTTCTAATAGCAAAGTTACCGGACCATCGTTATCTATTCGCACCAGCATGTGGGCCTGAAACCTTCCCTCCGCCACTGGCACCCCTTGCTCTCGCAGAGCGGCAATGAAAGCCCGATACAAAGGTTCGGCCTCCTCCGGTGGCGCTGCCGCGGCAAAACTGGGCCTTCTTCCCCGCTGGCAATCTCCATAGAGGGTAAACTGCGACACCACCAGGATCTCCCCTCCCACATCCTTCACCGATAAATTGAGCTTGCCCTGCTCATCGGAGAAGATCCTAAGAGATGCCACTTTTTCGGCCAGGTAACGAGCCGCGGCCGAAGTGTCGCCCCGCTTGATCCCCAGAAGCACCACCAGGCCTCTCCCAATGGCGGCTATTTCCTCTCCCTCGATCCAGACCGAGCCTTTAACCACTCGCTGCACCAGAGCTCGCAAAGTTTCACACCACCCGCTGCACTTCAAACACGTCTTTGACCCGGGCAATGCGGCGCAGTAGGTAATCAAGCTGCTCTTTGTTACGCACCCGGGCGGTGAACTCTATGGTGGCCGTCCGCTTATTCCCTCGCGCCTCCACCCACGAAGCGCTGATCTTCATATCGGCCAAGACCGCCATAACCTCGCCCAAGAGCCCAGCTCGGTCGAGGGCCGAAATCTCCAAACGCACATCGAAGGGAGCTTCCGCTCCATCTTCCCAGACCACTTCGACCAGCCGTTCCTTCTCTTTTTCTCGCCAAATTGTCACGTTGCGACAGTCGCGGTGGTGCACCGACACCCCCCTCCCTCGGGTTATGTAACCGATGATAGGGTCACCGGGTATGGGATGGCAGCAATGAGCCAGACGCACCAAGATGTTGTCAGCGCCTACCACCTGCACCCCCGGGGAGTGCCCATTGGAACGCTTAGGATAGCGGGGCTCACTCGGAGCCGATGGCTTTTCCCTCGGCCTGGTTTCGGTGATACTGCGAAGCACAGCGGACGCGGTCAGCGCCCCCTGAGCCAACGCCACGTACAGGTCTTCCACCGTTTGAAAGTTAAAACGGTGAGCCGGTTCCAAAAGTTTCTCTTCCCTAATATCTTCCAGCATTACCCCCAGGCGCCGAGCTTCTTTTTCCAAGAGCTCCTTACCTAGGGTCCTGGCTTCTTCGCGGAATTCCCGCTTGAACCACTGACGCAAGCGCGAGCGGGCCTGGGAGGTGCGAATAACTCCGAGCCAATCGCGGCTAGGGTTGGGCTTAGGACCGGTTATAATCTCAACGATGTCTCCGGTCTTAAGCTGGTAATCCAGCGGCACCAGCCTCCCGTTCACCCTGGCTCCCTTGTACCGGTGACCCACCTCGGTGTGAATGCGGTAAGCGAAATCGAGAGGCACCGCTCCGCTGGGAAGCTCCACCACATCCCCTTTGGGAGTAAAAACAAAGACCACGTCCGAAAAAATATCGACCTTGAGATGCTCCATAAACTCCCTGGCATCGCGCATCTCCTGGACCCACTCTAAGAGCTCGCGCAGCCAGGCAAAGCGGGCTTCCAACTGCTCGTCGCGCGACTGCCCCTCCTTGTATCGCCAATGAGCAGCTATGCCGTACTCCGCCGTTCGGTGCATCTCGTAAGTGCGAATCTGCACCTCCACCGGCTCCCCCTGGGGGCCGATCACGGTGGTGTGAAGCGACTGGTACATATTCTCCTTGGGCATGGCGATATAATCCTTAAAGCGCCCGGGGACCGGCTTCCATAGGGTGTGCACCACTCCTAGCACGGCGTAGCAATCGCGCACCGTGTCCACCAGCGCCCGGATACCAGTGCGGTCAAAAATCTCGCTATACTCTTTACCGTCGCGCAACATCTTTTGATAAATGCTATACAGATTTTTGGGCCGCCCGGCTAACTCGGCCTTCAAACCTGCCTCCTCCAAGCGCTGCTGCAGAATAGCAATCACCCGACGGGTGTATTCTTCCCGGGCCAGACGGGTCTTGGCCACTTTGGCCGCCAACTCCCGATAGCGCTCCGGCTCCAGGTAGCGAAAAGCCAAATCTTCCAACTCCCATTTCAGACGATAAATGCCCAAACGGTGCGCTAAAGGAGCAAAAATCTCCAGCGATTCCTGAGCTATGGCTTGCTGCTTCTCTGGGGGCAAGTATTCCAAAGTTCGAAGGTTATGAAGCCGATCGGCCAACTTGATCAATACCACCCGTACGTCGCGCGCCATGGCCACGAACATCTTCCGTAGGTTCTCCGCCTGCTGCTCCTCGCGCGAACGAAATTGCAAGCGCGAAAGCTTAGTCACCCCATCTACCAGAGAAGCTATCTCTGGACCAAACTCGCGCTCAACTTCTTCCAGACTGGTATCCGTATCCTCCACTACGTCGTGCAAAATTCCAGCGGCTATGGTCTCGGTATCCAACTCGAGCTCCGCCAATATCCGCGCCACCGCCAGGGGATGCGAAAAAAAAGGATCGCCCGAATGACGGCACTGCCCCTCATGCCTGGCTTGCGCGAAAGCGTAAGCCCGCTGGAGCAGAGCAGCGTCCACGCCCGGGTTGTAGCTCTGAACATAGCGCAGAAGATCCTCATAATCTTTCATGATTCTCACCACTACTCAATTATACAACAAATCGCCCCACCACCCGCAGCTGAACCAGCCTTATACCAGCGCCAGCGGTTAAAGAAAAACCCTGGCAGCGTCCGCCAGGAGGGAGTGGCATAGGGCACAACGCCCAGGCGAAGCCCTGGAAACGGCATCCGGGTGCCGATCGGCACCCGGATGCTCCAGCTATCTCGCTTTCGTCGAATCGCTTCCGCCAAATAAGGCGCTCTGAAGTTGTGACCTCCCCCTCCTTTCAAGAGTGGGCTTTCCCGGCGGCCTCTAGTAGGAGGTACCCTTGAGGCTTTCCCACAGAATGCGGTTGAGGAGCTGATCCAATTCCTCGCTAGGGAAATCGGCCTGGGAAAAGTCCAGCCGCTGGGATAAGCCGGAGAGTCTCTCTAAAGCCGCAGGGCTAGCTTTGAAGTAGCTTCCGGCAAGTGGGACTCGGTGACCAGCCGGATCGCTAATCACTACCCCCCCCGATTCCGGCTCCCAGTGCACCTGGTAGCCCAGCGTTTCGGTCAAGCAACGCACCGGCACTTCTAGCCTGCCCGGAGGAGCGAGGAAAGGAGCCGCACCCATATCGCGCTGCTGGCCCCCCACTTCTATTACCGGGCTACCAATGGCAAAACGCAAAAGGCCACGGTCGCTATTCACGGTCACTGTCCCATCGCTAGGGTTCCAATTAATCCGGTCCGCCGGCATCCCCAACCCCTCTAGCAAATAACGCAGAGGCACATAAACCCTTCCCTGGCAAAGATCGGGAGTAATATCGGTAGGTATCTGCTTCAACTCCCGCCAGTTCCAATAGCCCTTTTCGCCCAAGGTAAACTGGCAAAGCCACTTTTCTCCGTAGGGCCGAACCGCGGGACCCAAAGCGCGATAAGGGCGAAAATCGGGGTGACTGGTAAAGCAGTCAAACATGGGAAGCGCCGCCGCATCGTACATGCTCATGGGCGGCAGTCCCAAGATGAGTTCCATCGTCCGCAACATGCTGGCCTGATCGTAGTGGGTGGAAATCACCGCCCCCCGCTTGGCGTAGGGGCTTATCACCAAACCCACCGTGCGATGGGCATCCACGTGGTCGCAACCGTTCTGGGCATCGTCCTCGACGACGAAGATAGCGCTATCGCGCCATACCGGGCTGTGCGAGATTTTTTCCACTATCTGCCCCAAAGCCAAATCATTCTGCGCCACCAATTCTTGAGGGGTGAGAAAACCCGGCTTTAAACCAGCGGTATGGTCGTTGGGCAGCCAGATATAGGTGAAAGCGGGAACTTGGCCGGAAGCCACTTCCCGATCGAACTCCCGCATGAAAACTCGGGCCCGATCGGTATCCGGATATTTTAGATCCCAACCCATGTAATCAAACTGATAGTGGCTGAGATAATGGGCCACCGCCCGCATCAGTTCCGGATTTTGGGCCATCCGCCGGGACAATTCCTGGCCGCCGGTGAGAATCTCCGAAAGATCGTTGCGTAGTTGCGGGTCCTGGCTTAGCATCCGCTCCAGTTCGTCCGGAGTCTGGTGATCGGCGTACGCTTTAAAGCGGTAATAGAAACGGCCCATGATGCCAGTCACGTTGCGACCGTCCGCTCGGCGCAAAAACTGGTAGTAGTTCTGGGTGAGAGGATCGTCCGGGCCCAGGACCCGGCACAAGACATAGTAAAGGCCGCTGTGCAGGTAGTAATTCTCCCCGTAAATCTTAAAGGGGAGGTGCCGCTCCTCCAGATGTTTCCAGATGTAGCCGTTGGGAGGATAGGTGATGGGCACCACCCCACCATCGTAATGGGGGTAGCGACCGGAATACAGAAGCGGGGTGTTCTTTTCCACGTAATCGGTGGAATAGGCCCCCGTAGTCCAGGCATGTCCCTGCACCGAGACTTCCGAGTCAGCGTAGAAGTTATCTAGGGTAAGAAAATCTCGGGACAGCGCGTGAGCGTTAGGGGTGATGGGTTGCCCGAAGAGCACCAGAGAAGCATCACCGTTAGCTCCGGGCAAGTCGCCTAGCACCTGATCGTAAGTGCGGTTTTCGCGCACAATGAAGAAGACATGCTTGATGGGGCTCTTCCCCCCCACGCACGCAGGAATGGGGTTCTTGCTTTCCCCCTGCGCCTTGCTGGCACTGGCCGCGGGTCCGCTAAGAGCATTGGAATAGACTCGCTCGGTCATCTGGGCCAGGTCCCTGGCATCGGGAGGGGCGAGGATGGATACGGTGCCAGTAATCATGTCGTAAATGTACTGACTCTGATTGGGTGCGTTGGTGCCTGGCTTGGGACCGTCGGGGTTGGGCCCCACGCCCATCCCTTTGCCGTTTAGCACCAGCAGTTGCTGGAGCGCGGGATTGTAGAGCACGCCGGTGGGATACCAAGCGGTGGGAATGTACCCCATTACCCGGTCCGAAGCAAGATCCACCACTGCTACCGCGTTGACTCCGGCCAGCGAAACGTACAGCCGCTCCCCTTGAGGTGAAAGGGCCAGTCCGGTGGGAGCCGCCCCGCTGGGTAACCCCTGAAAATGCAGGTCCACAGTGCGTAGCACCCGGTTGCTGGTGGTGTCGATCACCATCACGTTGTCGCTATTGGTGTTGGCAACGAAGAGCAGACGGCCATCCGGAGAAAGGAGGAGGGCCTCCGGCAGCTTCCCCACCGCGATCCGATTCGCTTCTTTCTGGCTTTGAAGGTCGATGACAGAGACGCTGTCCGCACCCCAGTTGCTAACATAAATAGCGCGGCCATCCAAAGAGGCAGTCACCCAGTAAGGGTAGCGCCCCACCCTTATCTCTCCCACCACCTGTTTCCGGCTCGGATCCACCAGCGCCACCTGATCGAGCAGGTTCTGGGCCACCGCCACCCGGCCATCGGGCAGCCAGGTTAGACCCGCGGGGTAACCGGCGACCGGGATCGCACCTTCGAGACGCAGTTGGCCGGCATTGAAGGCGAAAAGGTAGAGCTTGTTGTCATTTCCCCCGCTGACCAGCAGCTTTTTCCCGTCGGGGCTGAAGGCCACGCCGATGAAGCAGGCTGGTACCAGGGAACTCCCCACCTTTTGCTTCTTCACCAAGTCGATAATGGAAATTTCCTGATCTTTAGGGCTGCATCCGGTATTAACTACCGCCAAGTAGCGTCCGTCAGGTGTCAAAGCCGCGTTAGTAGGAAGGTTGCCCACTTTCACCTGCACGCCCGCCGGGCTCAAGAGCCAGTTGTCGGGCAGCACTTTCCCCACCTGAGTGGGAAGTTCGAGTCGCCTTTCCTCTGCCCAGGAGGAGACAGGGGTTAGAAGAAAAGCCAGCAGGAAAAAGAACAATCCCCACTCCGCCCATCTACGTTTGCGAACACCCGAGCACCACAGCATCCCTTAAACCAACTCCCCCGAAAAGTTTTGGTGCTCTCAGTCTAATAAGGCCAGGTTAAGCCCTTATTAGCTCAGGGTGGGAAGCTAATTAAAAATTTGTAAACGCACAAGACCGACTTTCTTCGACGGCGAAAAAACTTGAATCCGGATGGCGGGAATTACTCTTAGGTGGACAGAGATAGGGAATGGTTAGAACTCTTCCACAGCGGCGCAATGAAAGAATTCCTTTAGCTCCTCGGCAGAGGCTTCCAAGAAACGGCGCTGCTCTAAAAGCACCTGGCGCTTCCAGGCATGGTGCGAAGTGAAAGTGGGAGCCTGGGAGAGAAAACGCCGCCTGGGCGGTTTTTGCAGCCGTATGCGCCAGTCGCGATCTCCATTGGTCAGCAATTGCACCAGGCCGAGCTCGGATAAGATTTGCAAGCCGACTCGAAGCGTCTCCTGGCCCGGGCTGAGAAGGCCCATGCGACGAAGTTGAAGCAGGGCCTCTTCCCGCTTCAGCCGCAATTCTCCCTGGGCTCCGGCCTTTTCCCGCAGAAAACGGTAGAAAGACAACAGAGCGGAGCGAGGAAGAGCCAGCAGTTGAAGACGCCGCCTCGCCGACTCTCGATCCTGGTCCCCGTAGAGAAGTACCAGCCGCTTTCCTCCGGAACGCCGCAACCAATCCCATTGCTCGCGGGAAAAGAGGAGATCGAAAAGAATAACATTCCTTTCCGGCGCGAACCTCCCCCCTAACGCTGGAGTAGTGACCAGCACCGGGAGACAGCCATCGCGGGCTAACTGAACCAGCAAATTCTTGCAGGAACTCAAGCCGGCGTGAAAAAGAAAAATTTCTCCCGCACGCCCGGGCAGCAACAGGGAGAGGCGAGCAGCCACTTCGCAGGCCCGAGCGGGGGTCGCCACTACCACAGCCGCCGGCTCTTGGAGCAATTCCAATAATTGTTCCCAGCGCTGGGGATGGTTCCGCCAATCCACCAGCACCCCACGCTGGTAAACCTGTCGGGGCAAAGCTGGTTGCGCTTCCGGAAGATGAGCATCGAAGGGCAAAGCCAGTGTGACGGCTGCTCGATGCAGCAGCACCTGCTCGGAGGGTGGAGCGGGAAGAGCGGAACCGGAGGCAGGCCAGCACTCCAAGACCTTGAGCTCCGGAGCACCGGTGAGTTCGTTGATGGAAGGCTCAAACACCAGATCGAGCCAGCGAGGGAGCTCCTTCCCCCCCTGACCGAAAGCAATCCCCTCGCGGATCGCCCCGCCCTGGCGCAGGCGCAGCCGCAAATGCTCGTTCTCGCGCCCCACGCGCCGAGCTTCCAATAACTCTACCCGGCGGGCCAGCAGGCGGGGAGGTGGATTGCCCGGCCCGTACGGTTCCAACAGGCGCAAATCCTGCACCAACCGCGTCGTCAACTCTTCTAGCGTTAGCTCTAGGTCGGCCTCTGGTTCCGCCGGCTGAGTTTGGGCAGGAAGGGCAGACGCGTATCGGCGTAGCGCCTCGACCACCTTAGGCCAGGCGGACCGGGACACGGCGAAACCAGCCGCCCCAGCGTGGCCGCCGTAATCCAGCAGGTGAGGAGCGACCTGACTCAAAGCGCGAAAGACGTGAAACGTTTCCGGCGCCCTTCCCGAGCCTCTTCCCGTATCTCCTTCCCAAGCCACCACGAAGGCCGGGAGCCGGTAAAGAGAATGCAGCCGCTGGGCCACCAGCCCGGTTAAGCCCGGGGGCCAGTTCTCTCCGTCCACCAGCAGGATTGGAGTCGCGGCTTGGTGGGAAGCTTCGACTAACTGAATGGCTTCCGCCAGCACCGCGTTCTCCTGCTGCTGACGAACCCGATTTAACTCTTCCAGGCGGCGGGCCCATTCATTGGCCTCCTCTTGTCCGGCAAGAAGGCAACGAGCCGCCACGTCAGGATCGCCAATTCTACCAGCGGCGTTGAGCCGTGGAGCCAACACGTGGCTTAGGGTGCGAACCGAGGCTGGTTGGGCGACCCCTGCCACCTTCAGCAAGGCCGCGATCCCCGGGCGCACTGGGGAGCTATTCAAGCGGCGCAAGCCTTCCTTGACCAGAACCCGGTTTTCACCCAGAAGAGGCATAACATCGGCCACCGTTCCTAGGGCCACTAGATCCAGGCCCTCCGGGGCCATGTCCGGCAGCAAAGCGCTGGCTAGTTTGTAGGCTACCCCTACGCCCGCGAGTTCCTTGAAAGGATAAGCGCAATCTCTGCGGCGAGGATTGATCAAGGCTTGTGCTCTGGGAAGCTCTTCGGGAGGCTCATGGTGGTCGGTGATGAGTAAATCGAGGCCCATCTCGCAGCAAATCTGAGCTTCCTCATGCGCCTGCACCCCGCAATCTACGGTGACCACCAGGCTTACCCCCTGCTCCCGCACCCTCCGCAAGAGCTCCGCCTGCAACCCGTATCCCTCGGCGCGGGTGGGCAAATGGTAGGAGACCTCTTCCAACCCCAAACGGCGCAAGGCGGTAACCAGAAGCACGGTGGCCGTCACGCCGTCGGCATCGTAGTCACCCCACACCAGCACCTTTTCCCCTGCGGCCACAGCCGCTCGCAGGCGCGCCACGGCCCGCTCCATGTCTCGCATAGCCAGCGGTGGAGGGAGTTGACTCAGACTCCCGCGCAAAAAAAACTCCGCTTCTTCCAGCGTCTTGACGCCTCGCTGGAGCAATATGCGAATCAGCGCCGGTTCTACACCCAACTCCCGCGCCCACCAGGCGCTAACCAAGGCCAGTTGCGGGGCGGGAACCCGAACAGTCATGGCTGCTAAAGCCCCCGGCTTCCGGGTTTGGTGGTCGGAATCCCCTCCCGGCACAAGGGGCAAACAGAGGGTTCCCATGCCCTGACCGGCGCGCGTAGCAGAGATCGGAACGGCAGAGTAAAAGGCAGCGGTCGCTGGCTGCGATCCACCAGCGCTCCGAAACCTACCACGTCAGCTCCCCACTCGCGCACCACTTTAGCTACCTCCTCGACCGATCCCCCGGTGGTGACCACGTCCTCCACCACCAGGGCCCTCTCGCCCGTCCGGAGCACAAATCCCCGGCGCAACTCCATCTTCCCTCCCACCCGCTCGGTGAAGAGGGAGCGAACCCCTAAGGCGCGGGCAACTTCGTGCGCCACCAAGATCCCGCCCAACGCCGGCGCGATCACAACCTCCGCCGACAGGTCGGATAGCATCTCTGCCAGAGCTGCTCCCAGCCGGGTGGCGTGTTCCGGGTACTGCAGCACCAAAGCGCATTGAATGTAAATGTCGCTGTGAAGCCCGGAGGAAAGGATAAAATGCCCCCGGCGCCAGGCCCCGGTTCGCTCCAACAATTCCTTTACTTCTTCTTCGCGCACGACCCATTCCCCTCCATTTCCCTTCTTATGGATAAAGCCGCAGCTAGGGGATCGGAAGCGTTCAGAATAGGTCGCCCCACCACCAACCAATCGGCCCCCAGGCTCAAAGCCTCGGTCACTGTAGCGGTGCGTTTTTGATCCTCAGCTAGGCAGCCCGTTGGCCGGATTCCAGGCGTTACCAGGAGAAAATCTTCTCCCAGCTCGCGGCGGAGCAAAGCCGCCTCCCGGGGAGAGGCTACCACCCCATCCAACCCGCAGCCTTGCGCCAGGCGGGCCCAGGCCAGCACCCTTTCCGCTAACGGTTCGGGTACACCGAGCTCCCTTCGCAGGGCCACCTCGTCCAGACTGGTAAGCACCGTCACCGCCACCAGCCAGGGGCGGGGATACCCCTGGCGCTCAGCCTCTTCTTGAGCCGCTTCTCGCGCGGCCCGTAGCATTTCACTCCCACCGGCTGCGTGCACGTTGAGCAAGTTTACCCCGGACGCCACCAGAGCTCTCACTCCCCCGGCCACCGTGCTGGGGATATCGTGCAGCTTCAGGTCGGCGAAAAGAATTTCCGCCTTACCCCGCAGGTAATCCCAAACCGCCGGACCCACCCGGTAAAAAAGCCGCATCCCCACTTTGAAACCATCCACCACCGGAGCCAGGAGCTCCGCCAGTTCCCGCGCGCGGGACCAATCCTCCAGATCCAACGCCACCAGCAATCCGGGGCGCCTTATCGGTCGGCTACTTGCCCGATCAACTCCCGTACGTCCTCCACTCCTTCCTGGTGCAGATAGCGCTTCAACCCTTCTAGCAAGTCCCACACCAACCGGGGAGAAGCCAGGGTACCGCTCCCCACCGCCACCGCCTGCGCCCCGCAAAGGATAAAGGCCAGCACGTCCTCCACATCGACCACCCCTCCGATACCCACTATAGGAACCCGGAGCTCACGGTAAACCTGCCACACCGCCCATAGCGCTACCGGACGTATGGCGGGCCCCGATAACCCCCCGGTACCGCGACCCAAGAGCAAGGACCGACGCTTTATATCCACCGCCAAGCCGGGCAAAGTGTTGATGAGGGAAAGGCCGGTAGCGCCTCCCTCCACCGCTGCCCGAGCCACGGCCAGTAAATCGTTTCCCAGCACTCCCAGTTTAACCAGCAAAGGGAAGGACTCGCCCAGAGCTCGGCGCACGGCGCGGGTAACCTCTCGGGTAAGCTCAGGGTCTTGGCCAAAGAGGGTACCCGTACCCACATTGGGGCAGGACAGGTTGAGTTCCACCGCTGCTACCCCCGCCGCTGCCAGACGATTGGCCACTTCAACGTAATCTTCCACCGTCTCCCCTGCCACGCTACCGATGATGGTGGCGCCGGTATCCTGGAGGGCGGGTAGGAGCTCCGCCACCGCCTTATCGACCCCGGGATTCTCTAAGCCAATGCTGTTGAGCAAACCTGCCGGCGTCTCCACTATCCGGGGAGGAGGATTGCCCGGTCGGGGATAACGAGTCACGCTTTTAATGACCACCGCCCCCAAAGCGGCCAGATCACCAAAAGCGGCGTACTCCAAGCCGAAACCAAAAGTCCCCGAAGCGGTCACCAGCGGGTTTTTCAGCGTGAGGTGAGGCCCTAACGGCACCGAGAGGCGGAGTTGGCTCATTCCCACACCACCGTCGCTGCCCGGAAGACCGGACCGTCGGCGCATACCCTCTGGTACGCAAAGCCCTCGGCCGTTCGCACCTTAACCACGCAGCCGCGACAAGCCCCTACCCCACAGCCCATGCGCTCCTCCAAAGAAAATTCCGCTTCGCGACCCATATCCTGCAGGAAGGCGGCCAGTGCTCGGAGCATGGGAGGAGGTCCAGCAGCGCAGACTACTCCGGGCGGCAGCCCCTTGCGTCGCACCAACTCCACCACCGTGCCCTGTTCTCCTGCCGAACCATCCTCGGTAGCCAGGGAAAGCCGCACTCCCATCGCTTCCAATTCCCGCCGCAACACTAATTCGCGGGAACAGCGCGCGCCGTAAAACAGCAGCACCTCGTTACCTTGCCGGCAGCAAACCTTGGCTAAGAAAAAGAGGGGTGCGATACCAAGACCGCCAGCCACCAACACTACCGTTCCGGAAACTGGCACGGTGAACCCCCGGCCCAAAGGCCCTACCACATTGAGCCTTCTCCCCAGCCGGCGCTCAGCCAGGAGCCTGGTCCCTCGTCCCAGCACTCGGTAAAGCAGAGTCACCGCCCCTCTCCTCCTGTCCACAGAGTTGATGCTTAAGGGGCGACGGAGAAAAGGGTCCAGAGAAATGCTAGTCCGCACCATCAAAAACTGGCCAGGACGAGCCTGTTCCGCCACGGCAGGCGCGAAGAGTTCCAAGCGGTAAACACCGGGTGCCAAACAGCGCTGACCCAGGATTTCGGCTTCGTGAATCATACTTCGTTTTCCTCCCTATACTCCTGCAACGAAAGCACTGGCAGGCGGATTCCCTCGCGGCGTGCCCGTATCACTTCTACCACTGCTCGCATCGTGTCCAGCGAAGTGATGCATGGGATGCCTAACTCCACCGCCGCACGCCGGATGCGAAAACCTTCCCGCTCCGGCCGCCTCCCCTTGGTGAGAGTGTTAAGCACCATCTGGATCTTTCCCTCCCGTAAAAGATCCAGGATATTGGGCGAACCCTCGTGCAACTTACGCACCTGCTCCACCGGTAGCCCCGCCGCAGCCAGAAGGCGAGCCGTGCCTGAAGTGGCTAAGATCCTGAAGCCCAACTGCACCAACTCCCTCACCAGGTGCAGCGCCTCTTCCTTATCGCGGTCAGAGACGGTAACCAGCACTGCCCCTTCCTCCGGAAAAGCGTAGCCTGCCGCCACGCACCCCTTGTAAAGAGCAGCAGCGAAATCTTCCGCCACCCCCATCACCTCACCGGTGGACTTCATCTCCGGTCCCAGACTGATGTCCACATCCAGCAGCTTGGCGAAGGAGAACACCGGAACCTTGATGCCGAAATAACGACCGTTTTTATAGAGTCCGGTACCGTAACCTAATTGGCGCAATTTCTGCCCTAGGATCACCTTAACCGCCAGCCGGATCATAGGAACCGCGGTGATCTTGCTAAGATAGGGGACGGTGCGGCTGGCCCGGGGATTCACTTCCAGCACATAAACTTTCCCTTCGCCATCCACCACGTATTGGATGTTCAATAGACCCTTGATGCGAAGCGCCCGCGCCAGAGCTCCGGTGTAGGCTACCACCTGCTCCGTCACCGCATCGCTCAGCGTGCGCGGCGGGTAAACGGCGATACTATCCCCAGAGTGGATACCGGCCCGCTCGATATGCTCCATCACCCCGGGTATCAGCACTTCTTCCCCGTCGCTGATGGCATCTACTTCCACTTCTTTACCGAAAATATACTTGTCAACCAAAACAGGGTGCTCGGGACTTACCCGGACAGCGAAGCGCATGTATTCTTCCAGCTCTTCCCGGTTATACACTATCTCCATAGCCCGCCCGCCCAGTACGTAAGAGGGACGCACCAAAACGGGGAAACCCACCCTTTCGGCCACCACCAGAGCCTCTTCCAGCGACTTGGCTGCTCCTCCCGGAGGCCGGGGAATGCCTTCTTGCTCCAGCACCTGATCGAACCTTTCGCGATCCTCGGCCCGGTCGATGTCCTCCACCGAGGTCCCCAGCACGCGAAACCCCCCCTCCTCCAGAGGCCGGGCCAGATTGATAGCTGTCTGACCACCAAATTGCACCAGCACCCCCTCTGGCCGCTCTTTCTCTAAAACATTAAGCACGTCCTCAGCCACCAGGGGCTCGAAATAGAGGCGGTCGGCCGTATCGAAATCGGTAGAAACGGTTTCGGGATTATTATTGATAATGATGGCTCGGATACCCTCTTCGCGTAAAGCCCAGACGCAATGCACCGAACAATAATCGAATTCTATCCCTTGGCCGATGCGGATGGGACCAGAACCTAGTACCACCATCTTGCGCCCGCTCAGGGGCGAAGCCTCGTCTTCTTGCTCATAAGTAGAATAGTAGTAAGGGGTAGCCGCCTCGAACTCGGCGGCGCAGGTGTCCACCATCTTGTAAACCGGCCGTAGCCCCCAGCTCTGGCGCCGCTCCCGCACCACCTTTTCCTGAAGACCGGTAAACTCCGCTATGGTTCGATCGGAAAAGCCTAGCGTTTTAGCCCGTCGCAAGGCCGCGGCGTCGATATCGGGGCCCAAACGGCGCAATTCCTCTTCCATTTCTACCAAGCGCTTAATGCACTCCAGAAACCAAGGATTGATGGCCGAAAGCGCAGCTACTTTGGATACCGGGTAGCCACGGCGCAGAGCCTCGGCTACCACGAATACACGCTCATCAGTGGGGCTTTCCAATTTGGCTTCAATCTGCATGTCGGAAAAACGCTCGGCCTCCGGCAGTACCAGACCGTGCAAACCTATCTCCAGCGAGCGCACAGCCTTCAATAGCGCCTCTTCAAAGGTGCGGCCAATGGCCATCACCTCACCGGTAGACTTCATCTGGGTCCCTAGCACCCGGTTGGCCAAGGCGAACTTATCGAAAGGCCAGCGGGGAAACTTAACCACCACGTAGTCGATGGAGGGTTCAAAGCAGGCGTTGGTTTTACCAGTAACCGCGTTTTTGATCTCGTCGAGACGCAACCCCACCGCGATTTTGGCTGCCACTTTAGCTATGGGGTAACCGGTAGCCTTGGAGGCCAGGGCTGAGGAGCGTGAGACCCGAGGATTGACTTCGATGACATAATAGCGGAGACTGGCTGGGTCCAGCGCGAATTGAATGTTACACCCCCCCTGCACTCCCAAGGCGCGAATGATTTTAATAGCCGCCCGCCGTAACATCTGGTATTCTTTATCGCTCAGGGTCTGGGAGGGAGCCACCACAATGCTATCTCCGGTGTGAATCCCCATGGGATCGAAGTTTTCCATGCAACAGATGGTGATGCAATTGTCTTCCCCATCCCGCATCACCTCGAATTCCACTTCTTTCCACCCAGAGACCGACTGCTCCACCAGGATCTGGCTAATCAGGCTGTGCTTTAGCCCCCTGGTGGCTATCTCGATCAACTCTTCTTCGCCCCTGGCAATGCCACCCCCGGTGCCTCCTAGGGTGTAAGCAGGCCGCACCACCACCGGGAAACCTATTTCCTGAGCGAAGGCCACAGCTTCCTCCAAATGGGAGACGATGCGACTCTCCGGGATGGGCTCGCCAATGAGGCGCATGGTTTCCTTGAAGAGCTCCCGATCCTCGGCTTTTTCGATGGTGGCTAGGGGAGTACCCAGGAGCTCTACCCCCAACTCCTCCAGCACCCCCATGCGCCCCAGCTCCACCGCCAGGTTTAGGCCCGTTTGCCCACCCAAGGTGGGGAGAAGGCCATCCGGGCGCTCTTTCGCCAGCACCTTAGCCACAAACTCCGGGGTCAGGGGTTCTATGTACACCCGGTCGGCTATATGAGGGTCGGTCATGATGGTGGCCGGGTTGGAGTTAACCAATACCACTTCCAACCCTTCTTCGCGTAGGGCGCGACAAGCCTGAGTTCCGGAGTAATCAAACTCGGCCGCTTGCCCGATGATAATGGGACCGGAACCTATCACCATGATTTTCTTCAGGTCTTTCCTTCGTGGCATATCCCTCATCGCCCCGCATTTTCCTGTATAAGATTGAGGAAGTGGTCAAAGATGAAAGCAGCATCCCGGGGGCCGGGCCCACCTTCAGGATGAAACTGCACGGAGAAAAAGAGCTTGGAACGGTGCTCCAGTCCCTCTACCGTGCCGTCATTGAGACTGATATAAGAAACCTGGAGCTCAGGCGGCAAAGTGTCAGGGTCCACAGCGAAACCATGGTTATGAGAGGTTATGAAGACCTTTCCAGTAGCCAGTTCCTTCACCGGATGATTAACCCCGTGATGCCCAAATTTGAGCTTAAAAGCCCGAGCTCCCATCGCTAGAGCCGCCACTTGATGCCCCAGGCAAATGCCCATCATGGGGACACGGCCCAAGAGCTCGCGAACCGTGGGCGCGGTGGATAGTAACTTAGTGGGATCCCCTGGCCCGTTAGAAAGAAGCACGCCCTGGGGCTCCAACGCCAGAATCTCTCGAGCCGGCGTAGAAGGTGGGAGCACCAGGAGCTCGCAACCCCGCTCCTGCAACTCGCGCAGGATGCTCTGCTTTACCCCAAAGTCCACCACCACCACCCGCGGCCCCTCTCCAGGAATGGTATAAGCAGTAGCGGTGGCCACTTCCTCCACCAGATCCTCTTCGCTCACGCTGGGAGCCGAGCGAGCCTTGGCCACCAGGCTTTCCGGATCGCCGTCCTCCGTTGAAAGCACTCCTCGCATGGCCCCCTGCTCCCGCAAGCGCCGGGTCAAAGCGCGCGTGTCAATCCCCTCAACACCCGGGACACCGTAAGTCTGGAGAAACTCTCCCAGCCGGGAAGTGAGCCGCCAGCTGCAAGGGGTAGGACAGTATTGCCGTGCTACCAGACCCCGAACCCATATGCGATTGGCCTCGCTATCCTCGGGATTAACCCCGTAATTGCCCACCAGGGGGTAAGTAAGCACCACAATCTGGCCGCAATAGGAGGGGTCGGTCAATACCTCCTGATACCCGGTCATCCCCGTGGCGAACACCACCTCCCCCTGCACCTCCCCCCGAGCGCCAAAAGCATAACCGGAAAAAATCGTACCGTCCTCTAACGCTAGCCAAGCCTGCACTTTACCACCCTCACCCAACTAAATTTCTTCTCGCCCCGCACCAGGAAGTTCACGCACTAAGCACCATCTATCCCGCAGCAAGACCCCCACTGGCCACCCTTTGAGCCGCCAACCGGCGAAAGGGGTGTTGCGGCCCTTAGAGGCAAAGTTAGCCGGATCCACCACCTCTTCGCGTTCGGGGTCGATTACCGTCAATTCGGCCGGCTCCCCCTCCGCCAAACTCCCTCCCGGAAGCCCCAGAAGGCGGCGTGGCGCGAGGCTCAACCTCGCAGCCGCCTGAGTTAGACCAATAATTCCTTTATGAACCAACTCGGTAAATATCAGGGGGATAGCCGTCTCCAAACCGGAGATGCCGAACGGGGCCTGGTCGAATTCCGTCTCTTTTTCCTCCCGGGCGTGAGGAGCGTGGTCGGTGGCGACGATCGCAATGGTACCATCAGCCAAAGCCTCCAGCAGGACCTCCACATCGGCCTGCGTGCGTAGAGGCGGATTTACCTTGGCATTGGTATCGTAACCTTGCACCGCTTCCTCAGTTAAGATTAGGTGATGCGGCGTCACTTCCGCCGATACCGAAAGGCCGCGGGAACGGGCTTCGCGCAACAGGCGCACCACGCCAGCCGTGCTCACATGGGCCACATGCAAGTGGCAGCCGGTCAACTCGGCCAGAACGAGGTCGCGCGCTACCGCTATCTCCTCCGCCGCCGCCGGCATCCCCCGCAGCCCGAGCCTCGTTGCCGTGATCCCCTCGTTCATAACCCCTCCCCGGGTAAGTTCGGACTCCTCACAGTGCGATATCACCGGCACCCCAAGCATCTGGGCGTATTCCATAGCCCGGCGCATAAGTTGGGCGTTAGCCAGCCAGTGCCCGTCATCCGAGAAAGCCACCGCTCCAGCACGCCACATTTCCTCCAGCGGAGCCAACTCCTCACCCTGGCTCCCCCGCGAAAGAGCTCCTATCGGCAGGACCCGGCTCCAACCCTCCTCCCGACCACGAGCCGCCACATAGCCCACCACCGCTGCATTATCCGCCACCGGAGAAGTGTTGGGCATGGCCGCCACGGCCACAAACCCTCCCCGCACCGCCGCTCGCACACCTGTGGCAATGGTCTCCTTATGTTCTCCTCCTGGTTCGCGCAAATGCACGTGCACGTCCACGCAGCCCGGAAAGATAAGGCAACCGCTAACGTTAATGACCTGAGCCCCGCGAGGCGAAGCCAGTCCCTTGGAGATGCCCTTGATCCTTCCGTCCTCGACCAGCAGATCTGCTTCCCACACCTTTTCCCCCAGCGGGTCCACCAGCGTACCCGACCGGAAGAGAATAGCTTTCACGCTTCTCTCCTCCCCATCAAGAGATAAAGACAGGCCATCCGCACTGCTACCCCGTTGGTAACCTGGTTCTGGATGGTGGCCTGAGGGAGTTCAGCTACCTCCGCGGCTATTTCCAGGCCCCGATTTACAGGACCGGGATGCATGACCAAGGCATCGGGCTGAGCCAGGCGCAGCCGATCCAGAGTAAGACCATAAAGCCGGGCATATTCACGCGGCCCCGGGATCATAAGCCGCTCAGCAAACCTCTCCCGCTGTAGGCGTAAAACATATACCACATCGGCTCCTACCAAAGCCTCCTCAAGCCGGCTATAAACCTCGGCTCCCAACCTCTCGATGCCGGGAGGAATGAGAGTAGGTGGACCACAAACGCGCACTTTAGCCCCCAGTTTGGTAAAGCCCCATAAATTGGAACGAGCCACGCGGCTGTGCAAGATGTCTCCCACTATGGTCACCGTAAGCCCTTCCAGGTGCCCTTTGCGCTGCTTTACTGTGAAGAGGTCGAGCAAGGCTTGGGTGGGGTGCTCGTGCATCCCGTCTCCCGCATTGATCACCGCCGCACGTAAATGGCGAGCCAGAAGAGCAGGAGCTCCGGCTGAGGGGTGGCGGAGCACCACCACATCCGCCCCTAAAGCTTCTATCGTTAAAGCTGTGTCTAGCAGGCTTTCTCCCTTGATTACGCTGCTGCTGCCAGCAGCCAGCGAAACCGTTTCCGCGCTCAAATATTTGGCTGCCAACTCGAAAGAAAAGCGGGTGCGAGTGCTGGGTTCGTAGAAAAGGTTCACCACTACCCGCCCCCGCAACGTCGGCACCTTCTTTATTGTTCGTTTCAGCACCTCGTGCATAGCTTCGGCCTGTTCGATTATAGCCTCTATCTCCTCCGCACTGAGCTCGGCTAATCCTAAAAGGTCCTTGCCTCTAAGCCACATTTAGCCCTTCACCGTCCCCAGATTAAAGCCTCGGCGGCCGGCCGAGGCGCTTGAACTAAGCAGGCGGGTATCACTTATCCCCCTTGCCGGCCTCGCCGGATCCCTTAAAGAAGCTTCAGTCTTCCTTCAGTCTAATTACCACCCGATCCTCACCGTCCAATTCCTTCACCGACACTGCCACCACCTCCTTGCGCGAGGTAGGCACGTTTTTACCTACGTAATCGGCGCGAATAGGGAGCTCGCGGTGCCCGCGATCGATTAGCACCGCCAGCTGTATGCTGCTCGGCCGTCCCAGATCCATAAGGGCATCCAGCGCTGCACGCACCGTTCTTCCGGTATATAGCACATCGTCCACCAATATAATGCGCTTGCCGGTTACGGGGAAATCGATCTCAGTGCGGTAAACGATGGGCTGATAGCTAAGTTGAGTGAGATCGTCGCGGTATAGCGTTATATCCAGAGCTCCCACCGGCACGCTTTGACCCTCTATTTCGCGGATCAAAGAGGCCAGGCGTCGCGCCAGGGGCACGCCCCGGCGGCGGATGCCCACCAGCGCCAGATTTTCCACCCCCTTATTACGCTCCAGAATCTCGTGCGCCATGCGCGTCAGGATACGGCGCATACCCTCAGCATCCAGAATCTGAGCCTTATCGCGGAGAACCAAATATTCCACCACCTTTGCCGGCACAAAAAAACCTGCTTGCCACCTTCGGGCATGCAGGTATCGCTTCAAGAACTAACGCCATCGCTCGCGCTTTACCTTTTTACCCCTTGCCAGCCTCGCCGGACCAGCTTAAAGGTGGCTCCTTTTCACTTCTTCAATCCTATAAAACCTAAAGCCCACCCGTCAATACAATTTTCCTACCAGTGCGCGTCAAGAGTTAGTAGGTGGTTCGGGAGAAAACTTCTCTTCATGGAGACCTCGCCGCTAGGATAGTCCCGGTACCTGCGCCATTAAGGGATCAAACTACTGAGGCTAGGCCGGCTTAGTTCCCGCAACACATGCTTCACCCATGGAGCTCCGGCAGAGGGTCCTCTCAATGCCGGCAACCCAGCTTTATGCCAACTCCCCGCCTCCTCTATCTTCCGCTTTACCTCCAACCGCACCGCCTGAGCCAAATGTTCTTGCCTGGCCAGCAGTACCGGCCAACGAGAAGTGTGCTTCCCGAGCACCCCGTTGGCTCGAGCAGCCAAACCCCGCGCCATCCTGTCTGCTCCTGCCTCCGTCCAGCTGGCTCCCAACCGCTTCATCCGCCGCGCCACGTTGTGCTGTACCTGCCCCTCTATGGCCCCCAGATGCTCGGCAGCAGAAGAGGTAACTATCCCCGACCAGTTCTCCTTGAGATACTGCCAGAGCTTCTCTATTCTCCTCCTCTTAGCCCCGCGAACTCTCCTCGCTACTCCTCCCATAATCTCTTCTACCTTCTCCCAGTCCCCCAGATAAATGGCCTGCCTGATCCTACTATAGGCCTCCTCATCGTGCCAAAAAGCCTCTATAAGCCGCCGGTTCAAATGGTAAGGATCCAAAACGCGTACCGCCCCGGGGAAGTAATCTACCCCCTGCTTGGCCCACTCCGCCCCGTCGCTCCCAAGGTATATCTCCTTCACCTGGCCCATGTCCCACCGGCTCGCTACCCCAGAGTAAACTTCCTCCCACATCCTCTCCCCTTCGCCTACACCGCTCGTTACCAGCTTGTCCTTTAAAGCCTTCCGGCCACCCCCAATCGCTTCTTTGCCTGTGTAAGCTACGAAGAGTTTGACCTCTTTCCTTTTCTCTTCGCTCCTTTGAAGCCTTACCACCATCCCGTCGGCCTCTATGTAAAGCCTGGAGGTCTTCTCTTTACCTTCGGGTGTCTCTCCCTTCTCAAAAACGGCTTCTCTCCTGGACTCTCCCTCCTGCCTGAGTGCTTCTCCTACTTCCTGCACGGCCTGCCACACCGCCATGGCGCTTATCCCAGGGACAAAATAACCGAGAATTTCCGCTGCCCGCCTGAAGGGTACTTCGCTCCCAAGCTTCACCGCCATCTCCTTCAAACGCGGCGTGCATCTAGACCTCTCCGGCCAGCCCAGAACCTCGTCAAGAAGAAACCTGGCTTCTCCCGTCTTTTTGTTTCTGTAAAGCCGCCTTTTTACTTTGAATTCCCCAAAGCTGCTAACTACGGTTCTTTCCCGGAAGCCTATCACTTTCCAGGTGCGCTTGTCCCGGGCGTCCACGAGCCAGGTGTCTATTTCCTCGAGGGCCCAGGCGAAGATCTTCACGCAAGCTTCTTGAGAGAGCTTGTACACTTCTTCTTCGAGCTTGTAGGAGTCGCGGCATTCGGTAATTAGTTTGCTAACTTTCTCCCCCAGAAGAAGGATTATGTCCACAAGAGGTTGAATGTCTGAGATAGGTTGACTGTGCATGAGACCTCGCTCCTCCTTTCAGTCCATGAAAATTGTCCGTGAGGGGCGAGGTCTCCTCCTTCATGAGTCTCCTCCGTCACCTACTGAAATTGTACGCCCTCATTATATGGTGCATGCGCGCATCAAGGTCCGCTCTCCTTTAGCAGGATAAAACCGCACAACAGCGAAAAAGTATCATAGAGAGGAAAAAATTTCGATTCAGAGTGGGGAGAAAATCAACTTTAGCTTTTAGGGTGGTGCCTTTGAGCGAAGTAGCCGTACGCCATAGGATCCCGGGGCGCATGCGCCTGCACCTTAGCCCGCTGCAGCGAGGTCATGTGTCTCCATCACATCTGAAGAGCTACCTAGAGGAAATCGCTGGGATTAAGCGGGTGGAAACCAACCCCGCCACCGGCAACCTCCTCGTGGTCTACGACTTTCGCCGACTGCGCGAAGTGGAAGTCCTAAAGCGGATCGAAAGCACCCTTCGCACCCTGCCCCCACCGCTGGAAGCAGAAGTAACTCCTAGAGCTCCTCGGCTTCCGTCGCGGGAAGTTTTCCGCTTCGCCCTGGCAACGCTCTTTTTTGGGGGAGTAGCGCTAAAGCGGCTGCTCTCCCCCCGCCCCTCCCGCCCCCGTTCTCCGGTGGTCAACAACCTTTCCGCCATGGTGGGAGTGCTGTCCAATTTTCCCGCGCTCCGCCGCCGCCTGGACCGGCTGGGAGAAGAATGGGGAATCAACATTAACCTGATCCTGTCCCTGTCTTCCGCCGTCCTCCTCGGCCTGCGACAAAGCCTCCCGGGAGCTCTGCTTATGTTCCTTTCTCAGGGTCTCAACCTGGCCGAAAAACTAGTGCTAGAGGATCCCCTGAGGGGCAAAGCAAGCGAAGAAGCTCTTACTCCTTACCCAGAAATTAACCAATATATCGAAAGGACTACCAACCTGGCTCTGGGAGTGGGTACCGCCAACTATCTGTGGCGGCGCGACCTACGTCAGTCCTTGGCCATCATGGCGGCTGTCTCCCCTCGGCCTCTAGCACTGAGCGAAAGCGCTCTGGTCGCCTCAGCCCTGCATCGTCTGGCGGAAAGAGGCATTACTTGCCGACATCGCCATCACTTTTTAAGCCTGCCCCGCGTGGACACCGTGATCTGGTGCCAGAGCGATCTCATCAAAAACGGGCGGCCAGCCATCGAGGAGGTGTTTTCGCTAGACTCCGCCTTTTCTTCGGAAGAGATACTGGCACTGGCCGCCGCTCTGTACCAGAAAGCCTCTCACCCCTTGGGACTCTCCCTGCGCCAAACCCTGGCGGAGAAAAACCGACGATTGCCCAGCGTTGGTCCGGTAGAACGCGTGGGGCAGCACGGCCTAAAGGCCGCCTGGGAAGAATCCCAGGTAATAGTGGGACCCCCTTCTTCGCTGCGCCACCTACACCTGAATGTGGAAGCCGGTAAGTTCCGAGCTCGCCGATACCTACAAACAGGAAGATGGCCTATATACGTGGTAGTTGACGACCGCCTGGTGGGGGTGCTGGCAGTGCGAGAATCCATCTCCGCTCCCATGCTTAAGGCCATTCAAGCCCTTCGGGAGCAAGGTGTTCTGCACCACGTAATCCTATCTTACGGTGCTCTGGAAGAAATCCGGGTGCTGGAAAACGAGACCGGCGTGGATCGAGTATTCCCCGTGACCACTGCAGAAGATAAAAAGCGGATCATCGAACTCTTCCGTTCCCAGGGTTCTCTGGTGCTAGCGGTGGGAAGCGGCGAGGACGATGAACCAGCTCTCCGAGCCGCCGCCGTCGGCGCCGCGTGGGGGCAAAGGGTATCGGGAGCAGACTTGGTGTTGGCCGAGCCCGATCCACAACTATTGCCTCGCCTCTTTTACCTGAGCCGGCTGGTGCAAGCTTTGCACCAGCAAAATTTCCTCCTCACCAAGGCCTTTCACGTCACCGGCTTGGGGTTGGTGCTTAACCGGACCTTCGATCCCTCGCGAGCCATGGAGTGGCAGCACTTGCTACGCCTGCTTTTGCTGGCCAACACCGGCAGATTAAACGCCTATGCCGAGATCATCCTCAACCCCCAGGTTCCACCGCGGAGGGACAACAGGGCCACCACCCGCAAGCCTTCCCCTGAATGGATGAACCAGCCTTTAGCCGATTTGCTGGCCCGGTTGGAGACCGACCCGGAAAAGGGACTGAATCAGAAGGAAGCTCGCCAGCGCCTCCGCATTTACGGGCCGAACTCGCTGTTGGAAGTGCCCCCTCCTTCTTTCTGGCAGCGGATAAAGGAGCAGCTGCAAAATCAAATGGTACAGCTGCTGATGGGCACTTCCATGTTGAATGTACTGCTAGGCAAGCTGCGAGACGCCTTCACCATTATGGCCATCGTCTCCCTAAACGCCTTACTGGGAGCCTTCCAGGAAAGCAAGGCCGACGAAACATTGCGAGCCTTGAGAGAACTAGAGGTTCCCCACACCAGGGTGATAAGAGAAGGGCAGATGCAAGAAATCCCCGCCTCCCAACTTGTACCGGGCGACGTGGTGCTGCTGCGCTCAGGCGACAGGGTACCAGCTGATGCCCGCTTGCTGGATAGCAATCAATTGGAAGTGGACGAGTCCTCTCTGACCGGCGAATCTTTTCCCGCTTCCAAAAGCCACCTGGCCAATGACCGGTCCGGAGCTCTCTTCCTGGGCACCAGTATCACCCGCGGGCGAGGCCGAGCGGTGATCTGTGCCACGGGCATGGCCACCGAAATGGGTCACATTGCTAGTATGCTGGGGTATCGCGAGCTCGGTCCCAGCACTTTCCAGCACAGCCTCAACCAGCTAGGACAGCGCCTGTTGCAGCTTTCCTTGCTGGCCTGCGGTCTAGTGGTAGCGGTGGGGATGTGGCGAGGAGAAGGTCTTATGAATATGGTGCTGACGGGCACCAGCCTGGCCGTAGCCGCCATCCCCGAGGGCTTACCAGCCATCGCTACCATATCCCTGGCAGCAGGAGCCCAGCGCATGGCCCGCAGGGGCGTTATCGTGCGCCACGTGGGGGCGGTGGAAACTTTGGGACGGGTCAATCTAATCTGCACCGATAAAACCGGCACCCTCACCCAGAACCATATGAGCGTCCGCCGCATCTGTGTTGAGGAGTGCCAGTGGACGGTGGACGAAGAGGGCCGCTTGCATGGACCGCAAGACTACTCGAGTTGGGCTGGGCTCACCCTGGCACTCAAAACAGCCGTGCTGTGCAACGAAGCCTGTACGCTCAACAACGGAGAAACGATGGCCAGCGACGATCCCACCGAGGTAGCCCTGCTGGTAGCTGCCACCCGCGCAGGTATAGACCCCATCGAACTCCGACGAGTCTGCCCCGCGCGCCAGACCATTCCCTTCGAGAGCAGCCGACGCTTCATGCTGGTGGTCTGCGAGGATCCAGAAGAGGAGTGCGCTCGAGTGTTCGCCAAGGGAGCTCCGGAAACCATATTGGAGCGCTCGGCCTTCTACTGGGACCGAGATCAGGAGCAACCCCTATCCCCGGAGCGTAAAGCCTTCTTCTTGCAACAGGTGCAGACCATGGCCGCCTCATCCCTCCGGGTGCTAGCCGTGGCTTACAAGCGCTGCTCCTTTCCCATACCCACCTCCAGCAAAGCCCAGCTAGAGGAGTTCCTGAGCAACCAGCTGGTCTTCGTGGGGCTCATAGGCATGTACGACCCGCCGCGGCCGGAAGCGCGAGTCGTGCTGGATAAATGTCGCCGGGCTGGGATAGAAGTGAAGATGATCACCGGCGACCACCCCAACACCGCCCGGGCCATCGCCACCGAAATCGGGTTGCTCCGCCCCGGCGAGCGAGTGATTACCGGCCAGGAGCTAGACGAACTTTCCGAGGAAGAGCTGGCTCAGGTAGCAGCCACCGCTCGCATATTCGCCCAGGTATTGCCCTGGCACAAATACGAGCTGGTGCGCGTTTTTCGAAAGATGGGCTATGTAGTGGCCATGACCGGTGACGGGGTAAACGACGCCCCCGCCGTCAAGGCAGCCGACGTGGGCATAGCCATGGGAAAAAATGGCGCCGATGTGACCCGGGAAGCCGCCAGCTTGATCATTACCGATGACAATTTGGCTACCATCGTAGCAGGCATCGAGGAAGGGAGAGCCACCCTGTGCAACGTGCGCCGCAGTCTCCTCTACTTGCTAGGAACCAACCTGGGAGAGATAATCCTCATGCTGGGAGCCTCCCTGCGAGGCCTACCGCTGCCGCTATTGCCCCTGCAATTGCTCTGGATTAACCTCCTGGGAGACGGCCTACCAGCTTTGGCCTTAGGGATTATTCCTCCCTCTCCAGACGTGATGGAAGGGCCCCCGGAAGGCCAGAAATCCATGCTGGACCGGGACTTCTACCGGCGCACCCTGAGGTCCGGGTTGGCCAGCGGTCTGACCTCGCTTTACATCTTCCAGCGGGCGCTGCGAAACAGCCACTTGGATCACGCCCGCACCATTGCCCTCACCGCACTGACCGGGCAGCAGATCCTTTACGCCTTCGCTCACTGTCCACCCCACCAACTCTCCCGCTTCATGATCTTCGCCGGGCTGCTCTCGACAGGGCTTATGGGTTTAACCATCGCCTGGCCCTGGGCTCGAAGTGTGCTGCACACCACCGTCCCCCCCGCGCGCGAACTCGCAGCTACCTTGCCGGTGGCCTGTCTCCCCCCGCTACTGGAAAAAGCCCTGGGGAAAACCCTTTAAAAGCAGCGGAGGGAGGGAGCTCATCTCCCTTCCTCCGCGCCAGTAAGTAAAAAGCCGGGTTGTCCTCCCCGGCTGGTTAGCCTGGTAATAAGCTGGTGATAAAGAGGAAACTAAGCTATGCCCAGCTGCGTAGCGGAATCGAAGCGCTGGGCATCACAAAGCAACCATATCTGATCGGCTATCTGACGGCAGATTTCCCGCTGCAAATAACGCTGACAATTGAGCTGATAGCCGGCGATCATCTTGCTAATGCTCTGAAGGAAACCTTCCCTCTCACGCTGAGGCATAAGGTAGAAATGATTGGTAACCGCCTCGCCCAAACCCATCTTTTTACCCATGCAGCCCAGGCTTCCCCAGGTGGCGAGGGTATCACTCCAAACCGCCTGGCAGGCCTGGCTCAGCAATACGGCCAACAAATGGGTGGCGCGGCGTTCAGCCAAATCCCCAGCTCCGCTGTCGGTAGCCACTGTGGGTAACCCTGGGATCGTGAGGGACACCCTCCAAGGACAACGATGAAAGAGTGCTAACGCCTCTATTTCTTGCTCGATCTCTCGCAACAAGCGCTGCAAATCTTCCGTAGGGAACAACGCCTGGGGTAAATCACACCACCGAACCTCTCCCGACCACACTTTCTCCGCCCACTCGCGCGCCCCCTCCCGCTGCACGAAGGCCTCTACCCGCGAACCCACCATCCCTTGACAGACGTCCACCATCCAGGCAGCCAACGCCTCCAGGCCGCCATTCGACTGCACCCGCGCGGCCAACGCTCCCAACACAGCCATGAAACTCCCCCCTTTCTTCCTTGTAATTCTATTCTAGACACTAGGATTTAAGTTACCGTTAAACTTGCTTTAAATTGACGTTAAAATGCTTTTACACCAATAGCAGCTGTATAGTTAAGCTAGGTTAATTAAACATTAAGCTAGTGTTAAGTCTAAATTAAGAGACAAGACAGTCAAAAAATCTTGTCTTCTCAACCCGTCCTTGATAAAATAAAGCCAAAACATGGAGGAGGATGCAGAGATGGCCGAAGATCTAAGCAAATTGCAGGAAGAGCTCACCCGGGTAGTGCAGGAAGAAGTCCGCAAGTATCTGGCCTCCCGCGGGGATAATAACCGGGGAAGCAGCCGCGAGGGCCTATGGTCCTGGCTCAATTCGGGTATGGATGCTAAATCGTTTCTCATAGGCGCGGTGGCCGGACTGGCCGTAGCCGCCCTTTGGCCCCAACTAAAGCCAGCCCTAAAAACGTGTACCCAGAAAGTTTCCGAAGGATTGAGCGAGCTCGGAAAACAAGTCAAGACGACTCTGGAAGAAACCAAGGAATCCCTCACCGATATAGTTGCCGAAGCGCAGTTTGAGCGCCTCAAAGGAGAGCTAGAACCCGAGGAAGGGGAATAAAAAAGTCATGGCGGACATCGAGCAATTGCGACAGACGCTGGAAGAGTTGAAACAAAAAGCCGTGCAGGCGGTAGACATGAGCGTTGAACTCCGCCAGGAAGACCCGCGCCTGCAGCAGGAGATTGCCCGATACTGGGAAGACGCCCTGGGAACCATTTGGTACTACCTTAAGGATCGGAGCAAACAAACCAAACAGAATTTGCTGGCAGGCATCCGTTTCCCGCCGCGACGCCCGGCCAAATAGTTATCTTAAGCCCAATATTAGCAATTGGAGTTCTGCGGTCTTGAGCCAGCAGAACTGATTTTTATGTCTGCGCGCCCCTCTATTAGCCCCAGAACTCGTAAAAACCAATGGCGATTAAAATCAGCCCTGACACCACACCGGCATATCGGCCCAGCCAGCGAGCCAGATAGTGATGCCCGAAGCTCACTGAGTAAGCAATAGATAGCAAGCTTAAAATAAACACCATAATCGCTGTGAACTCAACATTGATGCCGATCAGTCCGCCACCGAAAAGTAGCGTCCGGTATAGTGTGTAAAAAGGGTGGTTAGAAGCAGGAAGGGCCACCCTCCCTCTGGTAGATTGAAGAAGTGACACAACCAACACTACCAGGAGGGATTTAGGATGGCCCATTACCAGGTTACCGTAGATGGCGAGGTTCTGCAACAGTTGTTTTCCCGGGACGATGGTCTGGCCCGGTTGATGGAGCAAGTCTTAAATCAGATTCTCGAGGCTCAGGTTACAGAGCAGCTCAAAGCTAAACCATACGAGCGCACAGAGGAAAGACAAGCGTACCGCAACGGCCACCGGGAAAAGCCGCTTGTAACCCGGATCGGACGGCTTGTCCTGGAAGTGCCCCGGATCAGATCCGGCAAATTTTCTACGGAGATGTTTGAGCGTTACCAGCGGAGCGAGCAGGCATTGTTGCTGGCCCTGATGGAGATGGTGGTCAATGGAGTATCAACACGCAAGGTCAGGGCAGTGGTCGAGGAGCTATGCGGCACGGAATTTTCCAAGTCGACGGTATCTGAGCTCTGCAAACGACTTGACCCTTTGGTGAAGGCCTGGAATGAGCGAGATTTAAGCGAAAAGGAGTATCCCTTTATTCTGGTTGATGCTTTGGTCACAAAGGTGCGGAAAGGTGGGCGGGTGAGATCCCAGAGTGTGCTTATAGCTTGCGGGGTTAACCGGGATGGTTACCGGGAAGTTCTAGGGCTGATGATTGGGGACGGCGAATCTGAGGCTACCTGGTCTGAATTCTTCGACTGGTTAAAGAAGCGTGGGCTAAAGGGCGTTGACCTGGTGGTTTCGGACGACCACAAGGGGCTGGTAAACGCCATTATGATCCACTTTCAGGGGGCGAGTTGGCAGCGGTGCCAGACGCATTTTGTCCGCAACATTCTGGAAGCGTGTCCCAAGTCCTGGCAGAAGCAGCTTCATGCTCGCCTTAGACACATTTTTGAAGCGCCGGATATGGATACGGCAAGACTACTTCTGGAGGAGGTGGTGCAGGAGTTTGAGGCCGTAGCGCCTAGGGCAATAGAGAGACTTGAGGCTGGTTTTGAGGATGCCATGGCGGTTATGGCTTTGCCGGAGCCGGTTAGGCGGCGCTTGCGCACGACCAATGCCATGGAACGCCTGAACCGCGAAATTCGCCGGCGGGAGAGGGTAGTAGGAATTTTCCCCAATGAAGAAGCGGCGTTGAGACTGATTGGTGCGGTGCTCATGGAGATAGACGAGGAAAGGTCTACCGGCCACCGCTACCTGGACATGACGGAGTACTGGACATGGAGGCAGGAGCAAGAACGAACAGTTAAAGCCGAAACCAATAAGACCGGGAGAGGGGCGGCTTAACAAGGCTCTAATAAGCCTCAAAGGCTACCAGAGGGGATTTTACACACAAAATTGGACTTGACCCACCGAAACCACCAGCTAGGTTATTGATGGTAAGAGCCAGCGCCAACAGAAGGGCCTCACGGCCCTCAATCCTGCGCGAATCGTCTTGATCGGCGAGGGAAGGCTCACGCAAAATCTGCACTAAAAGACCCAGAGAACGAATACGCCATTCCAGCAACTTATTAGCCTTTGCTGGAGGGTCGGCCAGCGCTGGAGAATCCTCGTCAACCCCGCCAACCTCCCGCCACGATTCCCTTATCACCCATACCCCTACGGCCACCAAGATACCCGATCCTATCAGGTTAGCCAGCAACACGGGGACATACCGGGCGACTTCGCTTCCCAGGCACATAGAAACAACGGTGCCCGCCGTTGATACCAAGGCAATAATCAAATTCGAAGAAAAAGGGATGCCAATTCGCCTTATGCCGTAGCTTATACCCACGCCCACATTGTCCAGGTTCGAGGAAAGGGCTAATAGGAAAGCGGGCAAAAAAAACATGACAACTCCCCTCGCAACGCGAACACCTCTCTGCCCTTCAGCGCCGCTGCTCCCTCAAGCAGAGAGGTGTTCGCTAGCTCCTTTAATCCTGCTGCGCGGATCTAACTTTCCGCTCTGGCTTCGCTTACCAATCCCTGCCACTCGCTTTTTGCCCCGGCCGCTACTTTCTTGGCCTGATCTTGAACCGCCAGAACGCCGCGCACCGTCCACACTGCCGCCCGGCGCAAACCACGCCGAACCACCGGCAATGCCGCAGCGCCTACCACCGCTCCTATCACAGCGTACCCGACCGGACTGAGCAGACGAGCCACACTTTTCTCTAGCATCGTCTCTCCCCCCTTCTGCCTTTTTCTTAACATAGGGCTAGATTCGAGTGCAATTATACCATGGTTTGTCCTTCCTTCCAATAGCTTCTCGTAAACGCTATGCGTCAATAGTCTATTAAGCGGGCGGCCTTTTATGCCGGGTCTAACAGCCCAAAGCCAGGTGACCACACAGCGCAGCTAGGTTAGTGTAAAGTTACTGTAGGAATTTTGCAGGAGCTAAGGAAGGGGAGAAAGAAGAGAGACCTCACCGTCCTTGCAACGGACGAGTAGTTGCTTAAACAACCACTCAGGAGGGTGAGGTCTCTATGCAGATTATAAAGCAGATTTGGGAGAAGTTCCAGAGGGTAGCGGAGCTAACGTTGAAGGTTCTGGAGGAAGGGACCAACTTTTTAAGCTTCGAGGAGAAGCTCTGGCAGGAGCTTAATAACCTGGGACAGGAGGTTTTGAGGGAAGTTTTAGAGGCGAAAGACGCCTATCTTCGGGAGCACCGGGAAAAGCGGCCCGGCTGGCGGGTAGAGCGGCGAAACGATCCCAAAGAAGTACTTACCCTTTTCGGTCTGGTCAACTATAAGCGAACCTATTACCGGCACAAAGAGACTGGGGAGCGGGTGCACCTGATAGATCGGTTGGTAGGTTACGGGCCGCACGCACGGGTTGATCCTCTGGTTAAAGCACAAGCCTTAGAAGAAGCGGTAGATCTTTCCTACCGGAAGAGTGGCGAGAGGGTAGGGAGAGGCAATCGGGAGGTTGTGCTAAGCGGCGAAGCGGTGAAGAAGGTGATTCACAACTTTACACTGGAAGAACTGCCCGAGCCGCCTGGGGAGAAGCGCCGGGGGAAGGTTCTTTATGTGGAGGCGGATGAAGACCACGTAGCAGGTCAGGACGGGAAGAAGTACTTACCCCGGCTGGTTTACATCCACGAGGGGAAAGAGAAGGTGGGGAAAGACAGATACAGACTCAAGCGGCCTTATTACTTGGGAGGGCTTTACTCAGATACGGATGAGCTGTGGTTCGAGGTGTTGAGCTACATCGAGGAGCAGTACGAATTATCTTCTGTGGAGCGGATTTACCTCTGCGGTGACGGAGACAGGTGGATAAAGAAAGGGCTGGAGTTTCTACCGAGGAGCGTCTTTGTCTTAGATCTTTTTCACCTGGACAAGTACCTGGTGGCTGCTTTGGGGCGTGATAGTGATGGTTATAGAGAGATTTGGGCGGCCTTATGGGAGGGTGATGAGGTAAAGGTACAGGCGATTTTGCGGCGGGCGGGCAAAGCTGCGGCGAGTCCTGCGCGGAAGGAAGCGGTACGGGATTGCCGACGTTACATCCGGCGGAACTGGGAGGGGATAATGGCCTACCGGCTTTATCCCGGGGCGGAGTTGGGGGTAAGTGCGGAGGCGCACGTAAGTCATCTCTTCTCGGCACGGTTATCATCCCGACCGATGGCCTGGAGTGCTCGTGGGGTAGACCGGATGGCCCGGTTGCGGGTGGCGAAGGCGAATGGTGTTTCCTTGCGGGAGCAATATGTAGCCCGACGGAAGGAGGGCTTAAAGGCTTTAGAGATCGATAAGGCAGCTGTCGAGGAAGAGAGGCAGAGGCTAAGGAAAATATCGGGTGAGGTGTTCGATAATCTTCCCGCTCTACGGGGTCCGGTAACGTCATTAACCAGAGCCCTCAAAGCTTTGAGCCGGAACATCGATCTTCTTTGGTAGTTCGTCCTGGTCCGGGGACAGTGGGGCTCGAGACTCCTACAGTAGGTTGACACGATCCGCAGCTAGATGGAGTCTCTCATCTTGGTATAATATTGCGCAGAAGGAGAGGGAGCAATGCAAACACCACGGCACCTGGAAGGCAAAGTCGCTCTGGTAACCGGAGCCAGCAGAGGAATAGGCGCTGCCGTGGCCCAGGCCCTAGCCCAGCAGGGGGCCGCTGTAGCCATCAATTATCACCGCTCAGCCGCTCAGGCCGAAGAGGTGGCTCATCGCTGTCGGCGTTGGAATGTACCCGCAAGAGCCTTTGCTGCCGACGTAGCCAACCCAGAAGCAGTGCGTTGCCTCTTCGCAGCTGTTACCGCCGAACTCGGACCGGTCTCCATCCTGGTTAACAACGCTGGCACCGGTTTACACCGGCTACTCATAGACACCAGCAACGAGGAATGGGAAGTTCTGCTACGGGTCAACTTATCCGGTCCCTTTTACTGCTGCCGGGAAGCCCTTCCACACATGCTCCGCCAGCGTTGGGGCCGGATAGTCAACATCGCCTCGGTGTGGGGTGTTACCGGTGCCGCTTGCGAAGCCGCCTACGCCGCCACCAAAGGAGGGCTCATCGCTCTGACCCGATCCCTGGCCC
The DNA here is from genome assembly GCF_052073645.1 of Desulfothermobacter acidiphilus. GTDB lineage: Bacteria > Bacillota > Desulfotomaculia > Desulfotomaculales > Ammonificaceae > Desulfothermobacter > Desulfothermobacter acidiphilus. The sequence continues at coordinate 225,773 of NZ_CM125440.1, read as the reverse complement.
GCGAAGTGGGAAGCGCTGGCATCACTGTCAACGCTTTGGCTCCTGGGCCCATCGAGACCGACCTTTTGCGCCACGAGCTCAGCCCCGAAGAGTTGGACTCCTTGGCCGCCAGCCTCCCGCCGGGGCGTCTGGGCCGACCGGAAGAGGTGGCGGCAGCCTGCGCTTTTTTGGCTTCTCCGGCTGCCGCCTTTATCAACGGCCAGGTGCTGGGATTGGACGGAGGCTGGCTACCTACCTAGCGACCGGAGTGGTTCCAGTAAAGTGGAAGTGGCAGGCCGCGCAGGGTGTAACCTTAACCGCCGAACCATGGCAACCAGCGCAGGCCGTTCCTTTTAGGTCTACCGGCTGCTGGGCAACGGCAACCGTCTGGTGACAAGTGAAGCAGTCTTCGTGCATGTTGGGGCGGGAATAAGGCAGGGTAGCAATGGTCTGGACTAGCTCCGGGCGCCAGTTATAGCCGTTGGACCATTCGGGCCGTTGAAAGAGATTACGTTCAGCGACTTTGAAATGGGTTACGCCGTAGTGACAGGCCAAGCAATCGACCCCAGCTCGGGCATGAATGGGGTGCGGATCACGCAGATCGCCGGGCATTGAAGGCACGCGCCGGCCGCTGTGGCAGCTCAGGCAAATCCCTCCATCCATGGGGCTCTTGAGGGCTATAGGCTGCTGCCAGGTGCCGGCCGCGTGGGCTTCGGCCATGGCCTGCAAATCTATGCGGGTGTGACAGCTATCGCAACGGATTTTGTTGTGCACGGAAAGCATCCAGGTAGAAATGTAAGGCCACATTTCGTGGCAATCAGCGCACTTAAAACTAGCTAACCGGTATTGATCCGCGGCCACTGCCTCAGGCGTCGTTTTTGGGGCGCAGGAACTGAGGATAGCGTTGACCGTCACGCCCAAAACAAAGAGGACCGCCACCGTGATGTAGGGCGAGGCGCCCTTCCAACTCGATTTCCCCACGTCAGCTACCTCCTCTCACGAAGCCCTCCCTTAAAGGTGAAAGCCGGGAACAGGCTCAAAGCGGCAGGGGAGAACCCTTCCCGCCAGGCAGCCAGATCCAGCGGCAGGGTCTTCCCCTCCACTTCGAGCGGATCGAGAAGTCCTTCGCTGCCTCCCGATCCTACCACTGCCTTGAGGTAACTCCCACAACAGGAATAAAGGTAGAGGCGATAGGGAGTTCCCTCCCAGGCCAGCAGTTCTTCTCCTTCGGGAGAGGAGTGTCCGCAAAAAGGGCAGCCCAGGCGGGGGTAGGGCCAGGCTGCCTCGCACAGGCTACAATAGAGGATTCTTCCTTCCTGTTCCTTGAGATGGGCCAGATGGGGATAGCGCCCGCAGACCGGGCAGTAACCCCGCTGCCAGTCTCGCACTTCTTCAGGGCGCAAAGCGGCACCGTAACCGCGTAAACCCAGCTTCAAAGCATGGTGAAAGATGAATCCGGCCACTTCCCGGTTTAAGTGATGGCGAGAGATAAAGTGAAGGAAGCGAAAATAGGCATTCTTGTCCTGCCGCACCAACCCGGGTAGAAATTCTTCCCAGGGAAGGCGCGAGCGTTGAATAGCCAGCTTCACCCTTGCTGATTCCTCGCGCCACTTCGGGCAATGCTCGGACACCGCCTCGGTGACCCGGGCCACCGTCTCCAACCACTCAGCCCTTGACCAGCAAGGAGGTTCAAGGAAAAGGAGGGGTGCCCCCTGCCTTCCCGATGGAGGTACCCCCTCGCGCTGGATAGTGGGCAGGGAAGACAAAGCCTGGTAAAGCTCTTCCATCTGCTCCCAATCCAAAACCTAAGCCTCCCTCGCCGCCAACCACAGCCCGGCAGCCAGCGGGGTCCAGGTAAGCAGGGATACCATCGCTGGCCGGGCCGCGCCGGGGAAACCCAGTTCGTCGAAGGGTACATCGCTCAAATAAAGCCAGGAAGTACCCCCGAACTCTTTCTCTCCGTAAACTTGATCTACATACCGTCCCGGCTGGTGGGCAATGCGATCCTTAGCCTCTTTGATTAGCGCGTCCCGCTCGCCGAATTGTAAAGCGCCACCCGGACAGGCCCTGACGCAAGCCGGCGCCTGCCCCTGCCCCAGGCGGTCGTAAGCGCCGCCGGGATCGAAGCAGAAGCGGCATTTCTGCATGATCACCGGCCCCTCCCCGCCGGTGCGGTAACGGGGCACCTGGAAGGGGCAAGCGTTAAAGCAGTAAAGACAGGCAATGCAACGGCTGGGGTCCTGGATCACCGGGCCCTCCGGGGTCTTGCGGAGAGCTCCAGCGAAACAGGCTTTCACGCAGGCTGGGTCCACACAGTGCATGCATTGCCGCTTAATAAAGCGCCAGATAGTCCGGTTACCTTGATCCCGCAGGTAATACTTGACCACCGTCCAGGTCTCCGCCGTGGTATCCCGCGGGGTAGCCCAGTCGTTGACGAAACCCTGCCGTTGGGCCGGCAAATCGTTCCATTGCTTGCAGGCTACCATGCAACTCCGGCAGCCGATGCACCGGGTAAGGTCCACCAAAACCGCTTTGGGCATAATTCTGCACCCCCTCCCCTACGCCTTCCGGACGTCGCATAGAAGCGCTTTGTATTCCGGAATGAAAGTGTTGGGATCTCCGAAGTAAGCGGTAACAGCATTGGCCGAGTCGCCCGGCGCCATGCCCTGGTAACCCCAGTGCCAGGGTATGGCCACCACTTCCAACTCTTTGCCTTCCACCTTTAGCGGCTTCAAGGTGGGAAGCACCGAAGCGCGCCCGTAAATTTTGCCGCGGGCCGTGAGCACCACCACCCGGTCGCCGGGCTTGATGCCTAGCCTAGATGCTAAGCCCGGCGAGAGCCCCACAAACATTTCCGGCATGAGCTCGGTAAGCCAGGGCGAGTTGCGCGTCACCACGCCGCTCTGGTAGTGCTCCACCAGGCGGTGAGTGGTCAGAATGTAAGGGTATTTCTTGGGCTCGCCTCGCCTACCTCCCTTGCCCTTGTAAATCTTAGCCAAGGGGTTGTTCTGCTGCTTGGACATGAGATTACGCACCGGGCTCTCGATGGGCTCGTAGTGTTCGGGTAGAGGACCGTCCTTGAGCGCCGCTGCCCGGGGGCCGTACTGAGCGCCGAAGAGCCGCCCCACCCCCTCGGGCACCATGATAAAGGGGTTCTGAGCCGATTTATCTGGTGGGATTTCCGCCCCCGTGGCCAGATCTTTGAAGCCAAAGTCGGGCACATCGTTGGTAACCCATTTACTGCCGTCCCAGTAAACGAGTGCCCGCTTAGGGTCCCAGGGACGCCCGGAAGGATCGCAGGAGCAGCGGTTGTACACGATGCGGCGGTTGGCCGGCCAGGCGAAGCTCCACTTGGGATAGAGCCCCAATCCGGTTTTGTCGGTGCGGTCGCGCCGTTTGGCCGCCACCACCCCGAGCTCTGGATCGGGGTACCAGTAACCGGTATAAACCCAGCAGCCGCAGGCAGTAGAGCCTTTATCGGTAAGTTTAGCAAAGCTAGCCAACGGCTTGCCAGTTCCCACCTCGTAACCATTTATCTCCAAAGCCACTTTGTTGATGTCCGGCTCCTCGGAACCGGGAGCGTCGTAGTCCCACACCATGTTCAGAATGGGATCGGGAAATCTGCCGCCGCTCCTGTACTCCTCCCGCACGGCTTTGAAGAGCCGATCCACAATCCAGAGGTCCGATTTGGCATCCCCCGGAGGCTTGACCGCTTCCCAGCGGTACTGAATCCAGCGACCGCTGTTGGCCACCGTGCCCTCCTTCTCGTAGGAGAAAGCGGCTGGCAGGAGAAAGACCTCGGTCTTAATTTTGCGAGGCACCGCCCCCGGACGCTTCCAGAAGGCTGCCGTCTCGGTCTCGAAAAGATCCACCACCACCAGCCAATCCAACTTCTCCAGAGCTCGGCGCTCGGCCTCAGCCGCCGGCCCCCCTACCGCTGGGTTCTGGCCCCAGGCGAAAAAGCCCTTGATCTTCCCTTCGGACATGGCTTGGAAAATAGCCATGTGGGAGTGATCCTTACCATCCAATTTGGGCAGCCACTGGTAACAGTATTCGTTCTCCGGCGTGGCCTTGGGCCCGAACCAGGCTTTGAGCTGGCTAATGAAAAACTTGGGGGTGTTGGACCAGAAGCTGGTCTTCGGAGTCTCCTTGGTCAGATAATCTTTCAGAGTGGGGTGTTTGGTAGCATCGGGGCAGCTGAGATAGCCTGGTAGAGTGTGGTATAACATCCCCATGTCGGTAGAGCCCTGCACGTTGGACTCACCACGCTGAGCGTTGACTCCCCCTCCGGCTATGCCTATGTTTCCCAGAATCAATTGCAACATGGCCACCGCCCGCACGTTCTGGCTGCCATAAGTGTGCTGGGTGATGCCCATAGCGTAGACAATATTACCCGCTTTATCCGGCCTTCCCGTGGAACAATAGAGCTCGCAAGCTTGCCGGTAAAGATCTTCCGGCGCGCCAGTAATGCGGCACACCGTGGCTACATCGTAGCGGGAAAGATAGCGCTTCAGCACCTGAAAGACACAATTGGGGTCTTGCAAAGTGGGATCGCGCTTGATCTTGTCCCCTTCCTTCTGGTACTGCCAGGTGGTGGTGTCGTAAACAAACTGCCCGTCCTTGGTAGTGGCTCCGGAAAAGAGCCCGTCCTGAATCTTAAAGTTGGGATCTACAAGAAGCGAAGCGTTGGTGTAATTGGCCACGTATTCGTGGAAGTAGAGGTTATGCTCCAGGGCGTAGTTAATAATCCCCAGCAAGAAAGCGATGTCCGTGCCCGGGCGAATCGGGACGTGCAAATCGGCCTGGGTCGCCGTTTTGGTGAAGCGCGGATCAACCACGATTAGTTTAGTGCCTCGCTCCGCTCTGCCCTTCATAATCCACTTCATCGCCTGGGGATGGTTCTCCGCCGGGTTGGCTCCTATCACCATCACCACATCGGAGTTCTTATAGTCGATGAAGTGGTTGGTCATGACACCCCTGCCGAATGTGTTGGCCAGACCGGCCACGGTAGTGGAGTGTCAGAGGCGAGCGTGGTGATCCAGGTTAATAATGCCTAGGCTGCGCCAGAATTTGTGGATTAGGTAGTTCTCTTCATTATCCAGCGAGGCGCTGCCCAGGTGGGCTATGGCCTGAGTGCGATTGACCGTCACGCCGCTGGCGTCTTTCTCTTCCAAAGTAGCATCGCGTACCGCCTTAATCCGCTTGGCTATCTCCTTCAGAGCCCAGTCCCAGGGTTTCTCCTCCCAATAAGTGGAGCCAGGAGCGCGGTAAAGCACCCGCGTTATCCGGTGAGGGTTGAGCTGCCGCCGGTAGCGCAGGTTGACTATGGTGTTGGCGTCCGAAAGGGCTATGCCCTTGGGACACATAGATCCCTCGTTGATAGGGTGATCTGGATCGCCCTCCATGTATATGATGCGGTCCCCCTCGCTGTAAACGATGAGCCCGCAACCACAACCGCAATAAGCGCAGATAGACCGCGTCTCTTTGGCCCGCTTTAGCTTGGGCAACACGGCATCCGCTTCCTGGGAAAAAGCCCGGTCCACCCCGCTCAGGCTGCCTAAGAGCCCCAGAGCAGCCGCGCCTAGCCCAGCATACCTGATAAACTCGCGGCGGCTGATTTTGCGCATCTGCGTCCCCCCTCCGCCACGTTCTTGTTGTTTCGTATATATTTCGACACAGATTTTGCTTTTCCTTCGAGGAGGGAACGAAAATTTAATCGCCAGCGAAGAGGTTATTAAGCATCTGCAAAAGGCTACTGAGATCCGCCGCGCGTTCTCCCCATTGAGAAGCCTCCGTCCGGAGGGAAAAGAGAGGCAATCCCCTGGCCTCCGCCTCCTCCAATAGCAGGCGGTTACCTTCGGTAGCTGGCACCAGGGGAAAGCCGGTATCGATCACCGCCCGAGCTCTTTCCCAATAGGGCCGGACCAACTCCAAAGCCTCTTTCCCAATGGGGCTAAAAGGAGGGAGGGCTAAGAGGCTCGCCCCCACACCCCGAGCCACGAAGGCGTCCACGTCGTTCTCCGGCAGCACCCCGCAGACCAGCCGGTACCCCCGCTTGGCCAGGACCCGCATCACCTTGGCCCCCTTACCCCCTCCCGCCACCACCAGTAGAAGGGGGCCTGCGGCCGGGAGGCGGAGCTCCACCGCCCCAGTCACCGGCTCGAACTCCCCGGCACCGGGCCCGTAAAGTTGAGAAACAACCTCCGCCGTCAGGAGCTCCTCCGGTAGACCCATCCCCAGTGCCTTGCCTTCGTGCACCAAAACCACGTAGGCCGCTCCCCTGAGAGCCAACTCTACCTCGTGCAAACTAAGGAAAACCGTAATCTCCTTCTCGCGGCAAAGGCGGAGGAGCAGAGACATGATCCCGGCGCGGTGCTGCAGATCCAGGTGCACCGTGGGCTCGTCCAGGATCATGATCTCCGGCTCCTGAGCCAGGGCCCGGGCGATGAGCACTTTCTGCTTTTCCCCGTCGCTCAAGTCGCCGTAAAGACGAGAAGCCAGTTCCTCCGCTCCCACCAGCCGCAGGCTTTCCCAGACCACCCGCTCATCCATTTGGGAAAGCTTTCCCAAAAGACCAGTGTGAGGGTGGCGCCCCAGGGACACCGCCTCGAAAACGGTCAAAAGTGCTGGCAGACGCCGATCGGTGAGCACCACCGCCAAAGCGCCGGCCCTCTCTTTAAGCGAGACCTTCTCCAGCCTCTCCCCTTTCAGATAAACCGCTCCCCCCAGGGGGGCCAAAAGTCCGGCCACCGTCTTGAGCAAGGTGGACTTGCCGGCTCCGTTAGGCCCCAGGAAGCAGATGAGCTCCCCTCTATGGGCCTTCAATTCCTCCACCAGCACCACCGTGCGGTGGCCGTAGCCCGCCGCCAACTCTCGACACTCCAGAACTTTCAAAACTCTCACCTTCTTCCCTTAAACACCTTAAAGAGCATTCAGGTGTTGTTTCGACCCTTGCTTTTCGTTAAAATGCCCTCTAGAAGGTTGCGAACATAGAAGGAGTCGGGTAAGCCAGAATGCAAAAGTACCAGGGACTAATCGTATCGGACCCGAAGATTATGATGGGCAAGCCGGTGATCGCCGGGACCCGCATTGCCGTGGAGCTTATCCTGGAGAAACTAGCCGCTGGCGAAACAATCGAGCAAATCTTAGAAGCCCATCCCCGGCTTACGAGGGAAGCAATTCGGGCTGCTCTGGCCTTTGCCGCAGATGCTCTTAGGTCAGACGTAGTCTATCCCATTAATGAGGCAGCAAAATGAAGTTCGTGGCTGACGAAAGCGTCGACCGCCAGATCGTGGAGCGCCTTCGTGAAGCCGGTCATACTGTTTCGTATGTGGCCGAAGCAGAGCCAGGTATCTATGACGAAGCTGTGTTGGGCTGGGCATGGTTCGTTTCCGCCAGCTAGAAAAGAAAGATTAGCGGGTTATTTCCCCAGTCCCGGCTACATCCTCACCTTCCCCTTCAGAAGAAACCCTATGACCAAAGGAGCTCCGAAGAGAGAAGTGACAGCGGTAATAGGGAGCTCCACCGGGCAGAAGAGCTGCCGGGCCATAAGGTCGCAAATACCGGTGACTGCCGCCCCTAGAAGAATCACCGCCGGAATGAGCATCCGGTTGTCAGCCGTGCGTAGAATGAGCCGGGCCAGGTGGGGCACGGCCAGGCCGATAAAAGCCACCGGGCCGGCAAAAGCGGTCACCAGCCCGGCTAAGGCGCTGGAAAGCACCACCACCGCCACCCGGAAGCGCCGCACGTTAATCCCTACGCTCAAAGCGTATTCCTCTCCCCCCTGGTAAGCGTTGAGCGCCTTGCCTAGAAGAGAGGAAAAAAACAGAAGAGGAAGGCCAGCCACTGCCAGCACCGCCACTTTTCCCCAGTCCATGGCAGCGAAACTGCCAAAGGTCCAGAGGTAAAAGCCGTGCACCCGCTCCCTTTCGGCAAAAGCCAGGAGAATGCTGGTGACGGCGCTAGCGACGTAACCGAACATGAGGCCTATCACCAGCAAGGTCACCACCGAGCGGGTGCGGGGGGCCAGCGCCGTCACTGCCGCCGTGACCGTAAAAGCTCCGGTGAAAGCCGCAAGAGCCAAGAGCGAGGGGGCGAGAGAAAGGCCCGCGGTCAGGGTGCTTAACGCCAGTATTCCCACCGCTAGCGAAGCCCCCGAAGAAATCCCTAAGACGTAGGGGCTGACGATGGGGTTGCGGAAGAAGACTTGCAGCAAGAGCCCACTCACTCCCAGCGCCGCCCCGCCCAGCAGTGCCCCCAGAGCTCGGGGAAGGCGGATCTTGACCACCACCGCCTCCGCCAGCCCCGAGCGCCCGGGATGCGCCAACACTGCCAGCACCTTCCCCGGCGGTATATTTACCGAGCCCCATCCCAAGCTCAGCACCAGCACCCCAAATACCAGCAGCAGCGAACCGAGAGCGAAGAACCAATACCAGCGGCGCATCGCTAAGCCTTGGGCAGAGGCAAAAATTGCTGCAGCTGGTGGCCCGGAAATTTATCGGGATGAAAGATAGCTGCCAGGTCTTGCAATTGGCGGTCTAGCGCGTCCAAGCTCTGCCAGTAATCCGGCGCCAGACAGTAAACTCGATCCTGCTGAATTACCGGCAAGTCTTTCCACAAAGGGGCCTGCTTAAGTATGTCTGAAACCGATTTGACCCCGTAGTTGGGACTGGAAGCGTAGATCATAACCTCCGCCTCCCGCGCCTGCCGGTAAAATTCCTCCGGGGTTATCTGCGCCGAGCCCACCCCCTCCAGGTTCTTCATCAGGTAGTCCCCGCCGGCCATGGCTATGAGCTGCGCGGTGTAGGAGTTGCCGCGGGGGACATAGACCTTCCCGCCCCAGACGTTCACCCACACCACCTTGGCCCTAGGCGCGTCTTTAAGCCTGTCCGCTAGTTCCTGCACCTTTTTCTCCGTCTGGGCGAAGAAGCTCTCCGCCTCCTTCTCCTTGTTGTAAAAGGTGGCCAGGAACTTGATCCACTCCAGCCTCCCCAGAGGGTTTTCCTCCAGCCACTCGTTGTCCACCGCCACCGGCACCCCGAGCTCCCGGAGCCTGGCCGCCGCCTGGTCGCCCCCCATGGCTCCAGTGAAGGTGAAGACCACATCGGGTTTTAAGGCCAGGATCTTCTCATAATCGAGCGCCTCCAGCTTGCCCAGGTAAGTGATCCGCCCCTCCTCTATCCCCTGCTTCACCTGGGTAATATACCAGTCCTTGGCCGGGGTGCTCACCCCCACAATGCTCCCCAGCTCCCCCAGGGGCTTGAGCAGGGCCGCCTCGGTGGTGGAGAGCACCACCACCCGCTTGACCGGCGTGTAAACCACCGGGAGGTTTTCATACCCGGCCGGGGGCTTCCCCCCCCTGGGACAGAGCAGGAGCTTCTTCCCGTCCCCGTCGGTGACCAGCTTGCACCCCTTATCCAAATACTCGATCTTAAAGCCCTTGGCGTAGGCCAGCTTGAGCTCCCCGGCAGGAGCCTTCTCCGAGGTGGAAGAACTCGTCCGGCAACCGGCCAGAAGCGCGAGGAGCAAGACTACCATCAGCACCGAAAGATACCGTCGCAAACTCTCTCCCCCTTAGCAAAATTTAAAGCCCCGGCCCTGCGCCGGGACGAAACAGCCTTTCGCCCCGGCCTTAACCCCGCAAGGCCGCGGATTTCTCCCTCCCGACGGGCAGGTCTCCTGGCTCCCGTTCCTCGCCCTGCCCGGCCTTCCCAGACGCGAAGCCCAGTGGCTTGAGCAGCGGGCAGCGAGCTCCCGGTCACAGTGGGCGGGACCGCGCGGGATTCGCACCCGCTTCCCTCACACCCGCCGAAGGAAGCTATGCTTTTACCACACTTTTAGCATAGAAAAGTAAGGGAGAGCAAGAAGAAAGATGGGCGAGCGGCCGAAATTCTGGGGTAAAGTGCAGTATGCCGACACCCAGCTTATGATATAAAGTATGTTTTCCTTGCCTAATAACCGGGCTATAATTGACTTAGATGTGGGGGGGGTGCAACGAAATCGTGGGCGAACGTTTCTCTACCCATCTCATAGACGCCGTCCTGGAAAAGAAGCGCAAAGAAAGGGAGGAAGTCCGCAAGCAGCTGCTCGAGCAAACTTTTAAAGCGCTGGAGCAGCTGGCGCAGATCTACAGCTTCGAGGAAGCGTATATTTTCGGTTCGCTGGTAAAGCCAGGGCGCTTTCTGCCCGGTGTGTCAGACATCGACATAGCCATAGCGGGTCTCGATGACAAAGACTTCTTCCCGGCAGCAGCTCTTCTCTCCTCCGAGCTGGGAACCGATGTCGATCTCATCCAGCTTGAGCGCCACCCCCTCGCAGAAACCATAAGGAAAGAGGGGTTGAAATGGAAAAAGCCCGCCTGAGCATCCTTGTCGCCAGAATCAAGAGCCAGGTGGAAAGCATAGAGAAACTATTCGCCAAAGTGGAAGAGCGCAAAGAACCCAAATCTTCCGCTGAGTGGGAAAGCTTGGCCTTCCGGCTGCACAACCTGTACTGCGGTTTCGAGGACCTGTTCAAAATCGTGGCCGAAGCCTTCGAAAACCAGATCGAGGCAAAAAGCAGGTACCACGCAGAGCTGCTCAAAAGGATGGCCATCGAGATCGAAGGTATACGCCCGGCGCTGCTTTCCCCCGAAACAGTTCGTCTGCTCGATAACCTCAGATCCTTCAGGCACTTTTTCCGCTGGGCCTACGCCACCGAGCTCGATGAGCGGAAGCTGCGTCTGGTGCTGGAGGACGCCCTGATGTTAAAGGATAAGTATCGTCGAGACATTGAACTGTTCATTCAAAAACTGAAAAGCTCGGTGAACGAAGAGAACCCTGCGTGACCTCCTCCCATACGAGGAACTAAGTCAAATACTACCCGCTCAGGAGCAGGGAAGGTTTCACTTCCGGCACCACTTCGAGATCTACGGCACATAGGACCTCCCACAGCCGGTCGTCGAAGCAGGCTGCCACTACCCGGCCCTTCACCTGCGTTTTCAAGGTTAGCGCCGCGGCAAGGTGAATGGCGTCAAAACCCCTGAGGCGGTGTTTTTCGGCCAATTCCCCAGCAAGCCAGGCGAGGGAATCCGATACTTCTAAGACAAGGTACCTCGGCCAATCGTTTTGCAGGGCCACCACAACCTGGCGGTAGTCCTTTTCCTCCAGTAACCCGTCCCGGAAACCCCGGGCTAGAGCAGCACGTGCCTCTGGATAGGCGACTTTACTGGTGGCCACCACAGAAGCTTCGTCCACCAACTTACGCACCATCTCTGAGCCCGGTTCCCGGACATAGAGCTTCACCAGGGCGCTGGTGTCCAGGTAGCAGATCACCGGCGGTCCTCCGCAACCAATGATCCGATTGAGGTAGCGCCACGGACTGCTGGCGGCGCGGCTATCCCTTGCGGCTTCCCCCTGCTCCAGGAAGCTATTCCCTGTTCTACCAGGGTCAAAACAGGGAGCTGCTCGTCCCGTTGGACTGGGATCAGCTTGGCAACGGGCACGTTGCGTTCCGTGATGAGGAGTATTTCTCCCTGCTTGACGCGCCTGAGGTACTCGCTGAAACGGTTTTTGACCTCCCTGATACCCGCTTGCATAAAAGTCACCTCCGATAGCTACATCATAACATAAATGAAGCCACATTTCAACGAAGCAAAAGAGTTAACACCGAACTCAATTCTCCCTAAGCAAATGTATGTTTTGCTTAGCCCACCCAGGTACTCATTGTGCAGACAGAAGCCAAAGGCTTCTGCCGACGGCTACCTCCACCGCCCAACTGACACCAGCTGGCGTTAGGGAAGAACTCCCGGTAAAGGACTTGCTGCTCAGATCTGGAGCAGTTCTCCTCTACAGCACCGCTCCTATTCGCAGTAGCCCTCTGGGTTCCGTTGGTGCCACCCCCAGGCGGTGCGGACGATGGTCTCCAGGTCGCCGTAGCGGGGCCGCCAGCCCAAATCTTCCCTGATGCGCCGGGAAGAGGCCACCAGCACCGCCGGGGCGCGGCGGCTGTCCACCGGCTGGCCGCTGTAGGAGAAGCTTACCGGTGGCAGCTCCCGCACCCGCTCCATCAACCCGGGGTGACGCTCTATCTCTGGCCGCAGATCCTGTTCGGCAAAGGGCTGGTTGGAGAAATAGGCAATGGCCGCCAGGCAGGCTATTGCCAGGAGCCAGCAAAGCTTTCGTCCTCTCGATCGAAAGTCCATCTGCAGCACCAGTCCGGCAAAATCATTCCGAGCTCCAAGACTGTCAGCTAGAGCAAACAAGATTTGGAGAGCGCCTGAGCAGGTCCTCCAAGCGCGGGTCAAGGCCATCTCCCGCACAAAGCCCAGCACCTTAGAAAGCAGAGTGAACCCGGCGATCACCGCCGTGGCCCGGGCGATGACACGGGTGGCGCTCACCGAATCTGCCGCCTCCTCTGGAACTCTTCCCACTTCTTCCGGACAGAACTCTTCCCACTTCTTCCGGACAAAAGCCACAATCTCCTCCTTGAACCGGTCCCGGCTGAAGCGCTCTGCGTTGCGGCGCAGCACCTCCGGCCGGAAATGATCCTCCCAAGCCAGAAACTGCTTCACCGCAGCTTCCAGCGCCTCCACGCTTTGCTCTAGGAAGAAAAGCCCGGTGGCCGACTCCCAGTTATCCCCGGTCGCAGGCACCACCGTATCTTCCACCCCGCCTTTGCCGTAGGCGACGACCGGCGTGCCGCAAATCTGAACCTCCAAGCAGGCGATACCGAAGCCTTCTTTGTTGTAGTATAGTATAAACGTCATTGCCGCTGAAAAACTAAAACACATCGGGGGTTACTCGGTATGAAGCTTGACCGGATTACCCGCGACCCGGAGGTCTGTATGGAGTAACCCACCATTCGAGGGATGCGGATCACGGTGGCGTTTATCCTAAAGCTTTCGGCTTCTGGTATGGACATTCCTACCATCCTTGCAGCATACCCTGAGTTGGAAGAAGAAGACATCCGCCAAAGCCTCGCTTACGCCGCCTGGCTTGCTGCGGAGCAGGTGCGGCCGATTCCCCAGGAGGCCTCAAGATCTTGAAAAAGCTCAAGTACTTGGCAGACATGCATATCTCGCCGGTAACCTGTGCTTTACCAAAAAAGTTCGCCGCTGAAGGCCCCGGCTTTTAAGCCTAAGGTCGAGGAAAGCGGCCTCAGATTGTGCTACAATGGAAGCATGAAACGCACCAACGTCGTCCGGGCTCTTCCGGATAAACAGCAGGAGCAAGTCCTGGAGACCATCGGGGACCGCTGCGCTGCCCTCTACAACGCCGTGACGTACAGGTGCAGGCAGGCGTTCTTCAAAGGAGAACCCGTGCCTTCCTACGAGGCCCTGTGTTCCGAGTTCAAGGAGCACCCAGCATACAAAGCCCTGCCCGCCCACATCGGGCAGGAGGTCATCAAGAAAGCAAGGAAGGCGTGGGACTCCTACTTCGCCTGCCTGATACTGTACCGTAAGGGCGATATGTCAAGGCCGCCGCGCATACCCCGCTACTGGAAGGATCGCCGCACGGGAAAGCGTATATTCCGCGTCATCCCCGTCAAGGCGCCCACCTCCTACTCCCTGGACTCCCGCACCCTTTCCCTCACACTGCCGCGGGACCTCCGGAAGAGGCAGGGAGATCGCTTGGTCCTGCGCACGAAGGGCGTCCTGCGTTTCCACGGCCGACCCAAGACCCTGGAGCTCAAGTATGACCCTGTGAGAAAGCGCTGGTACGCCCACCAGGTGGTGGAAGTGCCGGAGGCGGTGAGAAAAATCCGGCCCGAGAAATGCGCCGCTTTGGATCTCGGCGCCAGGGTGCTGGCTGCTCTGGCCGTCGAAGGGCTCGACCGCCAGCTCCTCTTTTCCGCCCGGGAAGTCTGGAAGGACTTCCTGTACTGGACTAAGCAGATAGCAGAAGAGCAGTCCAGGCTGAACCGGGCCGGGCGTAAAACCTCCCGGCAGTTGAGGAAGCTCTACCAGGTTCGCACCCGCAGGTTGAGACACGCCTTTGTAGCCCTGGCCGCAGAGATTGCCCGTGTCTTGAAGCGGCACCGGGTGACCGTGCTGTTTCTTGAGGACCTGACGGGCGTCCGGGAGGACATGGACTTTGGGCCGAAGAACTGGCTGGTGCACAACTTCTGGGCTTTCCGTATGTTAAGGAACCTCATCGAGGCTGCCTGTGCTCGGGCCGGGATAAAGGTCGTTCCTGTGGAGCCGCGCGGGACGTCTTCCCGGTGCGCCGTCTGCGGGCATCCTGTCAGGCGGCCTGTCCGGCACAAAGCAGTATGTGAGAAGTGCGGCCGCATGTGGCACGCAGATGCTAACGCGGCGTTAAACATACTTCTTCAGGGCTCCTCGAAGGAGCACGGGGCGGAGGCCACGCCCCAGCGGCCGCAAGTACTCCGGTGGAATAGACACCGGTGGGAAAGCCGCTGCGAACCTGCCGCCGGTACGCTTAAAGCGGCGAGCGGCAGCCGGATGGCGGCTTAAAGCTGCCTGAAGGAATCCCCGGGCTTTAGCCCTGGGGAGGGAGTCAATTCGCGAGGCAGGCATCAGGTCGTGCGAGTAAGCGATGCGCTCCCTTATAATGTTTCCGACCAACAGATTCTCGAATACGCGCGAACCCAACAAATGGTGATCACAACCCAAGATTTGGACTTTTCCGCCCTTTTGGCCGTTGCAAATGCTTCGGGGCCGAGCATCATTTCGTTTCGCTTGGGGACAGCAGAACCCCGGGCCGTTGCAGCGCTGCTCCTACGCATTCTTCCGACTGTGGAAGCAGAATTGCTAAAAGGAGCAATCATTACCGTAACGGAGGAAAACTCCGAATCCGCCTCTTGCCCGTCCACTAGAGGCACCCCTCAAAACAATTGCAATAGCCATTTACCCAAAAGAACATCTACGGGTACCCGCGTTACCTCTATGACCGGCTTGCCGCCCCTGATCTCCGGATTCAAGATTATCCCGGGTAGGATGTGGGTGTGGATGTCGATCATCCTTCAGCCGCTCCTTTAAAGGCCTCCACCACCACTCGTTTTCTATGTACCACTTTACCGTGCGGCGCAGGGCCTCGGCGAAGGTGTGCTTTCTTTCAAAGCCCAGCTCCCGCTCGATCTTGGTCGAGTCCAGGGCGTAGCGCCAGTCGTGCCCCGGCCGGTCGGGCACGAAAACCAGATACTCCTCCCCTTTGCCCAAAAGCCGCAGTATCTCTTTGAGGAGTTCTAAATTGCGCATTTCCTGGCCCCCGCCGATGTTGTAGATATCCCCCGGCCGGCCCTTGAGGAGCACCAGCTCCAGCGCCCGGCAGTGGTCCTCCACGTAGATCCAGTCCCTTATGTTCCTCCCGTCCCCGTAAACGGGCACGGGCTTCCCCTCCAGAAGATTGGTCACGGCCAGCGGGATGAGCTTCTCGGGAAACTGGTAGGGACCGAAGTTGTTGGAGCAGCGGGTGATGATCACCGGCAGGCCGTAAGTCCGGTGATAAGCCCGGCACAGAAGATCGGCCGCCGCCTTGCTGGCCGCGTAGGGGCTGTTGGGAAGAAGAGGAGAGCTTTCGGTGAAGGGAGGATCCTTTTCTCTTAAGGAGCCGTACACCTCGTCGGTAGAGACCTGAAGGAAGAGAGGGATCTTGTGCCTGCGGGCGGCCTCCAAAAGGACCCTCACCCCTTCCACGTTGGTGCGCACGAAGGGAGAGGAGTCGGCGATGCTGCGGTCCACGTGGGTCTCGGCCGCAAAGTTGACCACCGCGTCCCAGCCCCCGGCCATGAGCTCTTCCACCAGCCCGGGGTCGGCGATATCCCCTTGGACGAAGCGGTAGCCGGAAAGGCTTTCCACGTCCCGGAGGTTGTCAAGGTTGCCCGCGTAGGTGAGCTTGTCGAAGTTGAGCACTTCCCAGTCAGGGTGCTTCTGCAGGATGTAGCGGACGAAGTTGGAGCCTATAAAACCGGCCCCTCCCGTTACCAGCAAACGCACTTTATTCACCTACCCGTGCCTTACTTCCCAGGAGAAGGGGATGGAGGGGTCGTTGTAGGACACGCGGTACTCGTCCGGTTCCTCGTAGTTGTAAAGCTCGGTGGGGATGTTGAGGATGAGGGCGAGCTGTCCTTCCTCGCTGGTGAAGCCGTGGTAGACCCGCGGCGGTATCTTTATGAGGCAGGGGTTCAAAAGCCCAATATGAAAGACGTTGACCATGCCCTTGGTGGGGCTGTCCTCGCGCGGGTCGTAAAGCGCCACCTTGGCCATGCCGTAGATGCAGACGAAGTGGTCCCACTGCACCTTGTGGTAATGCCAGGCTTTTATCACCCCCGGGTAGCAGGCGGTGACGTAGGCCTGGCCGAACTTCGTGAACTCCGGCCAGTCGGAACGCAGGCACTCCATCAAGAATCCCCGGTCGTCAGGAATGAGCCTGAGCTTTTTCACTTGCACCCCGTATATGAGCTCCATTTCCCTTCCCCTTCCTCTAAAGAGTTACTTCGCACTCGTCTCCGATGAAGAAGCGCAGAGCACTGCGCCTGTTTCCCCCGGCCCTCTTTATCCTAGCCCGGTAGCCTATGAGGCTGTCCTCTACCGGCCCCACGTTTTCCAGGTGGCAGCCCTCCAGCACCACGGAGTGCTCGATGTCCACCCCCCGGAGCACTACCCCGTCCCCGATGGCGGTGAAGGGGCCGATGAAGGAGTCCTCGATGAGGACGTTTTTCCCCACGACCACGGGGCCGCGTATGGTGCTGCGCACGATCCGGCTGCCCGGACCCATCGTCACCCTTCCTACCACGACGCTTTCTCCGTCTACCTCTCCCTCCAGGCGGCGCTCGGCGTACTCGTCCAAAACTAGCCGGTTGGCCTCCAGGATGTCGTCCTTTTTGCCGGTGTCAAGCCACCAGCCCTCAAGCTTCAAAGCCTCCACCCTTCCGCCCAGGTGGATGAGTTCCTGGATGGCATCGGTTATCTCCAGCTCCCCCCGCCAGGAGGGCTTGATGCGGGAAATGGCCTCGTGGATGGCCGGGGTGAAGGCGTAGACCCCCACCAGGGCCAGGTTGCTGGGAGGCTCCTTGGGCTTTTCAATAAGCTTCACTACCTTCCCCTCGCCGTCGAGCACGGCCACGCCGAAGGCGCGGGGATCGGGAACTTCCTTAAGCAGGATGACAGCCTCGCTTTCCCCCCGCTCAAGCCCACTGACCAACTGACGCACTCCGCCCTGAATGAGGTTGTCTCCCAGAAACATGAGAAAGGAATCCTGGCCCAGGAAGTCCTGCGCCGTTTTGACGGCGTGCGCCAGGCCCAGGGGCTCCTCCTGCAGTATGAAGGTGAGACAGGCACGGCCGGAGAAGGCCCCTTCTACCGCCTCCCTTACCTTGCCTCCCGTCTCCGGGGAGATGATGATGCCGATGTCTTCAATCCCCGCCTCCAGGGGCTGCTGGAGGACATAGTGGATGATGGGCCGGTTGGCCACCGGCAAAAGCTGCTTGGCCGTGGTGAAGGTCAAGGGTCTCAGCCGGGTACCTTTGCCGCCCGAGAGAACCAGCGCCTTCAAACTCTTCACCCCTTAAGCCGCCGAAGGGCTTCCTCCAGCTCCAGAATTTCCAGACCGCAAGCCCGCGCTTCGCGCAGGGTAGCCGCCTGCCGCACCCCAGAGAGGGAAACAAAGTGGGTCGCCGCCCGGTAGACGCGGCCGCGCTGGCCGGAAGGGACCCGGCGCGCTTCGATCATTACGTCCGCCTGAGCCTTTTCCAGGTCGATGCCCTCCCGCCGCGCCAGGTACTGCAGCCGAGAGAGAACCTCCACCAGCCAGCTCTTGAGCGGAGGCTCGACCCATATGATGAGACTGGCCTCCCTGGAAGCGACAGGACTTGTTAGGAATTCTTTCGCCAACTTTAGCCAGGAATCCTCCTCGTCGGAAGGATCGGGAATGCAAAGAAAACGGAAAGGCTTATTTCCTCCACCTAGATCCAGGGGCTTGACCTGAGGGGAAAAGATAGCCGAAAAATCGAGAGGGACGAAGAGCTCTTCCCGGCTCCAGGCCCGCCTCAGCACCTCCTCAGGGTTATAGCTTCCGTCCTTGAACTCCAGCTCCCACTTCCCTTGGAAGAGCAGGCGGTTGGTCTTGAGGAGCCGCATATAACTTTCGGGCTGTTTGCGGAAGGAGTGGCTGCCGTAGTGGTGTACAAAAACGTCCTCTGCCACGGCCAAACGGTAGCCCGCCAGCTGCGCCCGGAGGCAGTAATCATCGTCCTCAAAATTGCCCACCCCAAAGAGGGGGTCGAAACCGCCGATTTCCTCCAGTAACTCGCACTTCATCATCCAGAGAAAGCCTATCAAGCGGTTAACCACCGTCAGTTTTCCCGCTCTCTCCCGATGCCAGCGGGCTGCCCAGTCAGGAAAAGAAGCAAGGTCAGGAGGTGAAAGGTTTGTCCCCTGAAAACCAGCGGCGTAGTTGGTGCATGGCCCCCCAATGCCCAAGCGAGGATCAGCAGCGAAAGCTGCCAGCAGATAGCTAGCCCAGTAAGGAGATACCACCACATCGTTGTTCATCACCACGAGGTAATTCCCTTCCGCTGCAGCTAGGCCCAAATTGCAACCTAAAGGATAACCCAAATTATCTCCTGGTCTTATAACCTTCACCTTCTCCCGGTGCTTCGCAACTACATCTTCCAGAAACTCTGCCATCTCTCGGCTACCACTGTTATCTACTAAGATAAGCTCTATAGGATAATTAGTGAACTTAAAAAGTGCATCTACCGATACGCGGGTAGGCCCTATGTCGCCATAAACAGGCATTACAACACTTATTAGCTCCTTCTCGGAAGAAAAGCAGTAAACCCCTTTATCCACTTTGTCTTCACGAGCCCGGTTAACACGCTGTTGTAGAAGATAGGTATTCCCTTCCACATTTTTGCCCGGCTTGGGCGAAACCTGCAGGGCCTGAAGCAAGGCTTTCCGCAAATCGAACCTGACTTTGTCGAAAGAGTAACGGGTCTGAATATAAGTCCTTCCATTTTGCGAGAGTTTCTCCCACAGGGCCTTATCCTGAGCAAGGCGCTGGACGGCCGCGGCAAAAGCCGCGGCCGTGTCGACTATCAGGGCGTGGACCCCGCCTTCCAACTCCATCCCCTCCGCTCCCACCGAAGTGGTCACCACCGGCAGACCGGCCGCCAGCGCCTCACCGATTTTCCCTTTCATTCCTGCCCCGTACCGCAGCGGTACCACTGCCACACGGGCGCTTCGCAGGTAAGGCTCTATCTCCGGAACGTAACCGGTCACGACCACGTTCCCCGGCGCAGCCTGCGCCTTGCCCCTCAGAGAAGGAGGCGGAGCGTTACCTACCACCGTGAAGGTAAGGGAGGGGTCGGAAGTTACTAGTAGGGGCCATACTTCGTCTAAGAACCAATGTACAGCATCCACATTCGGAGTATGGAAGAAATTACCTACAAAGAGGAGGCCGTAGCGTTCGACAAAGCCAGGGGTTTGCGGCCACGGCTCGTGGATGTTGGGGATAACGATCACCGGGGTAGATTCTACCAGGGTCTCGAGGAGTTCCTTTTCTTTCCTGGTTATAGCCACCACTACGTCTGACTTAGCATACACAGCCAGTTCCCGCCTTTGCGTATCTTGCCACCCGGACTTAGAAGATGAGATGCCATTTATTTCGGCCATGCGCTTTTCCCGGAGAAAGTGAAGGTCGCAGCTATCAGTCACCATTCTGGCTTCCGGGAAAAGGGCATGCAGGGGTTCCATGAAGGCCTCCACCATTTGGTAGGTATGAAACCACACGACATCCGGCACAAAATCCAGCGCAAAACCGAGAAGTTTTCTTTTAATTTCCTCCTGTTGCCCTGCGTTACCTGCAGGCCAGTCTGCCCCGTAGGCCACATCCACTCCCATACTCTGCAACATATCCAGGTAGTCGTCCATTCTCCAGGAAAAGCAACAGAAGAAGCCCAATGTGTGACCTTCCTCAAGCATAAGCTGAATGAGCTGGAGAAGCCGCTGGCTACCCGAGGCGCGATCGTAAACTGGCGGAACATGCTCCACGATCAGAATGCGCAGCGGAGGTACGCGCTGCGCAGCCAGCGGGACCACTTCAAGTAAAGGAGGCCACTGCCGGGAGAGTTCCTGCCGCCACTTCTGATAAAACTTCTCGCGGTTAATAACCTGATAGCGCTTGAAGCCCGAACTGAGGTCCCGGCCCGCAGTAGCTCCTTCCAGATGGATCACTCTGGCCCTCGGTTCAAAAACTACTCGCCAGCCCCTGGCCCTCAGAGAAAAGCAGAGATCGGTGTCCTCATAATAAGCAGGGGCATAAAGGGGATCGAAAGCGCCGGCAGCCCAGAAAGCTTCGGCTTTTACCAAAAGAGCAGCAGCGCTACAGTAATCTACATCCCGGCGTTCGTTGAATTCCGGTAAATCTGGTGCGTGGCCTCTGCCGTAGTTCCACGCCGACCCGTCCTGAAAGACAATGCCGCCTGCTTCCTGCAGCCGACCGTCAGGGTATAGAAGCATGGCGCCTACCGCACCCACCTGGGGCGGGTCAGCCGCTTCCAGCAGTGCTTCGAGCCATCCCGGCTGCGGCTCGGTGTCATTGTTGAGAAAAACCAGGTATCTTCCTCGCGCCATCTCTGCTCCTAAGTTAGCCGCCGGCCCGAAGCCAAGATTACGTTCAAGGAGCAAAAGGCGAACCCAGGAAAGCTTCTGCAAAAACTCCCGTGAGCCGTCAGTAGAGCCGTTGTCCACCACAATCACTTCGTAGCTAATCCTGTCGCCGGAGTTGGCCCTTATATTGTTTAAGCATCGCTCGAGGTATGCAAGCCCGTTCCAATTAACTATTACTATTGACACTTCCGGTTCATCAGGGTTCTTGTCCCAAACCGCTCTTCTGGCAACTAAGATAATTTGCAGAGCAGAAAGCTCCGTCAGTTCCCGGTCGCTAACGTGCTGCATAGTCAGCCGTCCCAGCCTTATATTCCGGGGCAAGCGGGAGGGATTAGGCGGGAATGCAAACCGGATATCAGGCACAAAGGTAGTTTCGCAAACTTTTAAGCACACTTCCTCCAGCATCTTTCTGGCAGTAGCTGCGGTAAAGAAGCGAAGGTGATCTCGGTCGAAAATACCTTCGGAGCTGTACTGCCACAAACCATCAAAGATACCTTTAATTTCCATAAAGTTGCACAGATTGGGCAGGCTGACCACCATCAGCCCCCGCCTGCTGAGCAGAGAGGCCAGCTTCTCAACAACCCCCCAAGGATCGGTTAAGTGCTCCAGCACATCGGCCAAGACGATAACATCGAAGCCGCCGGGCGGTGGGTTGAGGGAGAGTTCTTCGATATTCCCCACAAACACTTTATCCAACACCTGTTCTGCTTCTGCTGCCACCAGGGGAAGAATTTCCACACCGTAGACTACAACCTCCGGATTCCTCTCTTTAAGAGCCTTACCCAACATACCCGCTCCGCAGCCCACATCCAGTACTGTTCGCGCCCAATGAGGAACCCGGGTGAGGATTTCCGGGCGAGTCTTGTGATAGTAACCCTCGCGCAAGCGGCTTTCGGAGATCAACTTTCCTCTCTCCCTTCTGCTACGAAATACAGGCTTTTCGCCCACTCCCGCCAGCGGTTAAGCACATCAATTTCTTGCCCGATTTCTTTCTTCCACTCTAGCAGCCGAGTTCGGGCCTCTTCTTCGGCGGCTAGGATCTCCTTGATCAGAGAGGATATGGACTCGCCGGAGGAAAGCGAGCCCTCTTTCTCCAGGAGACGGCGCAGGCATTCTTTAGCTGCCAGTATATGCTCCAAACGCTCCTTTTGCCTGTTGTTGATGGCTTCCTTCTGGAGCTGGGCCAGTTGCAACCACGTCTTAAGTATCTTTTCGGGCAAAGTTACACCTCCGGGCCCCAGGAAGAAGGGGGAGAACCGACACCTGCCCCCCGAGAGATGATCCCGGACCAAGCTTCGCGCAGTTCGCGCAGGTGCTGCTGCACTTCCCGCAAAATCTCCGTGTCCTTGGCCACGTTGGCCGCAAAGAGGCGAGACAGGAAGTAGTCATAAACCTTTTCAAGATGCTGGCTTATTTCGTACTGGGGGTTAAGCGAGTTCTTGAGCTCGGTCACTATTTCCTCCGCCCGGATGATGAGCCGGTTAGCCTCAGCGAAATCCAGCGCCTCGATGGCCTCCATAGCCCGGTGAAGGAAGTTTATGGCCCCATCATAGAGCATGAGGAGCAGGCGCTCCGGCGGCGCGGTGCTGACCGCCATTTCCAGATACTTGTTGGCTGCTTCCATAGATCTTCCCTCCCGAAATTTATTGCTTGTTTAGCTGGGCAAATTTCTGGGCCAACCAGCTGCTCTGGGCGTTGAGCTGAGCTAAAAACTCTTCCATACCAGTAAACTGTTGCCATAAGACTCTTTCCCTCACCTTAAGCCGCTCCTCCATAGAGCGAATTTGGTCTTCGATGCTATGTATTTCCTGAGAGAAATAGTTGTCCTTAGCCTGAAGGAATCCTACCCCGGTAGCTCCGGTGCCCGTAAGCCAGAGATTGAGAATTTTACTCAAGCGCACAGCCACGCCATCAGCCTGACTAGGAGAAACACTGCCTGAATTTTGCGAGAATAGTTGGGCCACCTTATCAGGAGCTTGGCTCAAAGCCTGGGAAAGTTTGGTATCGTCTATACTCAAAGTAGGCGCTTCGCCCGAAGTGGTTACTCCTATGCCGCTCAGGCTATTGTAGGGATAAGAAAGATTACTCACAAAATCCGAAATCCAGCGCCGCAGGCTGCTCTGGAGCTGGTAAAGGGAATCGTCGCCCATGAGGATGCCTGCTGTCTTGGTGTTGGGGTCGTACTTGGTGTATTCGGAAATGTCCTGCATAAGGGCATTGTATTTGTCGACAAAGTTTTTAATCTTACTTTTTATAGTTTGTACATCAGTGGTAATACTAAGGGTAACCGAGCCAGCTCCTTGCAACTGAAGGGTAACCCCAGGAATGGCATCGGTAACCGTATTGCTGCTGCGGGTAAGTTGGAGGCCATTAACGGTAAAGACTGCATCCTGAGCCGGCGTTAGCTGGTTGGCCACGGTACCGGTAGAAGTGAGGATACCAAGGCTTTGCAGCACTTTAGTGGTGGCATCGTCTACAAAACTAATGGCGCCAGCACTACCGGTAGTTTGACTGGTGATAACCAGGCGGTAGCTGCCAGTTTGCTGCAATACTACCGTAGCTGTGACTCCGGCCCCAGCGGCATTTATTTTGTCGCGTATAGAGTTTAAAGAGTCGGTGGCTGCTACAGTTATTGATTTCCCATTGATTTGAAAGGTACCACTAAGATTTAAAGCAACCGTAGGATCAGTATAAGCGTTAGAAGCTACGCTCTGAGCCTGTGCTATTTGTGTTACAGTTATATTGTAGGTACCTAGTTGAGCCGTATTTAAAGCCTGTGCCGTGAGTATGGATGTGTTAGAGGAAACACCTGCTTTATCCATGAAGGTAGAGGAAAGAGTCAGATTAAAAAGGGCTACATTTAAAGCATTAAGGTCTTGTCCTATCTTCTGCCAGGTTACTTTTTGCTGCTCTAACTTGGCTTCCTTCTGCTGAAGAAGCACTATAGGCTTTCTCTCCAGGGCCATGAGCTTATCAATAATGCTCTGAGTATCTAGTCCCGAAAAAATGCCCACTATCCTCATGTCGGCCATACATATCACACCCTTTCTTCAAAAAGAATCCCAACCAGGCGCATCATCTCCGCCAGCATGTCCAGGATGCGCTTGGGCGGTATTTCGCGCACCACCTCGCCCGTTTCGCGGTTCACCACCTGGACGATTATGTCGTGGGTGGCCTCATGAATCCGGAAGCGCAGGTCGTAATAGGTGACCTCCAGCATGAGGTTGAGACGGTATACCACGTTCTCCAGCGCCTGCCGACCTCCCTCCTCCAGACGAAGCCTCGGCTTCTCCCCCTCATTGGGAACTCCGGCTCCCGTTTCTTCCACAGGACGAAGGGTGACGTCAGTTAAAGCTTCTACCCTCTCCACGCGCACTTCCCTTCACCTCGGCAGAAGTTCCCATCTTTTGCAACAGGGGAAGGAGACTCTGCAAAAGTTCATTTTGGGGGAAGGCTCTGAGCCCCTTCTTAGCTACCTCCGCAGCTTCCGCATAGCGTCCGAGGAAGGAAAGTTCCTTTATGAGCGCGGTGTACCATGAGAAATCTCCCTTCCCTCCTTCCAGTGCCTGCCGGTAAAACACCACTGCCTCTTCATGAAAGCCCTTCTCCGCCGCCACCTTACCCAGAACTACAAAGCCCTCGGCGTCCCTGGCCCCTCCCTGCACCGCTGCGATGATCTCCTCTGCCGCCAGCTCGGCAAAACCGTGGCGATAAAGAAGCTTGCCAAACTCCATCCTCTGCCTGGGCTCGGGCAAGAAGCCAAGCAAAGGTAAAACTTTTTCAAACTCGTCGAAGGCCTCCAGCTCCAGGAGCATGCTCAGGAACTCCAAAACCACCCGCAGGGCTTCCTCTTCCTCCCCCGGCAGGAGAAGAGGAACCTCTGCTTTTCCTGCCAGGCAAGCGATGAAGATGGAGTAAATACGGCAGCGAAGGGCATAGCTTTCCGGAAGTGACTCTGTAAGCTTGCGCGCTTCTTCCATCTTACCCTGAAGAGCAAGGACAAAAGAGCAGCGGAGCCGAACCTCTGGTTGCCGGAAGCCGGAAAGAACTTCGGCCGCTTCAGCGTAGCGCTTAAGACAGAGAAGCGCCCACGCCATGGCCAGAGCAAGCCGGGAGGAAGAAGGATTGTGAGCCATTGCACTCCTTAAGAGCTCGAGGGCCTCCGCATGACGGCCAGCATCAGCCAGAACTCGCGCTACCACGAGGCAGGCTTCTTCATCTTTAGGGTCGACTTCGTTAACCAGAGCCTGGCTCGCCTCCTCCAGCTCGTGGCCGAGGATGAGCCTGACCAGCCGGTCAAGAGCAGGGTAGAACCTACGCTGGCAAGACCAGGCACGGCGGTAGGCTGAAATGGCCCGTTCCCAGTTGCCCTCCCGCTCTTCTACCTGGCCGAGTAAGTGCCAAGCCAGGTAACTCCCCACCCCCCGCTGGGTGATATGATGGGCGGTCGATTCGCCCCGTTCTAAACATTCTTCGAAGGAAGCCCTCGCCCGCGCCAGATTACCCCGCTCCAGGTGGACGCAGCCTTCCAGGAACCAGAGGTCGGTATAGTCGGGATAGACCTCTTTGGCATCGGCCAGGACTTTGAGCGCTTCTTCATACCGGCCGAGAACCTCTAGGCAAAGGGCGATATTGCGTACCAGGATAGAAGCATAGCCCACCGCTAGGTTAGGCAGGTATTTGAAGGCAGTCTGGAACTCCCTTAGTGCTTTGAGGAAATCTCGCCGACGCAAATATTCTACTCCCAGGTTAAAACGGTTAAAGGAATCATCAGGATTTTCCCGTACCGCCTTTTCTAGCAAGGCTAGGTTACGGGCCACTTTTCGCTTTCCCCTCACTGAGTCGGAAAGATAACCGTAGTGGTTTATCTTGATGTTGGTGTATTCGATCTTTCCGCCGTGCTCCTGGATAACAGGACCGATCTGCTCGTGGATGCTGCCGCGAAAGCGGTATTCCGGCCGATTGCGGAAAATCCGGACCGAGGGGTTGAGCACCGCATCTACCCCTTCTCGCTCACCTACGAAGTTGACCACAATGACTGAATAGGAATCGGCCGTACCTGCTTTGAGGATCTGCCTAAGCCTCTCTCCTTCCCCCTCGGCCAACTCCTCGTCGGCGTCAAGATACATAACCCACTCGCCGGTAGCCTGGTCGAGAGAAAAATTACGAGCCTCACTAAAGTTACCCGTCCAGGGGAAGAAGTAAACCTTGGCCCCAAACTCCCGGCCAATTTCCACCGTGCGGTCGGTGGAGCCAGTATCAACCAAGATGATTTCATCTACCACCCCTTTTACACTGGAAAGAAGGCAAGGAAGGCTTTCTTCCTCATCCTTGACAATGACGCAGAGAGAAAGCAAGCCCATACTATTCACCTCCCTTATTTTAATCGACCCCCTCTTCCCCTACCTTTAGCCGGTTAAAGACAAAAAGGGCTGTCCCAAAAGAGGCAGCGAACTGCGTAAAATTTCAGTAGGTGACGGCGGGAACACCGTAACTTGTGGTATGCAATAACTCCTAAGTCGTTTTCTCCGAAATTCTTAAGAAAAGTGAATGGTTTATCCCACCATTTACGATGAAAAGAAGGAGCTGCCCCGGTTAACTTTTGGGACAGCCCCTTTTCAGGTTCGACTCTTGGGAGTCTTAACGCAGGAGCTGCAGTACAGCCTGAGGAGCCATATTAGCCTGGGCCAGAACCGCCACACCCGCCTGCTGCAGGATCTGAAGCCGCGTAAAGTTCATCATCTCCTGAGCCATGTCCACATCGCGGATGCGGGACTCGGAAGCTTGCAGGTTCTCCGCTGCCACACTCAAGTTGGCAACAGTGTGCTCCAGCCGGTTCTGAACAGCACCAAGATTAGCGCGCATCATGGAAACTATGCTTATGGCTGCATCAATAGAGGCAATAGCATTGTTGGCAGCCAAGCTAGTACTTACATCGAGAGCATTAACCTGAAGAGCAGCACTGTTAGCAGCACTTATGCTTATCTGAATACCTTGCCCGGTATTGGCACCGATCTGGAACCACCTATTGACGAACGAGCCATCAAGTAGCGTCTGAGTGTTGAACTGCGTCGTATTGGCAATTCGGTCGACCTCCTGAACCAGCTGGTTAATCTCAGCCTGAACAGCCTGCCGGTCTTGAGCCGTTAAGGTATCATTAGACGCCTGTACCGCTAGCTCCCGCAGGCGCTGTAAAATGGCGTGGGTTTCGTTAAGCGCTCCTTCCGCCGTCTGGATGAGGGAGATGCCATCCTGAGCATTGCGGATGGCCTGGTTGAGGCCCCTCACCTGGTTGCGCAGCTTTTCGGAGATGGCCAGGCCCGCCGCGTCGTCGCCGGCGCGGTTGATCCTCAAGCCCGAAGAGAGCTTCTCCATGGACTTGGCCAAGAGGCCTGCTGTCTGGTTGAGGTTGCGCCAGGCGTTCAGAGCTTCAAGGTTGTGGTTAATCCGCAGGCTCATACATTATCCTCCTCCCTATCGAAGGATTTGTTCACTTTTCGCCACCGCGCGGAACCCACCCCTGCCGGTCGGCCGCCCCGTAGGGATGCAAAGCCCTGCGGTTTCTCACTTTTGTTAATCGTCAGCCGAGAAGCAAACTTTAGACCTTAGCTATAAAAATCGACGGCTTAGGAACAAAGTAAATTTTTGGGCGTGTATGCGGCAAAAGATCCAGGATAAGCTCAGGAAGCTCGGGGATTTTAGCCACCAAGTCGGCCACCGAGTTCCCTTTTTCTATGGCCGCCAAGTAGTCTCCTTCCTCGGCCCAGCGGCCGATGGCCTCTAAAGCCGCCTTTTTGCCTTCCTTTGCCCCTTCAGTGCCAATATCCCAGGGGGAAAGGAGGCCCAGTTCCCTCCAGCACTGACTCTGATCTATGGAAACGTAGAGGAGCTGCAAGGGTCACGCCCCCTTAGCGCAAAAAGTCCACCAGCGAGGGCTGAAGCAGCCGAGCTCCCACCGCCAGGGCGGCTCGATAGACGTTTTCCTGGGTCTTCAGGCTCACGATAGTGCGGGCCATGTCCGCGTCCTCGGTCTGGGAAAGCAGGCGGGTAAGGTCGGCCTCGTTGCTCTCCAGCCGCTCCATCCCCATTTCCAGCCGTTTGACCTTGGCGCCCACTCTAGAAAGAATCCCTAGAAGGCTATCCATGTGCTGATCAAGTTCTTGGAGACACTTGGAGGAAACAATCGTGACCTGTCCGCTTTGCAGAGCGTTGCGAAGTTCAGCCAAACTATTGACCATAGCAGGGAAAATATCTATGCCTGAAACATTTACCTGGACCGTAGTACTAGGTGCAATTTCATAAGAAATAATACCAGAATTACCTTGCCAGTTGTAGATAGGGTTGCCCTGCGAGTCGTTGCCAGATTGGTAACATGGAGGCCTGTCAGTCTGAGTTCCTGCAAATATATAACGTCCCGCATAGCTGGTGTTAGCCACATCAACTAAGTGCTGCTGCAGCTGCTCTACTTCCTGAGACAAGGCTTGTAACGCTCCAGGAGGGAGATCAGAATTAGCCCCGGCCACGGCGAGTTCCCTGGCCCGCTGGACGGTCGCCAGGGCATCGCGCAGGGCCGACTCGGTGGTGTTGAGCCAGTCCACCGCGTCCGCCATGTTCTTGTGGTACTGCCGGTTTTCCGCCAGCTGGGCCCGGAGCCTCAAAGCGCCCATCACCCCCAGAGGGTCATCAGAGGGGCGGTTGAGCCTCCGGCCAGAAGAGAGTTCCTCTTGACGCTTGGCGATTTGCTCTAGACGGCTGTTAAGGTCGCGCAGGAAGTTTATGCCCAGCATGTTGGTAGTTACGCGCACAACTCTACGCCTCCTTTAGCGGCCCACCAGGCCGGTGCGGTTAATGAGGATGTCCAGGGCCTCGTCGAGTACGGTCATGGCCCGCGCCGCCGCCGCATAAGCGTGGCTGAACTTCATGAAGTTGGCCATCTCTTCGTCAAGTGAAACGCCCATCACCGCCTGGCGGCGGTTCTCCAGCTGATCGACGAGAAGCTTTTCGTTCTCGGTCATGCGCACCGCCTGGGCTGAAGCTATTCCTACCTCTGCCACCAGGCCACGATAGAAATCTCCGAAGGTACCGGTTGGAGAAGAAGGAGGCATGGTTTTATCGCTTGCTAACTGGACCAATGCCAGAGCGTTGGAGCCGTCACCGGGCAGTAAAATAACGCCCAGCTGCTGTAACACATGAGTTGCAGGATCATCGGCAAACTGAATAGCCGTTTGGCCATTACTAGTAATCACCAGCCGATATTGGCTCCCATTTTGCTGCACGTTAGCCGTTACACCAACTCCAGCGCTGTTTATCTTAGTTGCTATCGAGTTCAACGAATCGGTGGACACTACGGTCACTGAGCTCCAATTCGTTGAATTTGACAGCTTGATCTGAAAAGTACCATTGAGGTTAAGGGGAGCCGTGGGATCAGGATAAGAGTTAGAAACCACAGTAAAAGGGTTGGTGTTAATTATATTAGCGGTAGCAGCAGCCAAGGCAGCAGGGGTATTAAGCACATCATTGCTTAGCGTTATATCAGCTGCCCCGCTGCCTGCGAAAAAACTCCTACCTGTTTGTCCATCGAGCCCGTATCCTTGCTGATGTCTTTGATTAAATTCGGTAATAAGAGTGCTTGCCAGGGTATTCAAATCCACCATGACTTGACCTACATAATTTTTAACCTCTAACAACCCTTTGAGCTGACCCGTCTGGAAATCCACAGGAGTGGTAGTGCTAGTAGGAGAGGCGGGAGTCCATTCAACCCGGCCATTAACCACTTGCCAAGAGTTGTAGCTAGATCCATTTACCAATTGCTGACCTCCGACCAATACTGTTACCTGCCCATCCGGCTGCTCCTGAACGGTGAAATCGGTCCACTTGCTCAGCTTATCCAGCAAGAGATCCCGTTGGTCTAAGAGGTCGTTGGGGTTGTCGCCCACCGCCCGCGAGCGGGCTATCTGCTGATTTAGATCGGCTATCTGCTGGGCCAGCGTATTGACCTCGTCCACCCCCACTTTTAGCCTGTAGTCGAGGTCCTCCTGCAGAGCCTGGAGCTCGTCGTAAAGGTGCCTTATGGTCTCGCACAGGGTCTTGCCCTCTTCTATCACGGCCGTGCGGACG
Organism: Desulfothermobacter acidiphilus; assembly: GCF_052073645.1. GTDB lineage: Bacteria > Bacillota > Desulfotomaculia > Desulfotomaculales > Ammonificaceae > Desulfothermobacter > Desulfothermobacter acidiphilus. Next base: position 196,066 of record NZ_CM125440.1, on the reverse strand, counting down.
GCCAGGCTCTCCGGGTTCTTGCTGAGCTCCTGCCAGGAGTTGAAGAAGGAGGTCAGCGCCGCGCCCAGGCCGTTGGGGCTGGGCTCGTTCAAGATGAGCTCCACCTTCTGCAAGGCGTCGCGCTGGGCCTCCCAGGAGCCCAGGCGGCTGTTCTCTTCCCGCCACTGCCGGTCCAAGAACTCCTCCCGTACCCGTTTAATCTCCGCTATGTCCACGCCGGTGCCCAGCTGCCCCGGCATCCCCGGGCGCATGACGGAAGGAATGGTGTAGGCAGAGGAAGCCGCCAGTTCCACCCGCTGCCGGCTGTAGCCGGGAGTGGAGGCGTTAGCTATGTTATGGGAAGCGGTCTCCATGGACCGCTGCGTGGCCATGAGCGCCCTCAAAGTGGTCTCCAGCCCTAGGAAAGTGCTGATCAAGGCTTTAAAACCTCCTTTTAAACCCGCGCGTCAAGCCTTGGCTGGGGATTTTTGATTGGCTGCAACCGCGATTTCAGGGCTTGCGCCTCTTCCGGCGTAACCTCGCAGGCCGCTTCGCCCGCGTAATGCCAGATTTTGATTCTTCCCCTTTTATCTCTCTCGAGGCGGAAACGGTGGGTAAAGGAGTGCAGGGCCATGAGCAAATTGAGTTCCTCCACCAGACGGACCAACTCTTCCTCCGGCCAGGCGCGGTTACGAACCAGGGCGAACTCCTTTTCTGCCAAAAGGTCGGGGCGCAGCACGGCCAGACCCTCGTACAAGATTTGCGATTGCAAGCCCCCAGCTCCTATCTTCACGCTCCCACTCCCCGTCACACCGAGCAATCAAGCGCTCGCGCACCCATACGCTGCCAACACCTGGCCGCCTCTAAGTCAAGGGCTACCGCCTGGGCCAGGAGCAACCTCAGCTTCTCCCTGGCCTCTCGCAAACCGCCCACCGCTTGCTTTAATTCCGGTGTCGGTGCCGGTTTATCCAGCCCTACCTGAAAAAGAAAACGCAAAATCTCTTCTGCCTCCTCCGTGGCCGCCATTAGATCGCCCGGCGAATTATCCTTTAAAGCCTCCACCTGACGGTTCACGGCTACCGTGAGATCCTGAAGCAGTTGCAAAAGCTTCTCTTGTTGCTTGCCAGCCACGGCTTACACCCGGCGATCAAGCCGGTATTCCCGCAACATCCCCTCGGCGATCTTGCGCGGCTCGGCTCGGTACTCGCCCCGCTCAATCTTCTCCTTTAATTCCTGCACCTTCTCTTCCCGTACACCGGGAAGTTGGCGGAGTTCCTCGCGCAGCCGATTGAGACGCAAAGCCTCCGGCGAAAGGGTGAGAGTTACATCCTTTTCCGGATCGCGCTCTTTAACCCGCTCTGCCCTTTCGGGCTGAGCCTGCTCCGTCCGGTACGCCTCCAATAACCGCTGCAACTCGACGCGGTCGATTTTCATGCCCAACTCCCCTTTATGCCCGCTTTCTAAACCAAATTATCGTTTAATAAGCAAGCCATCTTTAGCCCACCGCTATCAATTCCACTTCGGAATTTCGGACTTCGGAGCGGCAAGCGCCGTTCTGCACCAATCCCTTCACATCCAAAATCAGAGCCACTTTGCCGTCACCCAAAATGGTGGCCCCCGCTATGCCTGGTATGCGCCCCAAATACTCGCCCAGTGATTTAATAACAATCTCTTGCTCCCCCAGGAGTTCATCGATAACCAAGCCCGCCTTTTTGCCCCCTCCCAGGTTGACCACCACCACGTAGAGTTGGTCAGAAACGTACTCGTACTTACCGTTAAAAATGCCGGCCAGGGAGAAGAGGGGAAGCACCTGACCTCGCACCGGCACCACCTCCATGCCGTTAACCCGCCGCACCTCTTCGCGAGCCACTTTGAGGGTTTCCAGAACGGCGATGAGAGGGAAGGCGTAGGTCTGTTCGTCCACGCTCACCATGAGGGCGCGGATGATAGCCAGAGTTAAGGGCAGTTTGATGGAGAACTTGGTGCCCTGCCCAGGACGGGAGGTGACTTCCACCGTGCCGCTGATCTGCTCGATTTGCTTCCGCACCACGTCCATACCCACGCCTCGCCCGGAAAGGTCGGTCACCTGCGTGGCGGTGGAGAAACCCGGGTAGAAGAGAAAATTATAGACTTCTTCTTCGCCCAACCGGGCAGCCGCTTCCGGTTCCACTAATCCCATAGTCACCGCTTTCTGCCGCACCTTTTCTGCGTCTATCCCCCGGCCATCGTCTTCAATCTCGATAACGATGTGGTTTTCCTGGTGATAGGCTTTGAGCCTGACCGTTCCCGCCCGAGATTTGCCCAGAGCCTCCCGCTCTTCCGGAGGCTCGATGCCGTGATCCACCGCGTTGCGTAGCAGGTGAATGAGCGGGTCGCCGATGACCTCGATGACATTGCGGTCGAGCTCCGTCTCCTTCCCTTCCACCACGAAGTTGATCTCCTTACCCAGCTTGTGCGCCAGATCCCGCACCATGCGGGGGAAGCGGTTAAAAAGCTGGCCCACCGGTAGCATTCGCGCCTTCATGATCTGCTCCTGGAGCTCGTTAGTGAGCTGCCCCAGGTGGTTGGATACTTCCTCCAGAACTTCTATCAGGTCGTCGGTGCCATAGCGCCGCTCGAAGATCTCCACGATGCGGTCGAGCCGCGTGCGGTTGATCACCAGCTCCCCCACCAGGTTCATCAGCTCGTCCAGTTTCTGTACGTCCACCCGCACCGTCTTAGTGGGGGCGAGGGTGGAAGCCGGGGCGGCGTTTTTCTCCTCGGCTTTGCGCGACGCCTGGTTAGCAGCCGCTGACTGGGCTTCCACACCTACAGGAACGAGCTCTACATCGGCAATCTCCGAAACGGTCAGTAAAAGGTGCCGCAAACGCCCAGGATCTTCTTTGGTAAGCAGCAGAAACTCGAAAGTGGAGTCGAAGTTGCCCTCCTCCAACTCTTCGGCTGGTGGAATAGAACGAATCACCTCGCCCAGCGGCTCTAGAGTGCGAAACACCAGGAAGGCGCGCACTCCTTTCATCTGGCAGTCCTCCGCCACCGTTACCTTAACCAGGTAAGCCTGGAACCCCCGAATCTGCGCCTCGTAAATGGTAGCCTCTTCTGCCTCGGTCAGCTGGGAGCGTTTATTACCCACTTCAACAGCCTTGGTGGGGGAAGCGGCCACCCTGGCCGCGCGGAAACTCCGCAGCCTTTCCACAACTGGCGCGGTTTCCGGTGCCTCGCGGCTGGGGTCGAGAATGCGATCGCGCAAAGCCTTTAGCAAGTCCAGCGCCTCAAAAAGGACATCCACCACTTCCGGGGTCACCTGCAATTCCCCCCGGCGCAGTAGATCGAGCAGATTCTCCATCTCGTGGGTAAGGTTGGACATATCGTCGAAGCCCATGATGGCCGAGGAGCCTTTGACGGTGTGAGCCGCGCGAAAAATCTCCTGCAGGGAAGCCTCGTTACCACCCTCCCTCTCCAAAACCAGAAGATTATCGCTTATGGCCTGAATTTTTTCTTCCAGCTCATCGAGAAACACACTTAGAGTCTCTTCGTCAAACATTGCTTACACCGCCCTTCCTTCCAGCGAAGCCATTTCCGCTTCCAGCAATGCCTCCTTTTCATACTCGTAAAGCACTTTCTCCAGGTCGAGCAGTATGATCATGTCCTCCTGCCAGAGGGCAATCCCCCGCAGGTAAGCGACGTCGACTCCACTGACCACCGCTGGAGGCGGTTCCACCTTTTCCGCGGGCACGCGCAGCACTTCCAGCACCGCGTCCACGATCATGCCCACCATCATGCCCCCCATCTCCACAATGACGATGCGGGTGGAGCGGTCGGACTCCTTTAAGGGCAACCCGAAGCGGCGCCGCAGATCGATAACCGGTATGATCCGACCTCTAAGATTGATGACGCCCTCAACAAATTCGGGCGCGCGCGGCACTCGAGTGACGCTTTCCATGCGGATGATCTCGACCACCGACCCCACATCCACTCCGTAGGTCTGGTCGGCCAAGCGGAAAATAACCAGCTGCTCTTCCTGCTTTTCTCCAGACATCGGGCTTTCACTCCTCACCTGCTTGCTAATGCGAAGAGGTTTCAGCAATTTTATCGGCCGCTTTCCTCCCTCCCTTTACCCGAAGCGCGCCCCCCGCTATCCGGAGCTCGTAAGGAAAACCACCGCTCCCCAGGCAGAGTTGCCCAAAACCCAGCTTTACCCGCCCACCGCTGTGATGTTACTATGGCAGGAGAAGTTATCACGCACGCATAAGATTGGGCAACTTGGCGCAATGAATTAGGATAACGCCTTGCAGAGAGGTAAAAACCGGATGTCGGCCTTCTGGCAACGTTATTTCCGCGAAGCGAAGCGTTACCGGGAAATAGGGCGGGTACTCTTGAAACACGGCCTAGGCTACTTGGGAGATTTTGTGCCCTTGTGGCGCCGGCGCACCCATCAGCCCCCCCCTTCGCCCTCCTCTTCCGCTCGGCGATTGCGCCTGGCCCTCACCGAGCTCGGCCCCACCTTTGTCAAACTGGGCCAGTTCCTCTCCACCCGCATCGATCTACTACCCGAAGAGTACATACAGGAGCTCTGCCTGCTGCAGGATGCTCTGCCCCCTTTGCCCACGGAGGAAATCACCCGGGTAATCGAGCAGGAATTCGGCTGCCCGCTAGATTCCCTCTTTAGCCACTTCGACCCCGACCCCCTGGGCTCAGCTTCTATTGCCCAAGTGCACCGGGCCCGTCTTCTCTCCGGGGAAGAAGTAGTGGTTAAAGTGCGCCGTCCCCGGGTAATGGAAGTGGTGCAAACCGATCTAGCCATCCTGGGACGTATTGCCCGCTGGGCAGAAAAGCACACTCCTTGGGGGAAAATCTATCCCTTCGGCGAAATGGTGGAAGAATTTGGACGCTCGCTGCGGGAAGAGTGCGACTTCACCATCGAAGCTCTGCACGCTGAGACCTTCCGCCGTAACCTCTCACGCTTCGAGCACACATTTATTCCCCGGACCTTCCCAGAATACACCCGACCCGCCGTCCTCACCATGGAAGAGGTGAAGGGAATTAAACTGAGCGATCTTAAAGCTCTGGACGAGGCCGGCCTAGACCGAGAAGAACTGGCTCACCACTTTGCCGAGATCTTCCTGCATCAAGTGCTCATCGACGGCTTCTTCCACGGCGACCCTCATCCCGGAAACCTTTTCGCCCTGCCAGGCAATCGTGTGGCCTGGATCGACTTCGGCATAGTGGGCAGGTTAAGCCCCTCCCTACGCGAACATATCGGCAACCTAGTGCTGGGATTAAGCCGCAAGTCGAGCCAGGCCATTGTGCGCACGGTATTGCAAATGAACATCCTCCGGGGAGAAATCAACCTCACCGCGTTGCAACGCGACGTGGAACAGCTGGAGCAGAAATACTACGAGGTCCCCTTAGCCCAGGTGCCTCTGAACGAAGCCTTCACCGATATGCTCCGTGTGGCTTACCGCCACCGCGTCCGGGTTCCAGCCGAGATGGCCTTGCTAGCCCGAGCTTTAGGTAGCGTGGATGGCTTAGTGCGCCAGTTGGCGCCCAGCATCAATGTGGCTACCCTGGCCTCCTTCATTGCCCGAGAATTGACCAAAGAAAAGCTCAGCACCAAACGCCTGCGCCGCTTTCTAACCTCTGATCTACCTTTCTGGCTAGAAACATGGATGAAGCTACCGGAACAACTCTCGGTGGTTTTGAATCAGCTGGCCCAGGGGGAAATCCGGGTGCGGCAGGAAAATCCGGACCTTAGCCGTCTGACCCGTGGCCTTAACCGCCTGCTCACCAGGATTTTCTTCCTCCTCACCGGGTTCAGCTGTTTGTTCCTGTACTTCTGGACCTGGGGTAAGGAGGTTCAGCTCTTAGGCCCCCTATCCTTGCCGCTCCTCTTGCTCCTTGGCTCTTTGCTTTCTTTCTTGATCTTCTTTATCCTGCGCTTGTGAAGCAAAAAACTTCTTCCAGGCCAAAGGAAATTAGGACTTGGTGCCGAAGAAAGAAAATGACGGATGAAGGCGAAATTTGTTAATCGGGGTCGAAGGGGGCATTTGGGGTGGACATAGCAACACTTATCGGTATCACGGTGGGGATCGCCTGCCTCTTGCTCGGTTTTGTCATAGAAGGAGGAACGGTGGCCCAGTTGATGGCCTTCTCCTCCATAATTATCATTGTGGGAGGCACGCTAGGAGCCACCATGGCCGGTTTCTCTCTGCACGAGATAGCCGTGGTGCCCAAAGCTCTCCGCGTTATTTTTTTTAATCGGCCAATCGACGAGCGCTCGCTTATCGAGCAGTTGGTAAGCCTGGCGGAAAAGGCGCGGCGCGAGGGCTTGCTCTACCTGGAAAATTATCTTAAAGAGATCGAGTCCCCTTTTCTGCGCAAGGGCATCCAGTTAGTAGTAGATGGTACCGAGCCGGAGCTGGTGCGCTCCATCATGGAAACCGAGCTCTACGCTATGCAGGAAAGGCATCGCATAGCGCAAGAAATTTTCAACCAAGCTGGCGGTTATGCTCCTACTATGGGCATAATCGGCACAGTGATGGGGCTCATTCACGTGTTGAGCCACTTGTCTTCTCCGGAGGCCCTGGGTCCAGCCATCGCCATGGCTTTCACCGCCACCCTCTACGGCGTCTCTAGCGCCAACCTAATTTTCTACCCCATAGCTGCCCGATTAAAAAACCTGAGCACCAAGGAGGAATTGGCTCACCGCATCATGCTGGAAGGGCTCCTGGCGCTGCAGGCGGGTAACAACCCCATACTAATCCGCGAGCGTTTGACCGCCTTCCTAAGCCCCAGGTACCGCAAGCAGCAGGGCCCAGAGGAAGGAGAGGGAGAAGCCTATGAAGCTCCCTAGCCGGAAGGAGACCGAAGTAAGCCGCGACCGCTGGCTCATCACTTACGCCGACCTCATCACGCTACTGCTCATCTTTTTCATCGTGCTCTACACCTTCAGCAAAGTCGATGCGGAAAAGTTTGCCGGCGTAGCCGAAGCGCTTTCTCGCGCCCTTGGTGGTGGAGCAGGAATGATTTTGGAGGGACAGGGACCGGCGGTGGTCTCCGGAGCTCCGGAATTCGAACCGGGCCACGATGCCAAGTTTGCCCTCTCGGGTGGCGGAGAAGAAAGCTTGCAGCTAGAAAAAATTAAAGCGGAGATCGAAAAGTACGCCAAAGAAAAAGGCTTGCAAGCCAAGATCACTGCCCGCATCGAGGAAAGAGGGCTAGTGGTCAGCGTTATGGATACGGTACTCTTCCCCATCGGCTCCGCCGAACTCACTCCCCAAGCCAGGGGAGTTGTAGACGAAGTGGGGAAAATTCTGCTCAAGATGCCCAACTGCGTCCGCATCGAAGGGCACACCTGCGATCTTCCCATCCACACTCCGCGCTACCCTTCCAACTGGGAACTCTCGGTAGCTCGAGCCACCAGCGTGGTGGAAGAGCTCGCTCACGCCGTCAACTTTCCTCCCCAGCGGCTCTGCGCCTGCGGCTACGGCGAATACCGCCCCCTCGTGCCTAACGACTCGGAGGAGCACCGACAGATGAACCGCCGCGTGGACTTCGTGGTGCTGCGCTCCACTTACCAGAAAGCTGAACCGGACACGCTCCCAGGCCAGCGGCTTGAACCCCAGAAGCCCCGGCTGCCTTAGGTTTCAAACCGACTGTCACCGGCTCTCCGCCCTTGACTGGAAAATCCAGGAACCATAGGCTTCATTAGCGCATATTCTTGTAAAAATTGCTCTTTACTGGGAGGTTAGTCCCCATGCAGAAAGAACAGCCCACCAAGGAGCAGGCCCTGGGGCCGGGCAGCCTGCCTCCCTGTGGCACTTTGCCTTCACGGCCCAAGCTGGCGCGAGTCTACGTACCCACCCAGTGCTACGACCCCGACTACGACCTCGACGAGGCGCTTTGCCGGGGAACCATGTTCCCCTCTCTCTACCAGCCGGAATTCGTTGTTCCCTGCGTTTCCTTTCGCCGCTACGTGAAAACCTATTTCCCCCCCAAGGAGGGCGATCCCCAGTGAAACTGCCACCCACCAAGGAGAAAGTGGAACTTCTGCACGAGATCCAGAAGTGGCGCTTCCGGGTGCTGGAACTGGCCCTTTTCCTCGACACCCACCCGGAAGACGGCCGCGCGCTGGAAGATTACAATGAAGCAGCCAAACAGCTGCATTCCTGGCAGCGAGCCTACGAGGAACGCTACGGCCCCCTCATAAACTACAGCGGAGCTCCAGCAGGGGACAGCTGGACCTGGGTAGAAGAACCCTGGCCCTGGGAAAGCGGTATGTAGGAGGGAGAGATAAGCATGTGGATTTACGTCAAGCAACTGCAGCGCCCGGTGCGCGTATCTCGCAGCGATGCGGGGCTGGCCAAACTCATCCTGACCCAGTTCGGTGGACCCGACGGTGAGTTCTCCGCTTCTTGGCGCTACATCACGCAGGCCTTCACCATGCCCACGGGACGAACTAAGGCGCTTTTAATCGATATCGGAACGGAGGAATTGGCGCACCTGGAGATGGTGGGAACAATCTTTCACCTGTTGATTCGGGACGCAACTCCCCAGCAACTCCGCAGCGCCGGCCTAGGAGAGCAGTACGCTGTGCATGGTTTCGCCGATTTCCTCAACGCCCCCGGAGGAGAACCCTGGACCTCCTCCTACATTCAAGGCACCAGCGACCCCCTGGCCGATTTGAGCGAAGATATGGCTGCCGAACAAAAGGCCCGCGCCGCTTACGAGCGCTTGCTTTGTTCCACCAACGATCCTGATGTGCGCGAGGTATTGGGTTTTCTACGGGAACGCGAGGTAGTGCATTTTCAGCGCTTTGGCGAAGCCTTGCAGTTAATACAGAGCTACTTAGACGCTCCCCGGCGCTCGTGGCCCGGTTACGAAAGCCAAGACGCGGAATAGGGGGTAAAACCCCCTATTCCACCGTTACGCTTTTGGCCAGGTTGCGCGGCTGATCTACGTCGCAGCCCCGAGCCACCGCCACATGGTAGGCCAAGAGCTGCAGTGGTACCACCGCCACTACTGGAAGGAAAAGGGGATCGCCCGGCGGCAACCGCAGGCAAGCGTCCACTTCCTCAGCCACTTCTTCCCCATCGGCCGTGACCGCCAGCACCCAGGCCCCCCGCGCTTTTACTTCTTTGATGTTACTGAGCATTTTTTCTAGCAAGGAAAGTTGCGTGGCCAAAGCCACCACCGGCACCCCTTCGGTGATGAGGGCTAATGTGCCGTGCTTGAGTTCCCCTGCTGGGTAGGTCTCGGCGTGAATATAAGAGATCTCTTTGAGTTTAAGCGCCCCTTCCGCGGCTACAGCCCAGTCCATCCCCCGGCCAATAAAGAAGCAATGCTCGTGCTCCTTGAGGCGCTGGGCCAGCGAAGCAACCTCCGCCTCTTGCCGTAAAACCTGGGCTACCCGCTCGGGCAGGAGATCAATCTCCTGTGCCAAGCCGGTCACTTCGCTGGGAGAGAGGGTTCCCCGAAGCTCCGCTAGGTGAAGAGACAATAAAGCTATCAAGAGCACCTGGGCGGTGTAAGCCTTGGTAGAAGCCACAGCTATCTCCGGACCCGCCCAGGTATAGAGCACCCAGTCGGCTTCCCGCGCCACCGAACTCCCCAACACATTGGTGATGGCCAGCACCTTGGCCCCCAGATTTCGCGCCAGCCGCAAAGCAGCCAAAGTGTCCGCCGTCTCTCCTGACTGGCTTATCACCACTACTACATCGTGCGGCTGCAAGAGAAGATCGCGGTAGCGAAACTCGGAGGCAATGTCCACCTCCACCGGCAACCGGACCAGTTTCTCGATCAGATACTTACCCACTAGCCCAGCGTGGAAAGCGGTGCCGCAGGCGGTGATGAATAGGCGCCGGCATTGGCGCAGATAGGTGGCAGCCCCATCTAACTCAGGCAGGAGCACCCGGCCGCCCTCCATCCGTCCCCGCAGGGTATCGCGGAGGGTTCGCGGCTGCTCGTGAATCTCCTTGAGCATGAAGTGAGGGTAGGGAGCCTTCTCGGCTGCCGCCGCGTCCCACTCTACCGGGAAAGCTTCTCTGGTCAATTGGCGCCCAGAAGCGTCGTAAATTTTCACCCCATCGGGCCAGAGCTCCGCCACCTCTCCGTCCTCCATCACAAGGATGCGCCGGGTGTAGGGGAGCAAAGCCGGGATATCGGAAGCCAGAAAGTTCTCACCCTTGCCCAATCCCAGAACCAAAGGGCTGTCACGCCGCGCTACCAGAAGGCGCCCCGGCTCCCTAAGCGACATAACCGCCATAGCGTAGGAGCCATGCAACCGGGGAAGCAACGCCAGCAAGGACGCCAGCAGATCCCCCTGGTAAATCTCCTCCAGTAGATGAGGAAGCACCTCCGTATCGGTCTCCGAGAGGAAACGATGGCCGTTACCCGACAACTCGGCCCGCAGGGAGATATAATTTTCGATTATGCCGTTATGCACCACGGCCAACTCTCCGCGGCAATCCAGGTGAGGGTGGGCATTGCGGTCACATGGAACCCCGTGTGTAGCCCAGCGGGTATGCCCTATCCCCACTACCCCCGCTGGCTGGCAGCCGTTGAGGCAGCTTTCCAGCACGGCTAGCTTTCCTGCCTTCTTCTTGAGAAAGATACCGTTGCTTTCCAGCACGGCTACACCCGCGGAATCGTAGCCGCGATACTCCAAGCGTTTAAGACCCTCCAGCAATAAAGGGAGGGCCTGGCGGTAACCTGTATATCCCATAATGCCGCACACGGCTTTTCTGCACCCCCTAAAAACTAAAAAACACCCCTTCCCTCGTCGGCGTTTCGCTTGACGAAGGCACTGTTAAACCTCATAGCCACCTGGCGCCTTTGTCCCGGCAGTTACCTGCCGGATTTGTAGCGCTACTGACGGCCGTGGCCGGCCGGGAGGCATCCGCCGAGAATTCGATTAACCTCCTCCTCGTCAACCGGCTTTCCAGGATAAAGCCGGTCCAGGCGCTTGCTCTATGCAGTTTTGCTCTTTTTAGCCCCAGCTCCCTTGAACTGCTGCTGCCAACTCGCCTCCTCCCTCGATCTCCCTTATCACCCCCACCAGTTGGTCAACTACCTGGCGAGCTCGGAAAGGATCTAGAGCTTCAACCATAACGCGGATCACCGGCTCGGTACCCGAGGGGCGAACCAGCACCCGGCCCTCCTCCCCCAGACGCAGCTTTTCCGCCTCGACGGCCGCCGCCAGCAACGGACTTTGCATAACCCGACCTTTGTCCCGCACCCGGACATTTTCCAATAGCTGGGGATAGCGAACCAGCGAGCGGTTGAGTTCTTCCAAACGCTGCCCGGTCTCTACCAGCAGACGCAAGAGCATCATAGCGGTGAGAAGGCCGTCGCCGGTGGTATTGTAATCGAGGAATATGATGTGACCTGACTGCTCCCCTCCGAGGCAAGCACCGCTTTGCAGCATGGTTTCCAACACGTAACGATCTCCCACTTTGGTCTCCAGCACCCGGACCCCTTCCTTTTGTAAGGCCCGCTTCAACCCCAGGTTAGACATAACCGTAACCACCACGGTATTGCCCCGGAGCCGGCGGTGGCGTTGAAGGTGGCGGGCGCAGCCCCATATGATCACATCTCCATCAGCTACCTCCCCACTCCCGTCCACCCCGATAAGGCGGTCAGCATCGCCGTCGAAAGCCAGGCCCAGCTCCGCTCCCTCCTCGCGTACCAGCGCCACTAGCGCCTGGGGCTGGGTAGAACCGCAACCCTCGTTGATATTATGGCCATCGGGCTGCACGCCCAAAGAGAGCACCCGCCCCCCAAGCGCCTCCAGCAGAGCCGGAGCCAGAGCGTAAGCCGCTCCGTGGGCGCAGTCCAGCGCGATTTTCATGCCTTCCAGCGCGGGAGGGCCCAGACGGCGCAGATGCTCTAGGTACTCCTCTACCGCCTCCAGGCAAAGGGAAGCTCGCCCTACCCCCACGCCGGTGGGGGAAGGGATGTGCTCGGAAGAGCCCAAAAGCAAAGCTTCGATTTCCTCTTCCAAAGCGTCGGAAAGCTTGTAGCCGTCCGGCCCGAAAAATTTTATCCCGTTATCGGGAGCGGGATTGTGCGAGGCGGAAATCACCACTCCGCCTGCGGCGGCACGGCTACGGGTGAGAAAAGCTACCGCTGGGGTGGGAAGAACCCCTAACAGGCAAACATTCAGGCCGGCCGAGGTGATGCCGGCCACCAAGGCCGCTTCCAGCATGTCGCCGGAAGCCCGCGTGTCTTTCCCTACCAAGATATGTCTTTTACCGGTCTTCTCTGCTAGCACATAGGCTCCTGCTCGTCCCAAACGAAAGGCTAGCTCCGGAGTGAGTTCCTGGTTGGCTACCCCGCGTACTCCATCCGTACCAAAGAGTACCCCCAAGTTATCTCTCCCCCCCTCCGCCCACCACTTTATTACGCCATCTTAACGGTGTCAACCTTATTTTTATTCTACGCAGCAGAAGGGAGATTGGCCACTGACGATGATCCATAGTGCGCGTCAAGAGTTAGTAGGTGGTTCGGGAGAAAACTTCTCTTCATGGAGACCTCGCCGCCAGGATAGTCCCGGTACCTGCGCCATTAAGGGATCAAACTACTGAGGCTAGGCCGGCTTAGTTCCCGCAACACATGCTTCACCCATGGAGCTCCGGCAGAAGGCCCCCTCAATGCCGGCAACCCAGCTTTATGCCAACTCCCCGCCTCCTCTATCTTCCGCTTTACCTCCAACCGCACCGCCTGAGCCAAATGTTCTTGCCTGGCCAGCAGTACCGGCCAACGAGAAGTGTGCCTCCCGAGCACCCCGTTGGCTCGAGCAGCCAAAACCCGCGCCATCCTGTCTGCTCCTGCCTCCGTCCAGCTGGCTCCCAACCGCTTCATCCGCCGCGCCACGTTGTGCTGTACCTGCCCCTCTATGGCCCCCAGATGCTCCGCAGCAGAAGAGGTAACTATCCCCGACCAGTTCTCCTTGAGATACTGCCAGAGCTTCTCTATTCTCCTCCTCTTAGCCCCGCGAACTCTCCTTGCTACTCCTCCCAAAATCTCTTCTACCTTCTCCCAGTCCCCCAGATAAATGGCCTGCCTGATCCTACTATAGGCCTCCTCATCGTGCCAAAAAGCCTCTATAAGCCGCCGGTTCAAATGGTAAGGGTCCAAAACGTGCACTGCCCCGGGGAAGTAATCTACCCCCTGCTTGGCCCACTCCGCCCCGTCACTCCCAAGGTATATTTCCTTCACCTGGCCCATGTCCCACCGGCTCGCTACTCCAGAGTAAACTTCCTCCCACATCCTCTCCCCTTCGCCTACACCGCTCGTTACCAGCTTGTCCTTTAAAGCCTTCCGGCCACCCCCAATCGCTTCTTTGCCTGTGTAAGCTACGAAGAGTTTGACCTCTTTCCTTTTCTCTCCGCTCCTTTGAAGCCTTACCACCACCCCGTCGGCCTCTATGTAAAGCCTGGAGGTCTTCTCTTTACCTTCGGGTGTCTCTCCCTTCTCAAAAACGGCTTCTCTCCTGGACTCTCCCTCCTGCCTGAGTGCTTCTCCTGCTTCCTGCACGGCCTGCCACACCGCCATGGCGCTTATCCCAGGGACAAAATAACCGAGAATTTCCGCTGCCCGCCTGAAGGGTACTTCGCTCCCAAGCTTCACCGCCATCTCCTTCAAACGCGGCGTGCATCTAGACCTCTCCGGCCAGCCCAGAACCTCGTCAAGAAGAAACCTGGCTTCTCCCGTCTTTTTGTTCCTGTAAAGCCGCCTTTTTACTTTGAATTCCCCAAAGCTGCTAACTACGGTTCTTTCCCGAAAGCCTATCACTTTCCAGGTGCGCTTGTCCCGGGCGTTCACGAGCCAGGTGTCTATTTCCTCGAGGGCCCAGGCGAAGATCTTCACGCAAGCTTCTTGAGAGAGCTTGTACACTTCTTCTTCGAGCTTGTAGAAGTCGCGGCATTCGGTAATTAGTTTGCTAACTTTCTCCCCCAGAAGAAGGATTATGTCCGCAAGAGGTTGAATGTCTGAAATAGGTTGGCTGTGCATGAGACCTCGCTCCTCCTTTCAGTCCATGAAAATTGTCCGTGAGGGGCGAGGTCTCCTCCTTCATGAGTCTCCTCCGTCACCTACTGAAATTGTACGCCCTCTGATCCATAACAAGCATAAGCCAAGGATCATCCCGGCTCAGCCGCCCCGCTGGAGCAAGCCGTAAGTGAGGCTGTCTGCCAGCGCCTGCCAGCTGGCCTCGATTATGTTAGGCGACACTCCCACCGTAACCCAGTTGCTTTGTCCATCTCCGGTCTCGATTAGCACCCGCACCACCGCCCCCGTGCCGGCCGCCCCGTCCAGAACCCGTACTTTGTAGTCTAGCAAGCGCATCCTCCGGATACCCGGATAGAACTGCTCCAACGCCTTGCGCAAAGCGTTGTCAAGAGCGTTGACCGGTCCATTACCCTCGGCCGCAGTGTGCACCACCCTATCTCCTACGCGGAGCTTGATGGTGGCTTCGGTGTGCACCGCCTTGCTCTCTTGGAGCTCAGTTAGAATACGCAAGCTTTCCAGAACAAAGGGGCGCTCATAGCCGTTGGCCGCCCGGCGTACCAGGAGCTCGAAGGAGGCCTCGGCACTTTCAAATTGAAAGCCCTGCCGCTCCAGCTCTTTAAGCTGAGCCAAGATCTGGCGAGCCACCTCTCCCTCCGAGGGCAGATCTAGGTTGAGTTCACGGAGCTTATATAACAAATTCGACTGTCCCGCCAATTCCGATACCAACACCCGCCTCCGGTTGCCCACCAGGGCGGGATCGATATGCTCGTAGCAGCGCGGCTCCTTCATGATAGCGCTCACGTGCACCCCACCTTTATGAGCGAAAGCGCTCATTCCCACGTAGGGTTGCTGGGGATAGGGGTGGACATTGGCAAGTTCGCTAACGTAGCGGGATAACTCCACCAGACGCCCGAAGCTTTCCGGGGGGAGGGTAGGGTATCCGCACTTTAGAGTGAGGTTGGGTATAACGGTGCAGAGATCGGCGTTACCACAGCGCTCCCCGTATCCGTTGACTGTCCCCTGGACCTGCCGCGCTCCCGCCCGCACCGCCATCATTGAATTAGCCACCGCCATGCCAGTGTCGTTATGAGCGTGAATACCTACCCTCACCATCGGAAACTCCCTCACCACCTGCTGCACCACGGCCTCTATCTCCCAAGGCATGGTGCCGCCGTTGGTATCGCAGAGGACCACGGTGTTCGCTCCCCCCTCCACCGCCGCGGCCAATGTGGACAAAGCGTAATCCGGATTATGCTTATAGGCGTCGAAAAAGTGCTCGGCATCGTATATCACCCTCAGGCCCCGCTCGCGGAGGAAAGCCACCGATTCCCGGATCATGGCCAGATTTTCCTCTAAACTGGTGTTAAGAGCATTAATGACGTGTAAATCCCATGATTTACCAAAAAGAGTGGCCGTTTTCACGCCGCAAGCGCAGAGATGCCGCAAATTTTCGTCAGCAGCCGGAGAAATATGCTTGCGCCGGGTGGAGCTAAAGGCAGTGACTCGCTCGCGCAACAGCGGATCTTCCCGCACCACGGAGAAAAACTCCAGGTCTTTAGGGTTAGAACCCGGCCAACCCCCTTCCACGTAATCGAAGCCCATCTCCACCAGCCGCCGGGTTATTTTGAGCTTGTCGGCCACAGAGAAAGAAATGCCCTCGGTTTGCGCCCCGTCGCGCAGGGTAGTGTCGTAAACCTCCACTTTATCCAAAGGAACTCACCTGCCCCTTAACCGCTGCTCCACGTAGGGAATCAGTCCACCGGCGCCGATGATGGCCTGCATGAAGTCAGGGATGGAGCGAGCTTGGAGCACTTCCCCTGTGTCTAGCACTTCTATCCGACCGCTGCTTAGATCCACCCGCACGCGACTGCCGGAGGGAATACGGAGAGCGTCGGAGCATTCCAGCAGAGGCAAACCAATATTGAAGGCGTTCCGATAAAAAATGCGGGCGAAGCTCTTGGCGATAACGCAAGCCACTCCCGCCGCTTTGATGGCCAGAGGGGCGTGCTCCCGCGAAGAGCCACAGCCGAAATTCACGCCCGCCACAATTATATCCCCCGGGCGCACCTCGCGCGCGAAGGAGGGATCGGCATCCTCCAAACAATGCTGGGCCAACTCTGCCGGGTCGGTAGTGTTGAGATAGCGGGCCGGGATAATGAGGTCGGTGTCCACGTGATCGCCGAACTTAAAAACTCTACCCTCAATCATGCCTGCATCACCTCTTCAGGGTGGGCCAGACGGCCAAGTACGGCTGAAGCCGCCGCCACCGCTGGGTTAGCCAGATAAACCTCGCTTTCCGGATGCCCCATGCGCCCCACAAAGTTGCGGTTGGTGGTAGCCACCGCTCGCTCTCCCCGCGCCAAGATGCCCATATGCCCTCCCAGGCACGGTCCGCAGGTAGGAGTAGAAACCGCTCCTCCGGCTTCCAAAAAGATTTCGATTAACCCCTCCCGCAACGCCTGGCGATAAATCTCTTGAGTTCCGGGGATGACGATCAGGCGCACATAGGGATGAACCTTTTTCCCCCGCAGCAACCTAGCCGCCACGCGCAGGTCCTCCAGACGCCCGTTGGTACAGGAGCCTATGACTGCCTGATCGATGGTGATATGCGTAACCTCGCTTACCGGGCGGGCGTTGGCCGGTGAATGGGGCAAGGCCACTTGAGGTTCGAGTCCGGCCACATTAAACTCATAGACTTTCTGGTAGCGGGCATCGGGATCACTCCGGTAAAAACGGTAAGGGCGGCGAGCTCGGCCTTCTAAGTAGGCCGCCGTCTGGTCATCGGGAGGCACGATTCCGTTTTTCGCCCCCGCCTCCACCGCCATGTTACACATCGTGAAGCGCCCATCCATGGAAAGAGCATCGATCACCGGTCCGGTAAACTCCATGGCGCTGTAAAGCGCCCCTTCCACCCCTATTTGCCCTATGGTGTAGAGAATGAGGTCCTTACCCCCTACCCAAGGCCGAAGTTCGCCGGTGTAAACGAATTTAAGCGAAGGAGGGACGCGAAACCAGGTCTCCCCCAGAGCCATGGCCGCGGCCAGATCGGTGGAGCCCACCCCGGTGGCGAAAGCCCCCAGGGCGCCATAGGTGCAAGTGTGAGAATCGGCCCCAATGATCACATCGCCCGCGACCACCAGGCCTTGCTCGGGCAAGAGGCAATGCTCGATGCCCATGCGCCCCACTTCGAAGTAGTGGGGAAGGGAGTGACGGCGAGCAAATTCACGCACCACTTTGGCCTGCTCCGCCGACTTTATGTCTTTATTGGGAGTGAAGTGGTCGGGCACCAGCACCAGGGATTCCGGATTGGCAAGAGGAACCCCTAAACGCTCAAACTCCTGGATGGCTAAGGGAGCGGTGATGTCATTGGCCAGCAGCACATCCACTCGGCAAGACACAATTTCACCTGGCTCCACCACTTCCTTGCCGGCATGGGCGGCCAGAATTTTTTCGGTGACGGTCATACCCATGGAAATATTAGACCTCCCCCTCCAAACGTCTAACTCGGTTACCGTTAAGATCAGCGGCCAATTTGTTCAAAGCATCCACGTAAGCCCGAGCGCTGGCCTCCAGCACGTCGGTGCTGATCCCCCTACCCAGATAAGTTTTATTCCTCTCCTCATCAGTAACTCTGACGGTCACGCTGCCGATGGCATCCTTACCCTCGGTAACCGCTTCGATACTGTAAGAATCCAGGCGCAGGTGGCGGCCCGTAAGTTTATCCACCGCTTTGTAAATGGCATCTACGGGTCCGTTGCCGCAGGCGGCTTCTTCTCGCAGCTCGTCACCGATGCGTAAAGCCACGGTGGCAGTGGGCACCACCGTGGTGCCGCTAGAGATGTGGAAGTAACGGAGTTCATAAATGCTAGGAGCTTGACCGATCTCTTCCTCCACCAGGGCTAACAGATCGTCATCGGTTATCTCTTTCTTGCGATCGCAGAGTTCCTTAAAGCGCTGAAAAGCAGCGTTGAGTTCCTCCTCGGTGAGTTCGTAACCCAACTCCTGTAAGCGCACGCGAAAAGCGTGCCTCCCCGAGTGCTTGCCCAGAACCAGGCGCGACCGGGGCACTCCGATGATAGCTGGGTCGATAATCTCGTAAGTGGAACGCTCCTTTAAAACCCCGTCCTGGTGGATACCCGACTCGTGGGCGAAAGCGTTCTTTCCCACTATAGCCTTATTTGGTTGCACTGGCATTCCGGTGAGCGTAGAAACTAGCTTAGAGGTGCGGTAGAGCTCCTCGGTGCGAATGCCGGTAACCAGTCCGTACCCGGAGCGATGGGCGTAGAGAGCCATAACCACTTCCTCCAGGGCGGCGTTTCCGGCCCGCTCCCCTATGCCGTTGATGGTTACCTCCACCTGGCGGACCCCGTTACGCACCGCAGCCAGGGTGTTAGCCACCGCCAGCCCCAAATCGTTGTGGCAATGGCAGCTGAGTATTACCTTTTCAATGCCCGGCGTCCGTTCGCGAATAACCCGTATGAGTTCGCCGAACTCCTCCGGCACGGCGTAGCCCACGGTATCGGGAATATTGAGCACCGTAGCCCCTGCCGCTATCGCTTCTGCCAAAACCTGGCAGAGAAAATCCGGGTCGGAGCGAGACGCGTCTTCGGCAGAAAACTCCACGTCCGCCGCGTAGCGCTTGGAGTAGGCCACCGCTGCCCGAGTCGCCTCCAGCACCTGCTCCCTCGTCATTCTCAGCTTATGCCGCAGGTGAATGTCGGAGGTGGCAATAAAAGTGTGGATGCGCGGCGCTTCCGCCTCTTTAATCGCCTCCCAGGCCCGGTCTATATCCTCCTGCCGGGCGCGGGCCAGGGCGCAAACCGTTACCCCCCGCACGGCTCGAGCAACCTCCCGGCAAGCGTTGAAGTCTCCCGGAGAAGCCACGGGGAAACCTACCTCGATCACATCCACCCCCAGCCTAGCCAACTGCCGCGCGATTTCAATCTTCTCTTTAACGTTTAAGCTCACCCCGGGGGATTGCTCCCCATCCCTAAGGGTGGTATCGAAAACGTACACCCGATCCACCTGTTAAACCCTCCTCATTTCTGCTCCCTGCCTATCCAGGGCATCATGCTCCGGAGCTCCTGTCCCACCTTTTCGATAAGGTGCTCCCTTTCCTGGCGGCGGCAGGTCTTGAGCACCGGTTGCTGGGCCTGGTTTTCCAGGATCCACTCCCGGGCAAATTCCCCATTCTGGATCTCTTCCAGCACCTGCCACATCTCTTCCCGCACCGTCTCGCTAATAATGCGGGGACCCACCCGGTAGTCGCCGTACTCCGCCGTGTTGCTCACCCGCCTACGCATCTCGGTGAGCCCTCCCTCATAGATGAGGTCTACTATTAGCTTCAACTCGTGCAAGCACTCGAAGTAAGCGATCTCAGGAGCGTAGCCCGCCTCCACCAGCGTCTCGAACCCAGCCTTGATGAGAGCCGTTACCCCGCCGCAAAGCACGCATTGCTCCCCGAACAGATCGGTCTCGGTTTCCTCACGAAAAGTGGTCTCGAACACACCGGCCCGGGTGAGCCCAATCGCCTTAGCGTAAGCCAGAGCCAAAGCGCGTGCCTGCCCAGAATGGTCCTGGTGCACCGCCACCAGGCCAGGAACCCCCTTGCCCTCGACGTAGAGCCGGCGGAGCATAGGACCAGGACTTTTGGGAGCAGCCAGAAAAACATCCACCTCCGCCGGAGGATTTATCTGACCGTAATGGATGTTAAAGCCATGGGAAAAGCCTAGAGCCTTGCCAGGCTTTAAATGAGGGGCTATTTCCTCCCGGTACACCGCCGGCTGCAACTCGTCGGGGATCAATATCTGGATAAGATCAGCGGTGGCTGCCGCCTCGGCCACGGTCATAACCGGCAGACCATCCTGCTCCGCCACCACGCGGGTGGAAGAATTGGGACGCAAACCCACCACCACATCGATACCGCTATCTTTCAGGTTCTGGGCCTGCGCCCTCCCCTGACTGCCATAGCCGATTACCGCCACCTTTTTACCCCGGAGCAAATTCAGATCGGCATCCCCATCGTAAAAAACTTTCACCGTGGTCCAACCTCCCATAGATTAGCGTTGTTATTGGGCGTTAAGGGCTCGGGGGCCGCGGAGAAGGGCCAGCTTACCCGTGCGCACCATCTCTTTAATCCCGAAGGGGCGCAAGGCT
Source organism: Desulfothermobacter acidiphilus (assembly GCF_052073645.1). Lineage (GTDB taxonomy): Bacteria > Bacillota > Desulfotomaculia > Desulfotomaculales > Ammonificaceae > Desulfothermobacter > Desulfothermobacter acidiphilus. Next base: position 175,924 of record NZ_CM125440.1, on the reverse strand, counting down.
TCGATCATGGCAGCTACCTTGCCCTCGTCCCCTGTGACCTCCACAATCAATGTCTCAGGGCTCACATCCACCACGTGCGCGCGGAAAATATCCACCATTTGGATAACTTCCCCTCGGCGGGAAGGGTCAGCCTGCACCTTGATCAGCGCCAGCTCCCGGTTGACATGCTCCTCCCTGGTCAGGTCCTCCACCTGCACCACTTCGATGAGCTTATCTAGTTGCCTGGTGACTTGGTCGATCACCTGATCATCGCCTTCCACCACAATGGTCATACGGGAAAAAGACGGATCCTCGGTGCTCCCCACCGCCAGGGATTCGATATTATATCCCCGGCGCCGGAAGAGATTGGCTACCCGCGCCAGCACCCCCGGGTGGTTTTCCACCAGAACCGAAAGCGTGTGCCGCATACTCCCATCCCCCTTTACTAACCCAACATGCGCCCGATGGACTCCCCGGGAGGCACCATCGGCATAACATTTTCTTCCTGCTCGATAATAAAGTCTAGAAACACCGGCTTGGGTGAAGCGATAGCCTGCTCCAACGCCGGGCGTACTTCCTCGGGCCGGGTCACCCGGATACCTTCCGCCCCGTAAGCCTCGGCCACCCGCACAAAATCAGGATTGTAAAGCTCGGTGTAAGAGTAACGGCGCTGGTAGAAGAGCTCCTGCCACTGCCGCACCATGCCGAGGAAACCGTTGTTAAGAATGGCCACGTTGACCGGCAAATCGTAGCTCACCGCCGTCGCCAGTTCCTGGATATTCATCTGGATAGAACCGTCGCCCGCGATGTCGAAAACGGTCTCACCCGGGCAGGCAACCTGAACCCCGATGGCAGCCGGGAAACCGAAACCCATGGTTCCCAACCCCCCGGAAGTGATAAAAGAGCGGGGGCGGGTAAAGGTATAGAATTGGGCTGCCCACATTTGATTCTGTCCCACCTCGGTAGCGATGCGGGCCTTGCCCTCCGTGGCTTCCCATATCTGTCGCACTACGAACTGGGGTTTAAGCTTGCCGTTTTCGCTGAAGGTCAAAGGGTACTCCTTCATCCAGGCGTCGATTTTTTCCTTCCAGGCCGGATGGGGAGTAGCAGATAAGAACTCCAGCAGCAGCTTCACGGAGCGCTTCACATCTCCCACCACAGGAACGTCAACGCGGACATTTTTACCCATTTCCGCAGGGTCGATGTCCAAATGAATCAGCCGCGCCTCCGGAGCGAAACTCTCTATTTTCCCCGTAATACGGTCGTCCAGGCGCGTGCCCACAGCGATCAATAAATCAGCCTCGCTCACCGCGTAGTTGGCTGGGCGGGTACCGTGCATCCCCAGCATCCCCACCGCAAGCGGGTGGTTACCGGGAAACCCGCTGATCCCCATCAGCGTTGTTGCCACCGGTGCCATTAGGAGTTCAGCCAGCCGCACCACCTCCTCCGTGGCACCAGCCTGCACCACCCCCCCGCCGACTATGATCACCGGGCGCTCGGAAAGGGCGATAAGCTGCGCCGCTTTCTTTATCTGCTCTGGATCGGGGTCGTACATTGGACGGTAACCAGGCAGGCGGAGCTCCGTGACCGGCTCGTACTCGGTCTCACCTCCGGAAACGTCCCGGGGAATGTCCACCAGCACCGGCCCGGGACGGCCGGTGCTGGCAATATGGAAAGCGGCCTTCACCGTGTGGGCCAAATCTTTCACTTCCCGCACCAGGAAATTATGCTTGGTGATGGGCATGGTGATTCCGGTGATGTCGGCCTCCTGAAAAGCATCCCGGCCGATCAGGGTGGTAGGCACCTGCCCGGTAAAAGCTACCACCGGGCTGGAATCCATATAAGCGGTGGCGATGCCGGTAACCAGGTTAGTAGCTCCTGGACCGGAGGTGGCTAGGCAAACTCCAGGACAACCGGTAGCGCGCGCGTAACCGTCGGCGGCGTGAGCGGCAGCCTGCTCGTGCCGGGTCAGGATGTGTCGCACCTCGCCCTCGTAAAGAGCGTCGTAAATGGGCAATACCGCGCCTCCGGGATAGCCAAATACCACCTCCACCCCCTCTTCCTGTAAGCACTTAAGGAGAATCTCTCCCCCTGTGAGTCGCATATAACCCTCACCCCCAACTTAACACTCTTACCTGGGGAACACCGCTCCCTGAGCCGCAGAAGAAACCAGGCTAGCGTAGCGGGAAAGGTAACCCCGATCGACTCGCGGATGGAATGGAGGAAGATCGGCCAGGCGGGCTGCCAACTCCTCTTCGCTCAACTGCACTTCCAGGCGCCTGGCAGGAAGGTCGATAGAGATGAAATCCCCGTCTCGCAGAGCAGCAATGGGCCCCCGCGCCGCCGCCTCCGGTGAAACATGCCCGATTGAGGCCCCCCTGGTAGCCCCGGAAAACCGCCCATCAGTGATCAGCGCCACTTCCTTGTCCCGGCCCATACCAGCCAGCGCAGCTGTGGCCGTTAGCATCTCCCGCATACCCGGACCCCCGCGGGGGCCCTCGTACCGGATGACCAGAACCTCACCGGGCTTAAAAGCGCCGGCCAAAATAGCACCAACCGCCTCTTCTTCGCTATCGAATACCCGCGCCGGGCCGGTATGCCGCCACATCTCGGGGGCCACTGCCGCCTGCTTCACCACCGCCCCCTCAGGCGCCAGGTTACCGAACAAAACCGCCAACCCTCCAGTGGGACTGTAGGGGTCCGTCACCGGCCTTATCACTTCTGGGCGCCTAACCTTGGCGCCACGCACATTCTCTCGCAGGGAACGGCCGGTAACGGTCATCGCCTCTCCAGCGATGAGCCCCGCCTCCAGCAACGAGTTCAAAACGGCCGAAACTCCTCCTGCCTCGTCCAGATCTTGCACCCGGTGCACCCCAGCGGGGTCCAGCCGGCATAGATTGGGTATGCGGCCGCTAATCTCGTTCACTTCCGCCAGAGAAAAGGGCACCCCAGCTTCGTGAGCAATAGCTGCCAGGTGCAACACCGTGTTGGTGGAGCACCCCAAAGCCATATCCAAAGCCAGACCGTTGCGGAAAGCTTCGGGCGTCAAAATCTGGGAGGGAGTAAGATTCTCCCGCACCAGCTCCACCGCCCGCATTCCGGCTTGCTTAGCTAAACGCCGCCGGGCCGCACTCACGGCAAGGAAGGTGCCGTTGCCGGGCAGAGCCATTCCCAGAGCCTCGGCTAAGCAATTCATGGAGTTGGCAGTGAACATACCAGCGCAAGAACCGCAACCGGGACAAGCTACTTCCTCCAATTCGGCTAGCGACTCCAACTCCATCTTGCCCGCCTTCACCCGCCCCACCGCTTCGAAAACGGTGCTCAAGGACACATTCTCGCCTCGGAAGCGACCGGCCATCATAGGCCCACCAGAGATCAAAATGGATGGCAAATTAAGCCTTGCCGCAGCCATTAACAGGCCCGGAATAATCTTGTCGCACGCCGCCACTAGCACCAAACCGTCCAGAGCGTGCGCCTGGGCCATAACCTCCACGCTATCGGCTATCAACTCGCGCGAGGCCAGCGAATACTTCATCCCCTCGTGATTCATGGCTATGCCATCGCACACCCCAATAACCGGAAACTCCAGAGGCACTCCTCCAGCCATACGCACCCCTGCTTTAGCGGCCTCGGCTATATCGCGCAGATGCACGTGACCGGGCACGAGCTCACTGAAAGCGTTTACTACCCCTATAAAAGGGCGCTGCAACTCTTCGCTGGTAAGGCCGAGCGCCTTCCAAAGAGAGCGGTGCGGGGCTTTCTCCACCCCTTCTTTAGCTCGCCCGCTGCGCAAGACAGCAAACCCCCCTTAGATGAACCGTTTAGTAGATAGGCTCCCCTTCTATCTTGGTCAGCTCCCGGAAAGCCTCTATCAGCCTCTGGGTCAGCTGACCCGGCTGACCCCCGCTGATTGAACGACCATCGATTTCGATTACCGGAACAATTTCCGCCGCCGTGCCGGTGAGGAAACACTCATCGGCGGTAAAGAGATCGTAACGAGTGAAAACCGCTTCCCGAACCGTCATTCCCATTTTTCGAGCCAGTTCCATCACCGCGTCCCGCGTTATCCCTTCCAGAACACCCAGATGAAGGGGAGGAGTCAGCAGCGTTCCCCGGCGGATAATGAAGACGTTGTCGCCAGTGGCTTCCGCCACATACCCTTCCTGAGTAAGCATGATGGCTTCCGGTACCCCGGCCAAGTTGGCCTCCACCTTGGCCAAGATATTATTGAGGTAATTAAGGGACTTGATGCGAGGGTTAAGAGCCTCCGGCACGTTGCGCCGGGTAGGCACAGTGATTACCCGCATACCTTTCTGGTAAAACTCGGGCGGGTAAAGTTGAATGGAATCGGCAATGCAGAAAACGCTGGGGCGCAAGCACTTGCGAGGGTCCAGGCCCAGATCGCCCTTGCCCCGCGTGACCACCAGGCGAATATACCCGTCCCTGATCTGGTTGCGACGACAAGTCTCCACCACCACTTCAGCCATCTCTTCCTGGCTAATAGGGATCGCTAAAGCGATGGCCTTGGCGGAATCGTAAAGGCGGTCTATATGCTCTTTGAGCCGGAAAACTCGGCCATGATAGGCCCTGATACCCTCAAAAACACCGTCGCCATACAGAAGACCGTGATCAAAAACGGAAATCACGGCTTCCTCTTCGGGCACAAACCTACCGTCCAGATAAATAGTAAGCCCCAACGCTTCTCCCCCCACGTGCAAAGAGTAATAAATTAAAGCCCCCCAGTCCCGGTGCAGGCGAACAGACCCAGCCTGCATCCCAGGACGAGAGGCTTCGCTCCCGCGGTACCACCTGGATTGCCACCCCCTTGCGGTAAGGCGGCCGCTCTTTGCGTGTCGGAATAACACGCGGTTTTGGTAACGGGTGACCAACCCGGCTAAGGCCTACTGGAGTGAACGCTCTTTCGACCCGCAGCTCCAGGGCGATGGAGTTACCACTTCCTTCCGGCCGGCTCGCACCTGACCCCGGCTCTCTGCGCGGAAGCCCGCGGCTCCGTCCCCTTCTTCGCTTTTGACCCCGATAATTTCTCCCCAGTATACAAAAAACAAAAAGCCTGTGTCAACTGCCCGCAAAAATTTAAACATCACCCCGTCGGATGTCCGACGCGCGTCACCTGAACCCCCCTAACGCGCCCAGCACAATGTCACCGAGCGGAGGAACCCGCCCGGTGGCGCAAGAGCAAAAAACTGGCCGCCACCGCGGTCAGCGGCACCGCCAACACCATACCGATGCTGCCAGCAAGCGAGCGCACTACTTCGGTAGCCACTACATCCAGGTTGAGGAGCTTGGTCAGTGAAGTCTGATAGGCCATAAACAGGAGTAAGAGCGGAATAGCGCTCCCCGTGTAGGCCAAAATCAGGGTATTGATCATAGTCCCCATAATGTCACGGCCCACGTTAAGTCCCACCGCCAGCAATTCCCTTCGAACCAACGTGCGGTTAGCATTATAGACCTCCTCCATGGCTGCAGCCACCGAGATGCAGACGTCCATAACAGCTCCCAGAGCTCCAAGGAGAATGCCAGCGAATAGGAGCCCTCGGAAATCAAAATTTACCTTCTGGGGAATGAACATGAGCATGGACGCCTCTTCACTGCTCAACCCCGTGAGCCGCACTTTACACCCCACTCCGTAAGCGATTAGCCCCGCCAGCACCACTCCCCCCACCGTTCCCAGCACTGCCGATAGACTTTTGCGGTTCACACCGCAAACGATGAAAAGCGTGAGCAAGGCAATGGTGGCAGCCGCAACCACGGTGATGGGAATAGGACTGTAACCCCGCAGCATCGAAGGCAGCAACCACTTGAAAATCACCAGCATGGTCAAGGTTAAAGTGAGAATGGCCTTGGCTCCCTTGGTCCTTCCTACCAGTAGCAACAATAGCACGAATAAAGCTAATATATAACCTATGTAATCCTGGCGATAATAATCTTGGATAAACACTTCCAAACTACCATCGGGCAGCTTTACCGGACTCACCAACACCTTTTCTCCCGGCCGCACCGGCAGATCGAACGCAGGATTACCTGAGAACTTATTCTCCACCCGCACGACTTGGCCCTTATATTCTCCGCCGATTATTTGCAGCCGGACGTACTGCACTCCTTTGACCGCTCCTTGGCCCTCGATGGGGTAATACTCGCTCACCTCCAGCACCCGGGCCGGTACCAAATCGGAAGGTGGCGCTTCCTTTTCGGTTTGAGCTCCAGCAGGAGCAGCAAAAGCGGTTGAGACCAGTAGCACCAGCGCTAACAGCCATCCTCTGCTCCAGCGCCTCTTCATCGGACATAAATCTCCCCCACTAACGATATCGGAGCGCCGCAGTAAATACAGCGCCAGCCTTCTTTCTCCTCCCGGAGCGCTACTTCCCGAATGCGGTATCCTTCCCTCCGCACCACCGGCCGGTGACATTGGGGACAGTAGGTAATTCCTCCCTCCTCATCCCAAACATTTCCCACGTAGACGTAGCGCAGGTGACTCCGGGCGATATCGCGAGCGCGGTAAATGTCATCTAGCGGAGTAGGGGGAGCGGTGAATTCGAAGTTGGGGAAATAACGAGAAAGGTGTAGGGGGATATCGGGGCTGAGCTCAGCCAGCCAGGAGGTTAGCGCCTCCAGCTCCTCGGGGGCAGTGTTCTCCCCGGTAATTAAAAGGGTGGTTATCTCCAGGTGACAGCGGTAAAGGACCCGTTGTATGGTGCGTTGAACCGGCTCTAGCCTCCCCCGGCACAGCCGCCGGTAAAACTCGTCCCGGAAACTCTTTAGATCGATATTCATGGCATCTATGTAGGGTAGGATTTGGTCCAGCGGCTCCTCATTGATGAAGCCGTTGGTCACCAGCACGTTTTTATAGCCGGCCTCCCGCACCAGCCGGGACGTATCCAAAACAAACTCGTACCAAACCGTGGGCTCCGAATAGGTATAGGCTACCCCTATGCAGTGCGGTCCCTGCGTCCGCAGCATCTCAACCACCTGGGTAGGTTCTAACTCCACCACTGGGGGCTGTCCTTGAGATATCTCCCAGTTCTGGCAAAAAAGACAGCGGAAATTGCAGCCCCAGGTGCCCAACGAGAGGATGGTATGCCCGGGATAAAAATGATATAACGGCTTCTTCTCTATCGGGTCGACGGCGCAACTGGTACAGGCACCATAATTAAGAGTGTAAAGCTTGCCGCCGCGATTTTCCCTCACCCGGCAAAGACCGGTAGCGCCCTCTTTTATCAGGCAACGATGGGGGCAGAGCAAACAGAGCACCTTGCCGTCCTCACGAGATTGATAAAAAAGTGCCTCGCGCAAGCTTCTCTCCTCCGCTCTTTAAATTCTCTTTGGTTGTTAGTGGTACCGAGTAACCCTGAAACGGTAAATTTTCACCGGCTCATGGTCCTCGATGCCCGCTTTACCGCGAGCTATGGCCAGCTGTTGCTCAGCAGTTTCTACCCCCTCGATGTCGGGCAATAACAGGCCCCGCCGCGAACCTCGGGCCACGATCACGCCGTATTGCTTGGGATCGAGTTCGCTCAGGTCGGTTACTGGCTCTGGCTCTTCCAGCACGTCCACCGAAATGGTCAGATCTTCTATCTCCTCCGGCTCAACACTGTCGAAGCGGGGATCGCGTGTAGCTGCACTGATAGCGTTCTCAATGACTTCCTCCACTAAATTGGAGCGGGCGGGCTCCACGGTACCGATGCACCCCCGCAACATTCCCGCTTTCTTCAGTGAAACGAAGACGCCGGCACGGCGATTGAACTCGGGCGGCACCTCGGTTACGCGGAGCTTTTCCCCCCGGGTGAGGTAAGTCTTGATAGCCTCGCGAGCCACTTGCACCAGATAGCTTTCTTGTCGCCGCGGCGGCCAGGCCAACTCAGACAGCAAAGAGCGCTCTGGCGCCTCCCCCTCCGGCTCCAACTGCGCTACCAAATAGCCTACGCCGAAGGGAGCTTCATAGCTGAGCAAGCGAGTGCGAAGCCGGTAGCCGTCGAAGGCCCCAAATAGGATGAGCAGCGGGCGCAAGCCGCATTCTCCGGCCCGCTCGGCCCACACCGGGTCAATTTGAAGTAGAGCGCGGGCATCAGCCTCCTCCACTATTGCCTGAATCCGGGCATCGAATTGCGGCCCTGCGGGGTCATAACCATAAGGGGCATCGGGAGAAAGACGATGGGAAAGATCGCCACTGGCCACTACCACCACGCGAACTCGGCAACGCTCGGCTGCTCGCTGGATTGCGACCCCGAAGCGGTAAAGCCGGGGCCAGGCCATGAAGCCCATACCACACAAGACCACCGGGAGGTCCAGCCCCCCGCGACGCAGCCAATAAAGCGGAGCGATAACGCCGTGATCTAGGCGGTAACCGGAACGAATGGGATTAATCGGTACCTCCAAGGCCTCAGCTTCCTCCTGCAGACAGCGGGCCAGTTCCTGGTTGGTGGAGAGGGAAAAGCGCACTTCTGGAGCACCAAAATGCCCCAGATCACCCTCGGCGCTGGGCTGCAGCACCAACGGAATCGCCTCCCATAGCGCTGGCCCGTGCGGGGAAATCATTACCATAGCTTCTGGCTTAGCTGCACACAATCGGTGGCCCAACTCCTGGATGGCTTCCTGAGTGCGCCTAACCCGGCGAGCTTCTACCCCTCCGACCTCCGGTATCATGATGGGGGGATGGGGAACCAAACCACCGGCCACTACCCACATTTTCCCACCTCCCTAAAGAGCTCCGTGGTAACGCAAACCGTTAACCAGAAAATACCCCGCCAGCGCCAGCAAGAAAACTCCGGACAAACCTAGCACAAGGCGGTAAAACCCAGGCCCCAGGAAACGCTGGCCGGAAGCCACCATCCAGGCCACCGCCGAGTACCAGAGAAAATCCCCCAGGATATGGCCGGTGTAAAACGCCACCACACCTGCCAGGCCCAGCTGCAAAGCCACGGTTAGATAGGCGAAGCCAGCCGTGGCCCACCACAGAATCCAGTAAGGATTGGCCAGGCTAACCGCTGCTCCCAACCCCACCAGCTTTCCGGCAGCGAGGCCCCCGGACCGCTCCCGGCACGCAGCCGCTCCTAGGTTGAGAAGCGGCTTGTGCTTAAACACGTCCCACAAGAGGCTTAAGCCCATCCATAGGAGGAAGAGTCCGCCCAGCACTCCTATAAGCGCCATGAACAGCGGGCGGGTGAGAAAAGAGGCCAGTCCCATAACCAACAAACCCACCAGAGCCAGCTCCAACAACCCGTGCCCCGCCACCAGCAGAAAACCTGCGCACTTCCCCCCTGCGAGCGCTTTCGGCCAGCGTCACCGTTAGCAGGGGCCCAGGGGCCATGGCCCCGGTCAAGGCGAGAAGGAAGAAAGTGAAAAAAACTAAGGCTAAGCCCATCGGCGTTTCTCCTGGTTTTAAAAACAGAAATTACGGGCGCGCTCCACGTATTTATCCAGTAATGCCCGCGATCCGGCCAGATACTCCCGCATAACCTCGGCACGACGACTCCTTATGCCAGGGTTAAAAATGGTCATGGCGAGGTGGGTGGCGATAGGAAAGAGGGTGAAACGGTGATAGGCCATGTCCGGAGGGGCCACCCGGGCGTCCAATTCCATAAGCTTGAGGCGGTAATTCTCCAGGTCAGATGCGGTGAGGCGCCCTTGCTCCGAGACGCCGGGATAGGCTCGGGGGCTAAGAACCGCCTCCGGCACCTGCACGCCCCACTCCACCTGGAAGCGCTCAGCCACCGCCTTCAACCCCTCGATCCGCTCCTCTTCCCAACGGTTGAATTCCTCTTCGGTAAGCAGCCGCAGTAACCGGCAGAGCAAGGGTTCGGCTGGCCCCAGGAGGCATTCTCCTTCCCGGTGAAAGGGGCAGACCTGTTCCGGATCCACGAGCTCCAGAAAATAAAATTCCGCCGTGCGCCGAAGGATCTCCTCCCGCCCCTCTTGCTGATAACGTAGCTGGCGGTAAGCGTGCAAAAACTCCACCAGCGCCGCTGGGGCCGGGCTACGACAAAAATCCCGCGAAGGAAGCGGGGGCTCAGGGATCTCGGCGTAAAGCCCGGTTAATGTAGCTAGCAAACCCTGGTTACGCGCATACACCGAAGCCGAGTAAAGATCCGCAGCTGGCAGCAATTTTACTTTTCCCCTTCCCCTAATTGCTTAAATTAGGTTACACTTGCTAGAATAATAACATCAAAATAGCAAGGAAAGAAAGAGGCTGAGGGAGCGTGACTATGTCGTTCATCGATATCCTGTGGTTATTTATCTTGCTGTCTTTTCTCTGGCCCACTCTCCGGCAACAGCACCTGGAAATGCAGCGCTTGCGGCTTATAAGGTCTATTGAGCGCCGCCGAGGAACCAGGTTTATCACCATGATCCACCGCCAGGAGCTCATAAGCCTCCTGGGGTTTCCCCTCAGCCGTTACATCAATATCGAGGATTCGGAGCAAATCCTGCGGGCTATCCGCTATACGCCTCCAGACATGCCCATCGACATCTTGCTGCACACCCCGGGAGGGCTGGTGCTGGCCGCCGAGCAAATCGCGCGTGCCCTTTGCAAGCACCCCGCCAAGGTAACCGTCTTCGTGCCCCACTACGCCATGTCGGGCGGGACCATGATCGCCTTAGCCGCCGATGAAATCGTGATGGACGAAAACGCCGTGCTAGGACCTGTTGACCCCCAACTGGGCAACTATCCGGCGGCCTCCATCCTGGAAACAGTGCGCCAAAAAGGCATTGACAAGGTTGACGATAGCACCATGATCTTAGCCGATATTTCGTCTAAGGCCATGCGTCAGGTGAAAGATTTTATTCTTTGCTTGCTGCGAGAGAAAATGCCAGAAGAAAAAGCCCACTCCATCACCGGCTTCCTCACCAGCGGGCGCTTCACCCACGATTACCCTTTGACGTACGACCAACTGAAGGAGCTCGGTATTCCCGTGCGCTCCGACCTGCCGCGGGAGATTTACGACCTCATGGATCTTTATCCCCAACCTGGGATGCGGCGCCCATCAGTGCAATACATACCCTTTCCCTATGACCGGGGAAAGGAAGGCAAGCGCTAGGGCTTGGCCTCTACCGATCCGGTCACTAGCAAGATCTTGACCCCGGCTCGGCAAGGGAGGTAATGCCAAATGAGAGCTGAGAAGTGCTCCAGCGAGCCAGGCAAAGCCTCTTTTTTCAGCTTTACCTCGCGCCCGTCGATTTCCTCCCGCACCGAGTAGGTTAAGGGCCGGTTCAGAAAAGGCGCCACGGCCGCTTCCAAACCCGCTTCCCCTTTAACCGTGACGCGCTCCCCGTCGAAGCTAATGGTTCCTTTTTCCGCCCCGTACATCACCATGGCCACTAAGGGCATCGCTTATCACCTCGCCTGCTTAAAAAATCGAAGCACTCCCGCACCGATGGCGAAGGCCAGCTGGCTCTGATAGACGGGATCTTGTAAGCGCTCTCTTTCCTCCGGATGGGTAAGAAATCCTACTTCTACCACCACCGCGGGCATCCGCGCCTGGCGCCCCACCAGGTAATCTCCAGGGCGCGGCAAGCGCTCAGTGTTCCTCAACAAGTATTTTATCTCGTCTTGAATGGCCTGCGCCAGCTCCATACTTTCCGCCGAGCCAGACTGATAGAAAACTTGGGGACCGTACTCGTCCGCCTCGGCAAAACTGTTAACGTGGATGCTGAGGAAGGCGTCAGCACGCAGTTGGTTGGCCAAGGCGATGCGCCGCTCCAAGTCCTGGCGCTTACGCTTCCTGAGTTCCCAGAGATCAGCATCGGCTAGATCGCGATCGTCCTCGCGAGTGAGCACCACCTCGGCCCCCGCTTGTCGCAAAAAACAAGCCAACCGCTGAGCCACCGCCAGGGTGAGGTCTTTCTCGCGCACCCCGTCGCGCACCACTCCCGGATCGGGACCGCCGTGCCCCGGGTCCAGTACGATGAGCTTCCCTACCAGGCAGGCACTAAAAGCTTCCATTGTCGCCTGGGAAGTGAGTAGGGAAGCTCGGTCTAAATAAGAGAAGGCCAGCGCCAGCAATAAAAAAGCCCCCACCATTTGCATGACCAAACCGGGGGCTTGCTGCGCCAGCAGCGTCCATGTCCGCCTTATAGCTCACCCCTCCCAGCCGCTTTAACGCTGCCGGGAGATATTTATGCCCAGGAGGGTGAGGCTATGAAACTTAACGCTTGGAGTATTGAGGAGCACGCCGCGCTTTTTTGAGCCCGTACTTGCGCCGCTCTTTCATTCTCGGATCGCGCGTCAACAATCCCGCCCGCCGCAAAACCGGGCGTAAACCGGGATCGGCCTGCACCAGAGCTCTAGCTATACCCAAACGGATAGCTCCGGCCTGCCCTGTTACACCACCACCGCTAACGGTGGCCTTCACGTCGAACTTGCCGGTCACTCCAGCGAGTTCCAGAGGCTGACGCGCCGTCAGGGTCAGCGTCTTCCGTCCCCCAAAATACTCCTCCAACGTCTTATCGTTAACCAGAATACGCCCCTCGCCCGGCAGCAAAAAGACTCGCGCCACCGATTCTTTGCGCCGGCCCGTGCCATAAAATTGCGTTATCACCACGGTTCCTTTCACCTCCCTAAGCTAAAAGTCCAGCTTCTCCGGCTGCTGCGCCTGGTGTGGATGCTCCGGTCCCCGGTACACCCGCAGACGGCGAAACATCCGCGCGCCCAGACGCGTTTTGGGCAGCATTCCTTTAACCGCTTTCTCCACTGCTATCTCCGGGCGGGTCTGCATAAGCTTAGCGTACTTCATCATCTTCAGGCCGCCAGGGTAGCCAGAGTGCCTCACGTAAAACTTTTTCTCCAGCTTTTCCCCTGTCAGCACCACTTTCTCGGCATTAACCACGATCACATGATCCCCCGTATCCACGTGAGGGGTGAAGATAACCTTGTGTTTGCCGCGTAAAAGGCGGGCTACCATGCTGGCCAGACGCCCTAGGGGTTTGCCCGTGGCATCGATAACGTACCAGCGCCTCTCCACTTCCTCGGGTTTAGCCATAAAAGTCCGCATCTTTATCACCAGTTCCTCCTTAAAGTCGCCCTCTGGCTTTACCGCGCGCAAAACCCGGCAATCATACACATGAAAGTTTACCGGGCACCATAGCCCCTGTCAAGAGGCGGAACTCCACTTGCTTGTCGGGCACCGAGGCTCGTAACACTTGCACCCGCACCGGATCACCCAGCCTCCAGCGCTTGCCGGTGTGCCTTCCTACCAGGGCGTAACTCCGCTCGTCGTAAAAATAAAAGTCATCGGTGAGGTAGCGCACATGCACTAGGCCCTCCACCGTGTTCTCCAGCATCACGTACAGCCCCCAGTTAGTAACGCCGCTTATGAAACCGGAAAACTCTTGCCCCACTTTATCCACCATGAAAGCCACCTTCTTGATGTCCAACGCCTCCCGTTCCGCTTCCATAGCCAGGCGCTCGCGCTCCGAGGCATGTGCGGCCGCCTCTCGGGCCATTTTCTCCAGACGCGCGCGCCTACGTGCGGAGAGGGAGGAACCGCGCCCCCAGGCTTCGCGCAAAACCCGGTGGATAAAAAGATCGGGGTAGCGGCGAATAGGCGAGGTGAAGTGGGTGTAGTATTCCGAAGCCAAACCAAAGTGCTCGCTACGTTCCGCCGCGTAGCGGGCTTGCTGCATGGAACGTAACATAACCGAGTTCACTAAGCGCTCCTCCGGCTTGCCGGCCACCGCCTCTAAGGCTGCCTGGAAACGAGCCGGGTCGAGGGAGGTCAAGCGCATATTACGGTAGCCCAAACCGGCCATAAGCTCCTCAAGCGCCGCCACCTTCTCCGGATCGGGCTGGGGATGGATCCGATATATGAAGGGGAGCTCTAAGCGAGCTGCGTGCCGAGCCACCGTTTCGTTGGCTAGCAGCATAAACTCTTCTATTATCTGCTCTCCGATGCCCCTTTGCGCCGGGTAAACGTCCTGAACTCGTCCCTGTGCGTCCAGAACCACTTTGGTCTCGGGCAAGTTGAAGTCTATGGCTCCCTGCTTTAGCCGCCGTTGCCGAAGCACCAGGCAGAGTTCCTGCATAACTTCCAGCATCCGTCCTAGCCCTGGCACCGGTGCGGGCACCCCGGCTCGGCCCGAGAGATACTCGTTAACTCCTCGGTAAGTGAGGCGAGCACGGGAGCGAATGACCGCGGGGAAGAGTTCGTATTCCAACACTACCCCGCGGTGATCCACTCGCATCAGTACCGATACGACCAGGCGGTCTTCTTCCGGATTGAGGCTACAGATCCCGTTGGAAAGGCGCGGCGGCAGCATAGGAACGACGCGATCGGGTAGGTACACGCTGGTGCCCCGCTGCCACGCCTCCCGGTCCAGAGCGCTTCCCTCGGTCACGTAATAACCCACGTCAGCGATATGCACCCCTAAGTGATAAGTGCTATCGGGTAGGAGCTCCAGACTCACCGCATCGTCCAGATCTTTAGCGTCCTCACCATCAATGGTGACGATGAGTTGGCCGCGCAGATCTCGCCGGCCCGCCAGTTCTTCTGGGCGCAAATGCAAGGGAACCTTTTCCGCCTCCGCTTCTGCTTCGGGTGGAAAAGTGTCAGGGAGTTCGTAGCGCCGGCAAAGCACCAGCATATCCATGCCCGGAAGGTCCTCCGCCCCCAAGACCTCCAGCACCCGAGCCTCCGCTGGTGTGTTGGGTCCGGGGTAAGTAGTGATTTCCACCACCACTTTCTCACCGCTGCGAGCTCCGCTAAGCTTACCCTTGGGGATTAAAATCTGGGAAGTAAAGCGCGGATCGTCGGGGAGGACGAAAACCGATCGTTTCTTTTTTAAGAGCGTCCCCACCAGCTGTTGATTAGCGCGGGACAGCACGCGGACCACCTCACCTTCCCGCGTGCGCCCGTGGCTGCCAGGGAAAAGCCGCACCGCCACCCGGTCGCGGTGCATAGCCCCGCCCAGACAGCCAGGGGGGATAAAAACATCGGGCTCCCCCTCACGGTCGGGAACGAGAAAGGCGTATCCGCGAGGGTGGCACTCTAACCGTCCCACCACCAGATTGAACTGCTCCGGCAGGCCGTAACAGGCTGACCGCGTCTGGTAAATGAGACCCTCCTTCTCCATTTTTTGAAGCAGACGCTGAAAAGCCCGCATACCCTTACCGTCGGGGAGAAAAACCCGGGCCAATTCATGCACGGTGAGTGGACGGTAGGCCTTGCGTTGCATAAATTCGATAATTTCCTGCCTAGTCGCCATACCAACATTATATCACAACATCATCAAAGCTTTCGCCCGCAAAAGGTAGGGTCCCGTATAGAGAAGCTCTGGCAGTATCTCAAGGAGAACTGGTCGGGGATAGTTACCTCTTCTGCTGCCGAGCATCTGGGGGCCATAGAGGGGCAGGTACAGCGCAACGTGGCGCGGCGGATGAAGCGGCTGGGAGCCAGCTGGACGGAGGCAGGAGCAGACAGAATGCCCGGGGTGTTGCTCTTACGCGGTCCAACGGGGAGCTTGAGAAATACACTTCGCGGCTTGAAGAGTTAAGGCTGGCCAGGCAGGAGCGTTTAGCTCAGGCGGTGCGGGTAGAGGTAAAGCGGAAGATAGAGGAGTTGGGGAGTTGGCTTAAAGCGAGGTTGCCGGCATTGAGGGAGCCTTCCGCTGGAGCTCCATGGGTGAAGCACGTGTTGCGGGAACTAAGCCGGCCTAGCTTCAGTAGCTTGATCCCTTAATGGCGATCGAATGGGGTCCATTGTGTATAGCACATAATCTGGCAAAACTTGTGGTATGCAATAACTCCTAAGTCCCTTTCTCCAAAATTCTTAAGAAAAGCGAATGGTTTATCCCACCACTTGCGACGAAAAGAAGGGGCTGCCCCGGTTAACTTTTGGGACAGCCCCGGCCTCTCAAATCAAGTACCCGTATCGCTTGATAAAAAGCCTCTTAACCATCTGCGCTAGCAACAGATACGCCAGCACCGTAGCTAACAGCCAGGGGAAATAGATCGCCGGCAACCGCACCATCCCCATTGCCTCCCCTAAAGGCAGAAAGGGGAGCAAGGTTCCGAAGGCCACCGCCAGCGACGTGGTTAGCAACAGGGGCAAAGCCGGCGTGCTCTGTATAAAGGGGATTTTCTCCGTTCGCAGCATGTAAACCACCAGCGTCTGCGTCCAGAGGCTCTCCACAAACCAAGCGCTCTGGAAAAGAGCAGCGAAGTGTTCTTTCAGTTCGGGCGGCAGGAGAAAATACGATCCTCCTAGCACCGCCGGGCCTATCAGGAAAAACATAAGCGCGTAAGTAGTCATGTCGAAGATAGAGCTGGTAGGTCCTAGCCAGGCCATATAACGACCAATGATAGGTGCGTCCCATTTCCGAGGTCGGCAGATATACTCATGATCCATTCGATCCCAGGGCATTGTGGTCATCGAAAGGTCGTAAGTAAGATTAAGAAACAGGAGCTGCAACGGCAACATAGGTAAGAAGGGCAGAAAGGAACTGGCCACCAGCACAGAAAACACGTTGCCAAAATTGGAGCTGGCAGTTATCTTGATGTACTTGATAATGTTGCCGAAGGTGCGGCGCCCCTCCACCACTCCATCCACCAAAACGTTGAGGTCGTGTTGAAGCAAAATAAAGTCCGCCGTCTCCTTCGCCGTATCCACCGCGTTATTCACCGAGATGCCCACGTCGGCCGCGTGCATGGCCGGAGCGTCGTTAATGCCATCGCCTAAGAAACCCACCACGTGGCCATTGGCGCGAAGAGCTTTGACGATGCGGGACTTATGGGCGGGCAAAAGCTTGGCAAAAATGGTGACACGATCCACTTCCCGGCGCAAGGTGTCCTCATCCATAGCGTCGAGTTCGTGCCCCAGCAAAATATGCTCGGCGGGTATTCCCACCTTCCTCGCCACTGCCTGGGCAACAAACTCATTGTCACCGGTAAGGATTTTCAAGGCGATGCCATACTCTTTAAGCCGTTGCAAAGCCTCCGGCACCCTTTCTTTGGGCGGGTCGAGAAAGGCCAGGAAACCCATAAGCACCATATCGCGCTCATCGGCTACGGAAAAAGTGCCCGCGGTCGGCGGGTTAGTCTTCTGGGCCACCGCGATCACGCGCAGGCCTTTTTCGCTGAGAGAGCGCACCATGGCCAGCACTTCCCGCTTTAGCTCCTGCGTGAGTGGTACCACCTCATCCTGATACTCCACATGGCTGCAAACGGTAAGCATCTCCTCCACCGCTCCTTTGGTGATGAGTTGGGTCTTGCCGTTACGGTCTTGCACCACCACGCTCATCCGCTTGCGCGTGAAGTCGAAGGGGATCTCGTCCACTTTTTCGTAGTTCTCCCGGATCCAATCGAACTCCCGCCCCACATGAGCCAGCACCGCCTGGTCGATGGCGCTCTTGAGACCCGTCTGAAAATAACTGTTGATATAGGCGTGCCGCAATACCCGGGGCTCCTCGCGCCCGTGCAGATCCAGAAAAAACTCCAAGGCTATCTGGTTTTGAGTGAGGGTCCCGGTTTTGTCGGTGCAAAGAACATCCATAGCACCAAAATTCTGCATGGCGCTGAGTCGTCGCACGATGACCTTCTTGCGGCTCATCATCACAGCGCCCTTGGCCAAACCGGCGGTAACGATCATGGGCAACATTTCCGGAGTGAGCCCCACCGCCACCGCCAGGGCGAAAAGCAAAGCGTCCAACCATTCGCCTTTGGTCAGGAAATTGAGCAAGAAGACTACCGGCACCATCGCCGCCATAAAGCGGATAAAGAGCCAGCTTACCTGATTAACACCTTTTTCGAAGCTAGTCGCTTCCCTCTGGGCCACTAAAGTGCGGGCCACCGAACCGAAATAGGTGCGCACCCCGGTGTCGATTACCACTCCGATTGCGGTGCCACTTTCCACGCTGGTGCCCATAAAGACCAGGTTGGCCCGCTCTAAAGGGTTGGGAGCTGGCTCCTCACCTGGGAAGGAAGGTGCAGCAAGCTTCTCTCTGGGACCCGCTTCTCCGGTTAACACCGACTGGTTGACGAAAAGGTCCTTGGCGAAAATTATGCGCAGGTCAGCCGGAATCATGTCACCGGCAGCCAGGTGCACCACATCGCCCGGCACCAACTCAGCAAAGGGCCGCTCTTTTTTCTGCCCCTCCCGCTCCACCATTGCCGTAAGGCTAACCATGCGCTTGAGCTCCTGGGCAGCTCGATCAGAACGCCATTCCTGAACCAAACGCAGGGTACCGCTGACCAGAATCATCACACTGATGATAATGACGCTGGTAAGGTCCCGATCCTCAGGGACGGCCAGAATGACGTTGGTGAAAAGGGAAACCAAGGCCAGCGCCACCAGCACCAGATTAAAAGGGGTAACAAAGGATTGGTAAAGACGTCGAGCAAACGTGAGTTCCTGTTTTTCCGGAATCTCGTTAGGCCCAAAGGTACTAAGCCTCCTGCGGGCCTCCTCCTCGGTAAGCCCGTGCGGGCTGCTTGCGACCTCGGCCAGAAACTCTTCTACGGATAGATCGCTCAAGCCAAGGTAATAGGCCTCGTGCGGCATAATGATCGACACCTCCTAAAGTTTCAGAAGTTCAAAGCAAGAGTCTTACATACCGGCACCAACTTCGAGGCAACACCGCTATCACCCCCTTTGGGTAGCTAAAAAATATTTAAGCTCCCCCGAATAGAGGGAGCTTAAAGGCGTAACACTGCACCACCTTACTCCTCCCTCGTCAGGGTTTAGCACTGGACGGCATAGACCTAGCGGCCAGCTGCATTAGGAAGGCCTTAATCCGACCGATCCTGTTCTACCCATAGGCGTCTCTCGACGTTCCTGGGCAGCAGCCTGTCTCCGTCCAGGAGCCTCATCTAACGGAGGAACAAAAGGTTATTTATTTTTACTGCCGCAACAACCAAACGCCATTGTACTCAGCCCCCAACCTCTCTGTCAACCACAATGTGGGAGCTGATTTTTCAACGCTTGGGAGAGACTAGCAACGTTGCGCTGATCCGATGGGAAAGAGAGCTTCACAGAGTCCCAGGTGAGAAATTATCGCTCAGCGCGCCCGGCGCGGGAACCACGG
Source organism: Desulfothermobacter acidiphilus (assembly GCF_052073645.1). Classification (GTDB taxonomy): domain Bacteria; phylum Bacillota; class Desulfotomaculia; order Desulfotomaculales; family Ammonificaceae; genus Desulfothermobacter; species Desulfothermobacter acidiphilus. The sequence continues at coordinate 156,916 of NZ_CM125440.1, read as the reverse complement.
ACGAAAGATGCTCTTGGCTTGCCCGCTCCCTTATTGCTAATTCTCTGCTGTAGCTTCATTACTAGGGTCTCGGTGAATTTAAAGTTTAGCGCCCAAACAAGGAAAACCGCTTCTTGCGCTGGGGAGCTTGGGCCTCCGGGAAGTGCCGCACGTGCAGCAACTCTCTCGCCTTTTCTCCTCCCGGCTCGCGCAAAAACTCCCGATACAGCTGCTGAACCAGAGGGTTCTCGTGGGCCATACGCACCTCCAGACGAGCATCGCGGAGTTCCAGACCCGCCGCCCGCGCTTTGACCCGTTCGTAAGTGGTGGGAATGGGCTGTCCTCCTCCCCCGACGCAGCCGCCAGGGCAGGCCATAACCTCTACCAGATGGTATCCTTGGAGCTCGCCAGTCTGCAGCTTTTCCGCTATTAGGCGGGCCTTCCCCAGCGTCTGCACCCGTAGCACTCCCAACGTGCGTCCCCGTATGGTTACGGCGGTCTGCAAGATGTGTTCTTCTTCCCTCCAAGGGTGCCAGACTCCACTCCAGAAACTGTTTTTCTCCCAGGCTAGCAAAGTACGCAAGAGGCTGGTGGCCACGCCACCGGAAAAGCCGAAGAGCTGGCCGCTACCCGAACCAGCGCCAAAAGGCAAATCAAACTCTTCCCCGGGAAGATTTCCGGGGTCGATGCCTTTCCCCTTCAGGAGCCGGCCTAGCTCGCGCATGGTCAGAACCAGATCCACGTCCTGCCGCACATCCGAAAGCACGCGGAGAGCCTCAGCCTTTTTAGCTGTGCAGGGCATGATGGAGATAACGGCCACGCTCCGTGGATTTAAGCGCTTCTTGGCCGCGTAATAAGTTTTGCAAAGCGTTCCCAGCATTTGATGAGGCGATTTGCAAGTGGAAAGGTGATCAACCAGTTGAGGGTAAAATTCTCCCAGAAAACTCACCCAGGCAGGACAGCAAGAAGTGAAAAGGGGAAGCGGGCCGTCCCCCGCCAGGCGGCGTTGGAACTCTTTGGCTTCCTCCACCACGGTAAGGTCGGCTCCTAAAGTGGTGTCGAAAACGGCGCGGAACCCCAAACGGCGCAAGGCGGCCACCATTTTGCCGGTCAGGTCTTCGCCCGGCGGGGCAAAAAAAATTTCCCCCAGCGATACCCGACAGGCCGGAGCTACCTGGGCTACCACGTACCTGCTCTTATCAGCCAGGATGGCGCTGGCTTTTTCCTCTTCGCCTCGCTCGCGGATAGCACCGGTCAAACATACGTGCGTGCATTGGCCGCACTGCACGCAGCCCGTCTCGACCAGCGAACGCCCCCCAACCGGCGCCACCACCAGCCGCCCCGCTACCTCCTGCAGGGCCACTGCACCCACCGTCTGAATCCGGTGGCATACGCTCTCACAACGCAAACAGGCGATGCACTTGCTGGGATCGCGCTCGATGGCGGAAACGCTGGAGTCCACCATGAGCTCGCGGGTAGCGAAACGATGGGCTCGGGCGATGCGAATGCGCTGCATGGTCGCTTCACGGATCCTTTGCACCGCCGGGGTGTCGGTGAAAACTACCATGCCCTCCCTCACCGGTGTGATGCAGGCCGACTTGGGCTCCGCTTCACCTTCGATTTCCACCACGCACATCCGGCAAGCCCCTACCTCGTTAACCCCTTCCAGATAGCATAAGGTGGGTATCTCAATCCCCACCTGCTGGGCCGCCTTGAGAATAGTCGTGCCGGCCGGCACTGTTACTTCGCGCCCATCGATCGTCAGCTTGATGGTGTCCACGTCTATCGCACCTCCCGAACTCAGTTTAGTTCTCTCCCCGTTGTTTCCGAAATTCCAACCGGTCGCCCATCTGCGTGCTCGTGAACCGCAAGGTGCCAGCCGGGAACTCCACCGCCCCCCGCGCCCGGCGTATCAGAGGAGTAGCCCGCCAGGGATTCAGTTCAACGAAACAAGCCACCACTTTGTGCTCCCGGTCGTAAAAAAGCACGTCTATGGGGTAAGGAAGAAAAAAAGTGTGCACCGACCAGCAGGGCTCCAACAGCAAACCCTCTCCCGGCCGCAGCGGCGCCCGCCCTAAGAGTCCTCGCAGGCGCTGCCACCAGCGCTGCGCCAGGTGCAGCTGTTTTGCCAAAAGACAATCCCGGCTTCGGTTGTAAAGAGCGATCAAAACCGCCACTCCTTTACCGCTCGCAACACTGCTGGGCCTAAGAGAACGAGAAAAATGGTGGGGAAGATAAAGAAGATCAGGGGAAAGAGCATCTTCACTGGAGCTTTGTGAGCCGCTTCCTCCGCCTTCTGCCGACGTTTACGGCGCATCTCTTCTGCCTGGACACGCAATACCTGGGCCAAAGGAGTACCTAGTTGCTCGGCCATATTCACCGCTCCGGTAAAAGAAGCTACTTCTTCCACCTCTAGGCGCCGGGATAGTTCCTGAAGCGCTTCGCTGCGGGGGCGCCCCATCCTCACTTCCTGGAAGACGCGACGGAACTCCTGAGCCAGCGGTCCCTTCATCTTCTCTATCACCCGCAGCAGGGCACCCTCAAACCCCATACCCGCCTCCACACTGACCGCTAGCAGATCCACCACATCGGGTAGCTGACGCCGCACCCGGGTCTGGCGATTGGCAATGACGGAACGGAGGATTAGATCGGGCGATGTGTAACCCGCTAAGGGAAAGAGCAGCAGTAAAGACAGCTTCAGCCACCCGGACATACCGGTAAAGCCCTGCCTCCAGGTGAGCAGCAACAGCAACACTGATAAACCCAGCCCCAGCAAGGCCCCCAGCGATTTGAGAGCCAGAAACTCGCTCACGGTCAGATCCCACGGGTTGCCCGCCGCCACCAGTCGCTGCTCCCAGAACTCCCCGTGGCGCCCCACGGGGAAAAAACGCCCAAACCAAGCGTCCAGGCGCTGCAGCAGGGGACGAAGCAAGCGGTACATCAAAGGCTTTTCTACCTCCCTGGACCACCAGAAAGAGGGCAGAGTGCTGTCGGTAATTTTTTTCCTGAGCTCGCTCTCTTTTTCACTGCGAGCTGTCCAGAAGTACAGCGCCAGACAATTTAAACTGATACCTAAGAAAACCGCCGCCATTAGCAACATTAGAATACCACCTCCACGATCCGGCGCAGCATCAGCGCCCCCACCAACTCGCCGGTCAAGGCCAGGGCCAGCAACCAACGCCCCGAGGCCTGCGTAAAGAGGGGAGCAAGGTAGTCCTGGTTAGTCAAATAGAGAAAAACAAACAAGGCCACCGGTAGGAGACCAATGATGGTAGCCGAAAGACGCCCCTGGGCCGTGAGCACCCTCACCTCATCGGCCACCCGCAGGCGCTCCCTCACCGTGGAGGCTATGCTTTGCAGGATCTCGCCTAGATTTCCACCCACCTGGCGCTGGATGACGATGGCGGTAACGGCCAGATCCAGTTCTTCGCTGGGCACCCGCTGGCATAGACGACGCAACACCTCCTCGGCGTCCATGCCCAGGCTATTTTCCATAAGGGCTATGCCGAATTCTTGACTCACAGGAGGGGGCATCTCTCGCCGCACCACATCCATGGCCTGAAACAAGCCGAAACCCGAGCGAACAGCGTTGGCCATCAGGTTAAGAGCGTCGGGCAACTGTCTTTGAAAGCGGAGCAGGCGCCCCTGGAGCAACCTCTGCAAAACCAGAAAGGGCACATAGCCCATGAGCAGCGCACCGATAAGCGCTGCCAGGACGGCACCGGTGGTAACGAAACCCAAATAGGCACCGGCCAGAGCGAAAAAGAAAGCTAAAAGAATGTACTCCTCGGCTCGGAAAGCTAGGTTGGCCTGCACCAATTTCTTTTCCACGTCCGAGCGCCAACGAGAAGTGAACTGGAAAAGCTCCAGCAAAGTCTTTATCCCTTTTTGTAGCGACTCCCGCCACGGAGCCAGCTTGGGGCGGGAAAGCAATTCTTTTTCTTCTTCCTCGTCCATCAGGCCCCGCTCCAGCAAGCGGGCCGCCTCCAACCTCCGACGCTCCCAGTACCAGGCCAGAGAAAACAGAGCCAGGAACAAAAGCAGGCTGCCGATTAAGGTCATGTCCGGCATAGGCTCACCCCCTAGCGGTTATCGCCGGATAAGAAGAGACGGTGGTCCAATTCGATTCCAGCCGCCTGCAGCTTGTCAGCACAACGAGGACGAATCCCGGTGCACATAAACTTGCCCTGCACCCGCCCTTCCGCGTCCACCCCGGTCTGCCGAAACAGGTAAAGGTCTTGAAGCACGATGACCTCGCTCTCCATCCCTTGAACTTCAGTGATGTGGGTAACCTTGCGGCTTCCGTCTCGTAGCCGAGCGGTATGCACTATGAGGTCCAGGGCAGAAGCCATTTGCTCGCGGATGGCCCGCACCGGCAAGTCCATGCCTGCCATCAAAGCCATGGTCTCCAGACGAGAAAGGAGCTCTCTGGGAGAGTTGGCGTGGGCCGTGGAGAGGCTACCGTCGTGACCGGTGTTCATGGCCTGCAACATGTCCAGCGCTTCGCCGCCTCGCACTTCACCCACCACAATGCGATCCGGACGCATACGCAAAGCGTTACGCACCAGGTCGCGGATGGTCACCTGCCCTTTTCCCTCGATATTGGGGGGACGGGACTCAAGGCGCACTACATGCTCTTGCTGCAGCTGCAACTCGGCCGCGTCTTCAATGGTGATAATGCGCTCTCCACCAGGGATAAAAGAAGAAAGAACGTTGAGCAAGGTGGTCTTACCGCTACCAGTACCGCCCGAAACGATTAGGTTGAGGCGGGCGCGCACGCAGGCCTCCAGAAACCGGGCCATGGCAGGGGTTAAACTTCCCTTCTCGATCAGGTCCTCGATACCCAGCGGCGTGGAAAAAAACTTACGGATGGTAATCATCGGCCCGTTGAGACTCAGAGGAGGAATGATAATGTTTACCCGTGACCCGTCCGGAAGGCGAGCATCTACATAGGGCGAACTTTCGTCCACCCGGCGGCCCAAAGGAGCCACGATGCGGTCGATGATCTGCCGCAAGTGCCGCTCGTCACGGAAAGTGATATCGGTCTTTTCCAGCAATCCCTGGCGCTCAATGTAGATCTGCTTGGGGCCGTTGACCATGATTTCGGAAATGGTGCTGTCCTCCAATAACGGGGTCAAAGGACCGAAACCCAATACCTCCTGCACCAACTCTTCCAGTAAGCGCTGCTGTTCAGGGCGGGGGAGGCGTACACCCTGGAGCTCCAAGATGCTCCGGGCAGTGCGGGAAACCTCCTCTGGTGACAGCCCCTCTTCCAGCGACAAGCGCTCCCCCAACTCCTCCACCACCAGTTGGTGTAGCCGCAGCTTTAGGTCGGTTAGTTGGCGCTCCTTGGCTTTGATTCCCGGCTTTTCTCCCAACTTCCTCGCTTCGGGAGCAAAACCTCCGTACATCGCTTATTCCTCCTTCTAAGGCCCGGCGACTAGCGGCCGAACAGGCGGGCCCAAAAACCTTTCTTAACTTCCTCGCCTATTAAAGCGTTGACCCAGTCCTCCAGAGCACGGGAGAAGCGACTCCCCCGAGCCTCCAGGATCACCGGCTTACCGCGAGACAGGGCGGTATGACAAGTACGAGGGTCAGGGGGTAAGACAGCGGCCAGCTTGCGGCCCAGGGCTTTCTCTACCACTCCCCGGTCTAGACCGTCCTCGTAGGGCTGATTGATTAGGGGAAGCAAGTCGCTCTGGTAACCCTGACGTTGAAAAAAGTCGAGATCTAGCTTGATGCGCCGCAAACCGGGAGGATCTCCCCGCCCCACCACGACAATTTTGTCGGCCAGTGAGAAAACCTCTTCCATGGCCGGTATGATGAAAGCGGGAAGGTCAATAAGGATATACTGGAAGGAGTTACATAATATTTCTAGCAACCGCTTGATCATACCCGGGGGCAAATAAAATTCTCCCACTGACTCTCCCGCCCGCAGAATGGCTACACCGGAAGCGTGACGCACCAGGTAGCCTTCTAGAACCTCGGCGTTGAGTTCCTCTTCGTAGGCCAGATCACTGAGCCCCGGGCCCCTTTCGAGGTTGAAAAAGAAGGGCACGTCCCCTCCACTGAGATCCATATCGACCAAGCAAACCTTCTTGCTCCGCAAGGCCATAAGTACCGCTAAATTGCAAGCGATGGTGCTCTTTCCCACCCCCCCTTTGCTACCGGCAAAAACCAACACTTTCCCTTCGGCGACCTCCCGTCGCTCCCCTCCGGCAGCTTTTTCCTCCTCCGCGTGCACCAGAACCGTCTGGAGGCGCTGGGTACGATCCCAAACCCGCCGCACCGCTTCCACTAATTCTTCGGCGGTAAAGGGCTTGACCAGATACTCCCCGGCTCCAGCCGCCATAGCGCGGCGAATGTATTCCTGCTCCCCATGTATGGAGATGATCACCACACCTGTCTTAAGAAAGCGGGCACAAATGGTCTCAGTGGCCTCCAAACCGTCCATCCGGGGTAGCCCCACGTCCATCAGCACCACATCGGGGGCCAACTTCTCCGTCAGCCGGATGGCCTCCTCCCCGTCAGCAGCCTCCCCCACCACCTCCATATCGTCCTCTAGCAACAGGAGGCGTTTCAACTCCTCGCGCACATGCTGAATATCGTCTACGATAAGCACCCGTATTTTCAAGGGTCATCCCCCCTTTACGATCCCTCCTGACCCTCCAAGTCCTTCACCCGCATAGGGGCTAACTGAATTCGATCGGCGTCCTTGGGATTGCGGAGAACCAGCCGCAGACGACCCTTTACAGAAGCCAGGTTAATCCTCGCCGCCTGCTGGGGCGTAACCGCCAGCGTAACATGGTCGTAAAACTTATCCCCGGACTTATCTCCTTTACCAACTCCTAGTACCCGCACATTGTTGGCCACCAACACCTGAACAAAATTGCCGTCCGGCATGTCCATCACTCCCAGCACATCCACCCGGTCGCCCGCTCTCAGAGCTCCCCCCACTCCGGTAACCGTGTCAACGCCTAACGTCAACGCCCTTTCCCCCTCCTTAAGCCCCAGAGCCAGTTCCCGCTGCTCGTCCTTATCCGAGGCTAACTTGCTAGCCAGCAAAACTTCCCCGGCCACCAAAGGGGTGCGCGTGATCTGTCCCACTGCCTGGTCTAAGCGGCGCACAGCCTGAGGGTGCAACCCGGCTGCAGGCACATCCACCTGCTTGAGCATGGCCGGCACCAGAAGCGTTCGCGCCGGCAGATCCACCGCCGCCGTGACCACTGACACATATTGAGCCTGCTTGCGATAGGTTTCCTGCAGATGCTGCAAGAAGAAATAGAAGACAGCCGCTGCTCCTAGAGCGGCCACCAACGCCAGAAAGAGAAAGAACCTGGAGCGCATAGCTAACTACCTCCCTGCAGGGCTATTCTACCAGCCGGGGTTGATCCTTAATGGGAGCCACCTTGTCCACCAGATCGGAATCGTGGATGAACTGCTGCCCCGAGCCATTGACGATAAGCATTCCTTTGGCCACCACAGACCCGTGAACCTTATGATTTGACCCGTTGAAAACGACAGTGCCTTGAGGGGCGTAAAGGATCCCGTCCACGCGGGCATTACCTCCGTTAAAAATGACGCCTCCAATTCCCCCTCCCCAGATGGCCAGCCCGGATTTGCCGTCGGTGGCCTTGACGTCACCTTGGTTGCCGTTGATTATCACCCAACCTCTCCTGCTGGCTATAGTGCCCAGACAGCTGGTGAGCTGAGTTCCGTTAAAAGTTACGCCCTGCTCGGCTATGATGGTGCCGGTACCGGTAAGGGTGACGCCGTTGAAAATCACCGATCCTTTAACATACCAGATTCCCCCGTCCAAAACCGCTGTCCCGCCGTTATAGACGAGGTCACCCTGGATGGTCTTGGTGGCTCTTTTTACCAAATCGTCCAGAGAGTATTGAGGGAAGGGTATATGGGGTGCCCCCTCAACGATCTCACCTATGTGCTGGTTATAACCGTTGGTTATGACCTCGCCCACCGCCTCCAGCCTCCCGGTGATCTCCTGGGCCCCGTTGGCGGTGGCATCCCGGTTGCTGTGGGCGCTGCCCTTCACGTATTGGCTTCCATTTAAGTGGATGTCGTGATCGGAGAAGAGGGCGTAGTCGAACACCTGGTTGGCCGCTACGGTGGCCACGGCTTGGGCCGCGACCTGGCGCTGCTGGCGGCCGATCATCAGGTTGCCGAAAGCCAGGGGCACTTCCCGGGCGCATTTCACCATTATCCGCAGGTCGTTCCCCTTATAAGGGGTCTGCACCTCCACCTGGCTGTCCTGCAGCCCGTTGGCCCTGGCGATCTCCAGAGCCGCGTCCCGGGCCTTCTGGGGTTCGTCGGGCAGGTGACGAACTCCGGCCAGGGCGGCGGCGTCGGCCACGTTCTGCAAATAAGAGCGGTTGGAATACAGCGCCCCCCCGTCGGCCACCAAGGCGGTAAAACCCACCAGAGCCACCAGAAAGACAGCCACCAGCACCATCACCGCTCCCTGCTCCTCTTTCAGGTAGCGTCGCAACATCCTTACCCCTCCTACTCGATACGCATCACTGCCCGGGCCTTTACCGGATAAGGATTGGGCAAAAGTCCCGGTATGGGAAAGACGAATAAATTCACGTTCTGGCGCACGGTAACGGTCAGATCGCCGCCGCGAACCCGGCTGGACGGAGGCGGATCAATTACGATGTCCTGGCTGCTGAGCTGGGGAGCCAGCTTTCGCACCGCCGCCTTGATCTCGCTATCGCTACCCCCTACCACTCCCACCCGCACCCCTTCTCGCGCCGCCTGGGTGAGCAGCAGGTGGGTGTGGAAAATCCGGCCGAACTCCACGATCCCGCCCAGGAGCAGTACCAGCACCAACAACGCCGCGGTCATTTCTACCAGCGCCTGCCCTCTAGCCTCGCTCAAACGCACCATACGGCCACCACCCCTCCCAGTGCCAGGCAAACCCCGTAGGGGAAGGTTATCCCCGTCCGCCAGGGCATGCTCCCCGGCAGAAAATGCTCCCACCACACTCCCCGGAGAACCGGCTGCAGCCGCCGGTGACGCGCCAGCAGGCAAAGGGAAAACACCCCCCCGATCAGCGCCCCTGCCGCGAAGGTGTAGACGGCGTAAAGAGGGCCACCCAGAGTTCCTAGAGTGGCCAGGAGCTTGAGATCCCCTCCTCCCACCCAGCGGCGGCAGTAAGGAGGGAAAAGGATAGCGAACCCCACCAGCAATCCCTGCAGCCCTACAAGCAGGGAAGCCAAATTTCCCTCCCAAAACCTGAAGCCCAGCCCTAGCAAAAGGAAGGAAAGCAAAAGGAAGTTGGGAATGCGCCGCCAGCACAGGTCGGTCACCGCCACCAGCAGGGCCAGGGGCCACACCAGATAAGACCAAACCGCCATCAAAGCTCACCTCCGCACCCCTTCAAGGGGGACCCTGCCCGGATGCCCCGGGCAGGGTCGAAGGAATCCTTGTCCCCTATTTGCTAGGGGGTAGAGCCGCCAGAGGAGCCAGTGCCCAACGCCTGATCCACTTTCTCGTAGGTACCCTTAACCTTCGTACCGATGGCGGTAAGCACCCCAATAGCCACCACCGCGATCAGGGCTAGTATGAGCCCGTACTCCACCATGGACTGTCCTTCTTCGTCCCGCCAGATGCGCTTAGCCAAAGCAACCATACTTTTCACCCCCTTTGCTCAACCGGATGGAATTTATCTTCGGATAAGAACCGGGGGCGGAGCCCCGCTCCCGGGTTACCCGCCAAAAAGCGCCTCGCCTATCCTTTGGAAAGCGTCCGGCAGGTGCTGTCCCAGGGTACCCACTGCTACCAGCGCCACCAGGGCCACCAACCCCAGTAAAAGAGCCGTCTCGACCAGAGCCTGCCCCTCTTCTTCCCGCCACCAGGCCGACATTAGCCACCACCTCCCCGGAGCTTTTTCGGAATCACTTTCGACAAATTTCTCCCTCACTGCCGCTTTCTGTCGTAATTTAAGATACCAGGTCCCACCAGTTCTTTCCTAGCGACAACAGTCACTTTTTTCCTGGGACCAAAGTCACATCTAGAAATAAAAAGCCCGCCGTTGCGGGCTTTAAGCGCCAGCGGGCCCGTTGTTGCCAGGCCCGGAACCGCTTTAATGGCCTACAGTATCAGATTTCAACAAAGGCAAGAGCAGGCTCACCCGGCTTCCCTGGCCAGAGGCCGCTGCCAGCTCTAACTTCCCTCCCAGAAGCCGAGCCCATTCCCGAGCTCGCCAGATCCCCGCGCCGGCCTCCGCCGCTCTTCCCTCCTCCAGCGTCGGGCCCTGGCCATCATCCTCCACCTCCAGCTTTAACCAGTCGGGACCAAAACGCAGGTATACCCTGACCTCCTGCGCTCCCCCGCGCTCGGCCACGTTGCGCAGGGCTTCCCGGAAAAAACGGAAGATCACCGCTTCCTGAACCGGCGTCAGACGCTCCTCCCGGCCCTCGACCACGAACTCTCCCTGGAGCTGGTGCGCCTGCTTGAACTCCTCCAGGTAGCGGCGAAGGGCAGGAAGGAGTCCCATGTCCAATACCGAGGGGCAGAGTTCAAAAGCCGAACGCCGCACCCCCTCCACCCCGCTCTTGATAAACTGCTGCAGGGAGCGGAGTTCCTCCTGCACTTCTTCGGGCCGCTTGTCCAGCAGGCGCAGGCAATACTCCAAACGCAAAGAGACGCTGGACATGACCTGCACTAGATTGCCGTGAATCTCTCGGAGCAGCTGGCGCTGCTCCTGCTCCAGATCCTCCAAAAGCTCCAAGGACATGCCGGCGACCGGTACCGACTCTCTCGCCTCGCCGAGAACAGCCTGCCCCACAGTGTGCAAATGGTCGAGAAGAGCAACCGCTTGCTCCCGCAATTCCCGTTGCTCAGATAGTCGGTTCTCCAGCTCCTTGCGCCGCCGCTCCAGCACCTCCTCGCGCTCCCGCAACTGGCTGAGCTCAGCCTGCAATCGATCCACAGCAAGAAAAGCTTCCCGCAGCTGCGTCTCATTAGAATTGTTGTCGGCGCTGATTTCCGCCAGCCTCTGCCGAGCCCTCTTTCGCTCTTCTTCCAGAAGCCCAAGCCGACGCGCGTGCTCGCTCGCTTCCCGGTACACGGCCGTGAGCTCCTGCTCAAGCGCCCCTAGCCCCTCTTCCGCTTCGGCCAGCAAGCTCACCAATTCCTGCTGCCGCTCTTCCACCAGCCTAGTCAACTCTTTCCTGATATCCGCTAGGAGCTCCGGTAGGGGCACCGCCACCACTCCCTTGGCTCCCCCGTCTTCCATGTCCAGACCCCCCTTTCCCTAGTAGGCCGGACCCTGCGTTTTCTTTTCACTCCGCCACCTTCATGCTATCCCGGATATTCGCTCCTTTATCTCCCTATTTCTCCTACTAGGCAATAAATCCTCCAGCAAGTTTAACCCGGCGGCCACTGCAAAGGACGGCCGGCAATCAGGTGGTAGTGGAGGTGGAAAATCAGCTGCCCGCCGCCTTCCTGACAGTTGGCCACCAGACGAAAACCCTGCTCTTCCAGGCCCATTTCCCGCGCCACCTGCACCACCGCGCGGTGCAAACGCCCTATCACCAACTCGTCTCCCGGCTCCAGGTCGAAAAAGGTCGAGATATGCTTTTTGGGAATGAAAAGCAGGTGCACTGGAGCCACGGGGTTGATATCCTTGAAGGCTAAAATCTCTTCGTCCTCGTAAACGATCTTCGCTGGGATCTCTTTCCGGGCAATACGGCAGAAAAGGCAGTCCTCCACATCCTCAACCCCTTTCTTCCACCACGGCTTCAAGATCGTAGGTGCGTCCGCGGACGACGCGGGCATGCAGAAATTCGCCCACGCGCCGGGGGCGCTCGGAGCGTAGATAAATCCGGCCATCGATTTCCGGAGCCTCACGCTCGCTCCGGCCCCAGTAGAGCCCCTCCCGCTCCCCCTCCAGCAGCACGGTAAGCTCGCGGCCCACCCAGCGCTGCTGGCGGCGACGACTGAGACGCCGGGCCAACCGCAGCACCCGGCGGTAACGGCGCCACTTCTCCGCTTCCGGTACCTGCTCCGGCAGTGCGGCAGCCGGGGTTCCCTCCTCCCGATAGTAAGGGAACACTCCCACCCAATCCAGGTCGAGCTCCCGCAGCCCCCGGCAGAGCAGGCGGAAATCCTCCAGACGCTCACCGGGAAACCCCACAATGAAAGTGGATCGCAGGGCCACGCCGGGCAGAGCGGCGCGTAAACGCTGCACCAGGCGGTAGGGGTCGATCAAAGGCCGTCCCATACGCCTCAGCACCTCCGGCGCCAGGTGCTGCAGGGGAAGATCCAGGTAGCGGCATATTTTCTCTTCTTGGGCCATGGTATCCAGGAGTTCCTCGGTGATCCCAGCCGGATGGGCGTAGAGTATTCGCAGCCACCGGAGCTCTGGAAGGGACGCCAGCCGCCGCAGAAGGCGGGCCAGCGAGGGGCGGCCGTAAAGATCGCTTCCCCAGGCCGTGGTATCCTGAGCCACCAGGATCAGTTCCCTGACCCCCCTTCCTAACAACATACGTGCCTCCTCCTCGATGTCTTCCGGGGGGCGGCTGCGGAAGGGACCACGTATAGCGGGAATGCGACAAAAACGGCAGCGATGGTCGCAACCTTCGGCGATCTTCAGGTAGGCGTATGAGGCCACACCCAGCGGCTGCCGGGGAAGGCCCGGACCTAGAAACCCTGGAGGAGGCAAATATACCGGGCGCTGCCCTGCCCTGGCGGCATCAATCGCCTCCAGTATCCGGTCCAGCGCTCCGGTGCCAACGAGGCCATCCACCTCGGGTAACTCTTGCAATAAAGCCGCGCCGAAAAGCTCTACCAGGCAGCCGGCCACCAGGAGCACCTGTTCCCCCCGTTTCTGTTGCGCCAGTTCCAAAATGGTAAGCACCGCTTCCCGCTGCGCCGGTTCGATAAAAGCGCAGGTATTAACCAAAAGCACTTGCGCTGCCGCCAGATCTGGGGTTAGGGAAAATCCAGCCTCTTTTAGCTGACCCAGCATCACTTCGGTATCCACCTGGTTTTTGGGGCAGCCCAGGCTGACCACCGCTACCTTCAACCACTACCACCTTCGTTAAGAGTAAACTGACGGGTGACCACCTCCCCAGACCGGCCCAGATAGCCCAGGTCTTTACCGTTAAGCGTCACCGCCACGGCTCCAGCATTACCCAGCAACAACTGAACATCGCGCTTGGCCTGAAAGCTCTTTTCCTGACCCGCTTGCAACTCACCCTCGAAGGCCACCGCGCCATCGGTTATTACCCGCATCCAGCAGCGACTATTGGTCACCTTTAGCTTGAGGGTTATGGTCTGGGGTTTGGAGATTACGGCAGAAGGATTGGCGGGGGGTTTCTCCGGTACCGGAGGGCGCTGCACTTCCTCGGCCGTTGGGGAAGGGGGAGGATTCCCTTTCCAGTGTTGATAAGCTTTATTGATAGCAAAAAGCAGCAGCACCGCTGACAAGATCACTACTAGAGCCTTCCAGCCTTTGCGGCCGGAAGCATCGCTCTGCGCCAACAGCTGAGGAGGAGGTTGTTGCGGCGACTCGTCTGGGGGAGGGCAGAGTTGATCAAACTCCTCTGCCAATTGCAGCTCGTCCAAACCCAGGAAACGGGCGTAGGTCCGGAGAAAAGCTTTGCCGTAAACCCGCCCCGGCAACAAAGCAAAGTTCTCTTCCTCCAGCGCGGACAGGTATTTAATCCTTATTTTAGTAGCTTCGGACGCCTCTTCCAGGGACCACGCCTTGGCCTCGCGGGCCTCCCGCAGCTTCTCGCCGAGGGCCATGCAACAAGCACCCCCAAATTCTACAGCAAGCCACTCGTACTATAGCACAGCTGCCGGAACATAGTCAATTAGGGCGAAAATAAGCTATTTCTGCCGCCCGAAGAGCTGGTGGCACTGCTCCAACGTGATCAACACCGGCCGCGGCTTACTCCCCTCGAAGGGCCCCACGATCCCCCTGCGTTCCATCAGGTCGATCAAACGCGCCGCTCTAGCGTACCCTACGCGGAGCCGGCGCTGGAGAAGAGAAGCCGAGGCCTGACCGGCTCTAACCACGATCTCGACCGCCTGCGGCAAAAGCTCGTCTTCCGCCTCCTCCGCTTCACTTTCCAGGTCCTCTAAGGGCAAAGGGGCTGGCTTCTCGCCTCGGATGCTCTCTTTAAGGTATTCGACCACCATCTCCACCTCTTTGTCGCTGAGAAAAGCCCCTTGCACGCGGATGGGTTTGGAGCTGCCCACGGGGCTAAAGAGCATATCGCCCTTGCCCAGCAGTTTTTCCGCCCCGGCCATGTCCAGGATGGTGCGGGAATCCACCTGGGAGGAGACGGCGAAGGAGATCCGCGAGGGAATATTGGCCTTGATGAGCCCCGTGATCACATCCACCGAGGGGCGTTGGGTAGCCACTACCAGGTGAATGCCAGCCGCTCGCGCCATTTGGGCCAGCCGGCAAACAGCATCCTCCACATCCACCGGCGCCACCATCATTAAATCGGCCAACTCATCGATGACCACTACCATATAGGGCAGCGGCTCTTCCTTGTGGGCACGGTTGTAGCGCGCGATGTCGCGCACCCCAGCAGCCGCCAAGATTTCGTAACGCCGCTCCATTTCCCGCACCATCCACTTAAGGGTGGCGGCGGCCTTCTTGGCCTCGGTCACCACCGGGCAGACCAGATGGGGAATATCGTTGAACACCATTAACTCTACCATTTTGGGGTCGATGAGAACGAACTTCAAGAGATCCGGGCCCGATTTATAAAGGAGGCTGACGATGAGGGAGTTGAGACAAACGCTTTTGCCCGCGCCGGTGGCGCCGGCGATCAACAGGTGGGGACAGGCCATCAAATCAGCAATCATCACCTGCCCGGCAATGCCCTTGCCCAAAGCGATGGTCAGGGGAGAAGAGGAGTTCTGAAACTCTTTGCTCTCCAGGAGCTCCCGCAGGTAAACCAGGGAAATTTCTCGATTGGGCACCTCGATCCCTATGGCTGCCTTTCCGGGAATAGGGGCCTCCATGCGCACCCCCGAAGTGGCCATGGCCAGGGCGATGTCATCGGCCAGGCTCACGATGCGGCTCACCTTTACCCCAGGAGCCGGCTGTACTTCGTACCTGGTTACCGAAGGGCCGCAAGCCACCTGGGTTACTTTGGCCTTGATCCCAAAACTGGCCAAGGTATCCTCCAGCAAGCGGGCGTTAGCGCTGATCTCTCGCCCAGAGTCACCGCGCGGCCGGGGAGGAGAAGAGAGCAGCTCCACTGGCGGCGGCTGGTAAGCTGAAGGAAGGCGAGGCAACGGACGGGGAGCCGGTTTATCCGCTGGCGAAACAGGGCGTGGAAGGACGGTCTCCTCCCCTGCTGACTCGGCCGTAATTAGCACCGGCAAAGCTTCCTTTTCTGGGGGAGGCGAAGCCTCCTCCTGTTTCACCTTTTCTTCCACCTCGGTGTAAAGAAAGCTTTGCAGGCGCTGGTACAGTCGGCAAGACCCCGCACGCAGAGCTCGGGCGAGCTGGCAAAAAAATTCGCTGGGACGAGTGGAGGTTACGAGAGCCACGCCCAGCAGGCTCAGACTGGCCAGCAGAAAGCAAGTCCCCGGAACCCCGAAAGCTCGGCGCAGCCCCCAGCCCCCCAGCGCACCCAGAGCTCCTCCCCCCACTCCCAGCCAGCCCCGCGACCAAGCCTCTGCCGGCGAAAGCGCCGGGGGCGAAAACCAGAGATCGAGGAGCACCAGCAGGGTCAAGACCAACGCCGCACACCCGCCTAGACGCAACGCCGACTCGGGCCAAAATTCCCGGCGCAGCAGCAAATAACCGCACCAGCCCAGGAAAAAGGGAATCAAGAAACACCCGTCACCCGCCAAGGAGCGAGCCAGATGGCGCAAAAACTCCATCACGCTACCGCCGTCGGGAAACAGCAGCGCCACCGCGGTGAGCCCGGCCAGCAAGAAAAGGCCAAAACCTATTACCTCCCGGTTTAGAATCCTCTCGTCCGCCGGTTGCCGGGACTGCTTTGGACGACGGCTCTTTTTCTTCTTAAGGCGCGCCAAGGATTTCGTCTCCTCCTAAAAAAGCGGTGCCAGTTTTTCTCCCTGCTGCAGGAAGAAGGATTCGCGCTGGTAAATAAAGTCCTCCGGTTCGGTATCCCAGCCACCCGATTGCAGGAAATAAGCCACCACTTCCTCCGGGCGCACGCTCCCTTTCTGGCCGGTAGTCACCACCATCTCTAGCCTCACCCTATCACCCTCCACCTCAACGCTTAACTTTTTGAGGCCTGGCCGCAGGTCAACTTCCTTCTCACCCTTGGGACTGCGACGCCGCCAGGGTAAGGAAGTGGCGGCCAGCAGAGCTCGCACCGCCTCGCCAGCCGCGGCCGCTGTGACCCCCGGGAGTTCCCCTTCAGCGCGATAGAGCGCCGCCGCCACCAGAGAGGCCAGCGATGGCACCTCCACCGGGATGCGCCTCACATCGAGCAGAGTCAAACCCCGCAGAAGGTGAGGAGCCAGCTCCTCTCGCAGCCCCTGCGGAGGGAGAAAAGCGGTAAGGAAGACATCCACCAACTCGGCTTTTCCTCGCACTCCCACCCCCAGGGGGGCGGCGAACACCAGCCGAGGGCGGGGAGAAAAACCTTCGGAATAAGCCAAAGGCAAGGCAGAGCGGCGTAGGGCCTGCTCCCAAAGACGCACCGTATCCAAATGCCCCACCCAGCAAACCGGCTCCTCTTTAGCGAATACCAGCCGATAGCGATACACGCTTTCCCTCCTCCGCCAGCACCGGTCGGATCCCCAGGGAAGAGCAAACCCCGCAGCCCACGCACCTTCCCTCGCGGCAGTCGGGTGTGGTCTCCCCAAGATAGGCGCGATGATGCTCGGCCATCAGGAACTCTTTGCTCACCCCCGTGTCCAGATGCTCCCAGGGGAGGACCTCGGTGTGAGAATAACGCCGTTGAGCGTAGGAACGCGGATCTATCCCCGTCTCTGCCAGCGCCTCCTCCCAGCGGGACCAGGAAAAGCATTCCAGCCAGCCGTCGAAGCGGCAGCCGCGCCGCCAGGCTTCCACCAGGGCCGGAGCCAGGCGGCGATCGCCCCGGGCCAGCACCGCCTCCAACCAACTCATCTGCGGGTGATGCCAGCTTAATTCCACCCTCCGCTCCCGGCGCAGTTCTTGGCGCAAAAGTTCAATTCTCCCCCGTAGTTCTTCCTGGCTCACCTGCGGCTCCCACTGGAAAGGGGTGTGCGCTTTGGGGACGAAGCCGGCCACGCTTACCGCCACTCGCAGCCGCCCCCGCGGCACTCCGGACCGGGCTCCCACCGCGAGGACCTCCCGCACCAACTCTCCTATTCCCTGGACATCCGCCCTCGTCTCGGTGGGGAGACCTAGCATAAAATAGAGTTTTAGCCGCTGCCACCCGGCGTTAAAGGCTGCCTCGGCCGCCCGCAGCAAATCCTCCTCCGTCACCTTTTTGTTGATGACGTCGCGCAGCCGCTGAGTACCAGCCTCGGGAGCGAAGGTGAGAGAAGTCTTTTTCCCCACCAGCCTCTCGGCCACCCCCACAGCGAAGGCGTCCACCCGCAAAGAGGGCAGCGAAACGGTCAGGGGATGGGGCAGACGCAGGCAACCCAGATCCCGCAGCAAGGGGAGAAGACAGGTGTAGTCCGCCGTGCTGAGGGAAGTAAGAGAAAGTTCGTCGTAGCCGGTGCTCCGCACCACCGCCTCCCCCTGCCGCACCAAAGTGGGTACCCTCTTTTCTCGAACCGGACGGTAAATCATCCCCGCTTGGCAGAAGCGGCAACCCCGGGTGCAGCCGCGAAAAACTTCCAGCATGGCCCGGTCGTGCACTGCCTCCACCCAGGGAACCAGCGGGCGAGAAGGAAAGGGGGCCTGATCGAGATCGGCCAGCACTCGCTTACGCACCCGGGTCGGCACTCCGGGGCAGCGCGGTAGCACCGCCGTCCCTTCCTGCCGGTACAGAGAAGGCACGTAGAAACCAGGCCGCGTGGCCGCCTGACGGAGAAAATCCTGCTTGTCCCCTTCGCCGCGACGGTAAACCTCCAGCCACAGATCCAGGAGCTCGTGCACCGCCTCCTCCCCATCGCCCAGGATAAATAAATCGAAAAAAGGGGCCAGCGGCTCCGGGTTGTAGGCGCAGGGCCCACCCCCCACCACCAGAGGGTACCCTTCGCCTCTCTCTTCGGCGTAAAGGGGTATCCCCGCCAGGTCTAGCAAGTTCAACACGTTGGTGTAGGTGAGCTCGTACTGCAAGGTGATGGCCAACAGATCGAAGTCGCACAGCGGCCGACGCGATTCCAGGCTGAAAAGCGGGAGTTTTCGCGAGCGAAGCTGGGCCTCCATATCGGGCCAGGGGGAAAAAACCCGCTCCAGCAAGGCATCGGGGCGCGCGTTCACCGTGTGGTAAAGGATCTGCAACCCCAGGTAGGACATCCCTACTTCGTACACGTCTGGAAAAGCGAAAGCTACCTTGACATCCACTTGGTCCCAGTTTTTGACCACCGCGTTGTACTCGCCGCCCACATAACGAGCCGGCTTGCTCACCCGGAGCAGAAGCTTACTTAGTTCCAAAGAAATAACCATCACCTCGTTGTTTTCAGCCTGGACAGGGGATCTACCGGCCTACCCTGCTCCCGGTATTCTAACAGCAACTCTCCTTTGGGCCCTAGCCGTCCCAGGATATCGCCCGCCTTCAGCTGCTGCCCTACCGCCACCGCCACCTCTCCCAGCTGGCCGTAAAGGACAACCGATCCGTGGCCCTGGTCTAACAGCACGTAATTGCCCAGCAGCGGGTCGATGCTCACTTTGGTCACCATGCCCGGAAACACCGCCTTGACCGGAGCTCCAGCCGCTCCAGCGATAACCACCCCCGGTTGGAAGCGCTCCATCCCGTCCGCATCCCGGTACCAGCCGAAGGAGCGTATCACCTGCCCCTCAACTGGAAGCGACACCGCGCGCGGCTCCCCTCCCCCCACTGGCCGGGCCACCTCGCCCAAAAAGGGAACCGGCAGGTTAACCATTTCCATACCGTGGCGCCACACCCGCTCGATCACCGGGCGGTAATTCCACTCGGTGGTGAGCACCCAGCGCAGGCTCTCCTCCAACCTGGAACTCCAGAAATAGCTACTGCGTTTACAGCCCCAAATTATCAGAAAAATGGCCAGGGCCGCAACCACTTGCAGAATAAGGGAGCGCCCTGGCCTGGGCCGGTAGGGATTAAACCGGGGCCTGTATCCCGGCCTGGGCATGTCCTTATCCCTCCCCGCTTTGCTCTCATAACCCAATGTACGAGGGGAGGGACAGGAATATGCCGTCTAGCAACTCACGGGTAAACGCGCGGATAAAGCAACACCGCCGTGGCGCCTCCCGCCGCGGCAACGAGGCGCTTATCAACTCGACAGGCTCTCGCCGCTAAGCTCCGGCCCCCACCGGCTCTTTTCGCACCACCACTTCGCCCTCGGCCACATCCACCACTACCCGGTCACCCTTGGTGAAAGTGCCTTTGAGCATCTCCTCGGACAGCTTATCTTCCACCAGGCGCTGGACCGTGCGCCGGAGCGGGCGAGCACCAAAGTTTTCGTCGTAGCCCTTTTGCGCCAGCAAATCTTTCAGAGCGTCCGTAAAGCTCGCTTCCACTCCTTGCTCCTGTAAGCGCCGGGCCACATCCTTGAGCATGAGGTCCACGATGGCCCGGATATGCTCCGGCGCCAGCGGGTGAAAAACAATAACCTCGTCCACCCGGTTGAGAAATTCGGGCCGGAAGGTGCGTTCCAATTCCTTCAGCACCTTATCCTTCATCGACTCGAAGAGAGCCTTATCCTCCTCCGCGCGGAAGCCTAAAGGCGCCTCGCGCTTGAGGAGCCTGGCCCCTACGTTGGAGGTCATGATTATCACCGTGTTCTTGAAATCCACCGTCCGACCCTTGGCATCGGTCAAGCGCCCATCCTCCATGATCTGCAGGAGGATGTTGAACACGTCGGGGTGCGCCTTTTCGATCTCATCCAGCAAAATCACCGTGAAGGGGCGCCGCCGGACCGCCTCGGTCAGCTGGCCTCCCTCCTCATAACCCACGTAGCCGGGAGGAGCTCCCACCAGCCGCGAAACCGTGTGCCGCTCCATGTACTCCGACATATCGATGCGCACCATGGCGTCCTCGTCCCCGAAGAGGGCTTCGGCCAGAGCCCGCGCCAACTCCGTCTTTCCCACCCCAGTGGGTCCCAGGAAGATGAAGACCCCGATGGGACGCCGGGGATCCTTAAGTCCGGCTCTAGCCCTCCGAACGGCACGCGCCACCGCCGCTACCGCTTCGTCCTGCCCCACGATGCGCTGGTGCAGGAGTTCCTCCAGCTTCAACAAACGCTCCGCCTCTTCCACCCGAAGCTGCTTGACCGGTATGCCAGTCCAGCTAGAGACCACCTCGGCCACGTCCTCCTCGGTGACCACTAACTCCCCATCACTTTGCTTTTGCTTCCAATTCTCCCTGGCAGCATCCATTTCAGCCTTGATTTTGGCCTCCTGATCCCGGAGTTGCGCCGCCCGTTCGAATTCCTGCGCCGCCACCGCCGCCTCTTTTTCTTTCCTAACTTCCTCCAACTTCTGCTCCAGGTCTTTGAGATCCGGAGGCGGAGTGAAAGCGCGCAGCCGCACCCGGGAAGCCGCCTCATCAATCAGATCGATAGCCTTATCGGGCAGAAAACGATCGGTGATATAGCGCTGCGATAACCGCGCTGCGGCTTCAATGGCCTCATCGGTGATACGCACCCGGTGGTGCGCCTCGTAGCGATCACGTAACCCCCGTAGTATGGCAATGGTTTCCTCCACCGTGGGCTCTCCTACCATAACCGGCTGAAAACGGCGCTCCAGGGCTGGATCGCGCTCCACGTGCTTGCGATACTCGTCCAGGGTAGTGGCCCCAATGGTCTGGAGCTCCCCCCGCGCTAGAACCGGCTTCAGAATATTGGCCGCGTCGATAGCTCCTTCGGCCGCTCCTGCCCCCACAATGGTGTGAAGCTCGTCGATGAAAAGAATAACGTTGCCCGCGGCCTTAATCTCGTCCACGATCTTTTTCAAGCGCTCTTCAAATTCGCCCCGATATTTGGTGCCCGCCACCACCGAGGCCAGATCTAGGGCCACCACCCGCTTATTTAGCAGGACTTCGGGCACCTGACCGTTGGCGATACGCTGGGCCAGACCCTCCACAATCGCCGTTTTACCCACCCCGGGATCGCCTATCAACACCGGGTTATTTTTCGTGCGCCGGCTGAGAATTTGGATCACCCGTTCGATTTCCTTATCGCGGCCCACCACCGGATCGAGACGGCCCTCGCGCGCCATTTGCGTGAGGTCACGCCCAAACTGGTCAAGCTGAGGCGGCTTGGTCCGACCGGAAGGACTGGGCTGCCCTGGTCCCGAAGCGCCGGTATTGAGCATCTCCAAAACCTGCGCCCGCACCTTGTCCAAATCGGCTCCGAACATGGTTAGCACCTGAGCCGCTACCCCTTCACCCTCGCGGATGAGCCCCAACAACAGGTGCTCAGTGCCCACGTAGTTATGCCCCAATTGGCGCGCCTCGTCCACCGCCAACTCCAGCACCCGCTTGGCCCGCGGAGTAAGGGTCACCTCGTGAAGCACCGGCTCTTCCCCGCGCTCCACGATCTGCTCCACCTTCTCGCGCACCGCCTCGGCGCTTACGCCAAGATTCTGCAGCACCTTGGCGGCCACGCCCTCGCCTTCACGCAAAAGCCCTAGGAGAATATGTTCGGTTCCGACAAAAGGATAGTTCATGCTCCGTGCTTCCTCTTGAGCCAGAAGCAAGACCTTTTGAGCACTGCGAGTAAACCGACCAAACACCTCAACGTCACCTCCTGCTATTTATCTATCCAAGCCTCTCGCGTATGAGCTGGGCCCGTACCACATCCCGCTCTCCGGGAGAGAGGCTTCGTCCCGCCGTCTTAATGATCAGAGCTGGTTGGGTGAGCACCATGAGCTCCGTAACCAGCCCCAGGGTCACCCCCTGAATTATGCCCAGCGCCACCCCCAAGCGCAGGTCGGAGAGCAAGCGCATGGCCTCCTGCGAGGTGATGGAACGAGCGTAGCGCAGCACACCGTAAGCGCGAAACACCTTGTCCTCCAGTTGCTCCTTCTGCTGGTAGAGCGCCTGGCGGCTCGCCCGCTCCTGAGCTACCAGCTTGCTGACAATGCCGTGCAGGTGGCGCACCATTTCTTCCTCTTTGCGGCCCAGGGTTATCTGATTGGATATCTGGAAGAGATCGCCCGCCGCCCGCGTCCCCTCGCCGTAAAGACCACGCACCGCCAGCCCCAACTTGCTGAGATTGGTCACCAACTCGTCGATAGCCCCCACCATCACCAGCCCTGGGAGGTGCAGCATACTGGAGACGCGCAGGCCCGTACCGGTATTGGTGGGACAAGCGGTGAGGTAGCCGAACTCTTCATCGTAGGCGTACTCCAGAGTTAAACCCAGCGCGTCGTCCACTTTATCGGCCAGTTCCCAGGCTGCCTCCAGTTGCAAGCCGGGGAGCAGGCATTGGATCCGCAGGTGATCCTCCTCGTTGATCATCACGCTGATAGTCTCATCTTCGCTAAGCAGCAAGCCTCGGCCGCGCAAATCCCCCTTGGCAAAGGCGGGGCTGATCAAATGTTTTTCTACCAGGATCTGCCTTTCCACCGGCGTGAGATCGGCCAGACGCACCAGCTCCAGCTGGCCTACGCGCTGCACCGCCTCGGGCAAATTGGCCGCCACCCGCACCGCGTGCAGCACCTCTTCCCTTTGCGCCGCCGGTAGCCGGTGGGGAAAGAAGAAATTTTCCAAATTGCGGGCCAGGCGCACGCGGCTAGAAACCACCACATCCGCTTCCGGGCCGTCGCCACCCATCCAGCGACTCCGCGGGTTAGTCAGCGTTTCCCTCAGTCCCATTCCCCGACTTCCCTCCACTCGCTTGCTCCAGTTCCTTTATTTTATCCCGCAACTCGGCAGCCCGCTCGTACTCTTCCTTTCGCACCGCCTCGTCCAACTCCCGGCGCAAGCGCTCTATTTCTGCTGTCGCAGCCGTACCGGCGGAGCGTTTCCGGGGCACCTTGCCCGTGTGGCGGGTGACACCGTGCACCCGACCCAATACCTGCTTCACCGTGGGGCGCAAAGCCTGGTAGCACTGGGGGCATCCCAGCAGACCGCCGGCGGTAAACTCCTGCTCCGTTAAACCGCAGCGAGGACAGCGAAGCTCCCTCCGCGGCGGCTTTTCCTCTCCGACCGGGAAGAAAAGCCCGCTCAGTAAACTGTGGAAAGGGGAAGGGGCTCCCATAAAGGGGCTTACCCCCATCTCTCGAGCGCATTCCTCGCATAGGTGCAGTTCCTTTTTTTGGTTATCCACTATTTCTGTATAGTGTATCGTAGCCGGCCTTTTATGACAACGGTCGCAAAGCATAGCGCATCACCTCCATCGCCTATTCGGAGCGACTAGCGGCCGCCAGCATCACCTGGCGCAACAGGCTAGCTCGCAGGCGCGAGCGCCAAACGGGAGGAACCTCGGCCAACCCGCAGGTCAATAAGCGCTGCACCAGTAACGCCTCCCGGCTAGATAGGATGCCCTCCTCGTGCAAACGCTTAACCAAACCTTCCGCTTCCCTCGTGCTGAGGCCGCCGTTTAGTTGGCGCCATAACTCCCGCAGCTGCTCGCGGTAAGACGAAAAGCATAACCGGGAAATACGCAGGTAGCCTCCGCCGCCGCGTCTACTTTCCACCCAGAAGCCGTGCCAGGTGGTAAACCGGGTGCTGAGCACATAGTTGATCTGAGCTGGTGTGCAGCCGAACCGGTGCGCCAGCGAACTTCTTTGCACCACCACCTGCCCTCCAGGGCTCTGCGCCAGCAACTGGCGCAGATAGGCTTCAATTTCGTCGGCCAGTGAGCGCATCTCCCATCACCATTTCTGACCTTAACTTACCTTTACGTTTTCAGTATAATCCACCCTGCCAATCAAAACAACTCCTACCACCTGAGTGCGCGTCAAGAGTTAGTAGGTGGTTCGGGAGAAAACTTCTCTTCATGGAGACCTCGCCGCCAGGATAGTCCCGGTACCTGCGCCATTAAGGGATCAAACTACTGAGGCTAGGCCGGCTTAGTTCCCGCAACACATGCTTCACCCATGGAGCTCCGGCAGAGGGTCCTCTCAATGCCGGCAACCCAGCTTTATGCCAACTCCCCGCCTCCTCTATCTTCCGCTTTACCTCCAACCGCACCGCCTGAGCCAAATGTTCTTGCCTGGCCAGCAGTACCGGCCAACGAGAAGTGTGCCTCCCGAGCACCCCGTTGGCTCGAGCAGCCAAAACCCGCGCCATCCTGTCTGCTCCTGCCTCCGTCCAGCTGGCTCCCAACCGCTTCATCCGCCGCGCCACGTTGTGCTGTACCTGCCCCTCTATGGCCCCCAGATGCTCCGCAGCAGAAGAGGTAACTATCCCCGACCAGTTCTCCTTGAGATACTGCCAGAGCTTCTCTATTCTCCTCCTCTTAGCCCCGCGAACTCTCCTCGCTGCTCCTCCCATAATCTCTTCTACCTTCTCCCGGTCCCCCAGATAAATGGCCTGCCTGATCCCACTATAGGCCTCCTCATCGTGCCAAAAAGCCTCTATAAGCCGCCGGTTCAAATGGTAAGGGTCCAAAACGTGTACCGCCCCAGGGAAGTAATCTACCCCCTGCTTGGCCCACTCCGCCCCGTCACTCCCAAGGTATATCTCCTTCACCTGACCCATGTCCCACCGGCTCGCTACCCCAGAGTAAACTTCCTCCCACATCCTCTCCCCTTCGCCTACACCGCTCGTTACCAGCTTGTCCTTTAAAGCCTTCCGGCCACCCCCAATCGCTTCTTTGCCTGTGTAAGCTACGAAGAGTTTGACCTCTTTCCTTTTCTCTCCGCTCCTTTGAAGCCTTACCACCATCCCGTCGGCCTCTATGTAAAGCCTGGAGGTCTTCTCTTTACCTTCGGGTGTCTCTCCCTTCTCAAAAACGGCTTCTCTCCTGGACTCTCCCTCCTGCCTGAGTGCTTCTCCTACTTCCTGCACGGCCTGCCACACCGCCATGGCGCTTATCCCAGGGACAAAATAACCGAGAATTTCCGCTGCCCGCCTGAAGGGTACTTCGCTCCCAAGCTTCACCGCCATCTCCTTCAAACGCGGCGTGCATCTAGACCTCTCCGGCCAGCCCAGAACCTCGTCAAGAAGAAACCTGGCCTCTCCCGTCTTTTTGTTCCTGTAAAGCCGCCTTTTTACTTTGAATTCCCCAAAGCTGCTAACTACGGTTCTTTCCCGAAAGCCTATCACTTTCCAGGTGCGCTTGTCCCGGGCGTTCACGAGCCAGGTGTCTATTTCCTCGAGGGCCCAGGCGAAGATCTTCACACAAGCTTCTTGAGAGAGCTTGTACACTTCTTCTTCGAGCTTGTAGAAGTCGCGGCATTCGGTAATTAGTTTGCTAACTTTCTCCCCCAGAAGAAGGATTATGTCCGCAAGAGGTTGAATGTCTGAGATAGGTTGACTGTGCATGAGACCTCGCTCCTCCTTTCAGTCCATGAAAATTGTCCGTGAGGGGCGAGGTCTCCTCCTTCATGAGTCTCCTCCGTCACCTACTGAAATTGTACGCCCTCCACCTGAACTCCGATGACGGGAGCAAGGCGATTTTAAGGGACCCCCAAGCATAGCGGGCCGGGCGCCAAAGGTTCCGGCGGCTGCTTGTAAGGGCTTTCCAGTAGCTATTGAGTTCGACGCGGACAATCTGTTAAACTGGTTAAAGATGCATAAGGCGATAGTCAACACGGGAATGCTCAGTAGCGTAAGCGAGGGATTTAGGAATGCTAACCATTGGCTTTCCCCGAGCGATGAGCTATTACTATCTTTACCCCTTGTTCCGCACTTTTGTAGAATCGCTTGGTGGGAAATTGGTGCTGTCGCCACCCACAACCCAGGCCACGCTCAGCAAAATGGAGTTCTGCCCCACCGATGAGCCCTGTGTGGCGGTAAAACTCCTTTTCGCTCACTCCAAGGAGCTCCTGGAAGCGGGGCAGACGCACCTGCTTATACCTTCCCTCGTCAGCGTGGAACCGGATAACTTTTGCTGCCCCAAATTCATTGGCGCGCCTTTCATGGTCCGCAATGCTATGCGCAACGGCGGGCGGGTGTCCATCCCCTACATCGACCTTTTTCAGGGCAACACCCGTTGGCAGGAGTCTTTTGTGGACCTGGCCCGAGATATGGGAGTCACCTCGCGGGAGCGAGCTCTACAAGCGCTGAAACGAGCTCTCCAGGTCCAATCGGATTTTGAAGCTACGCTTCCCCGCCTGCGGCTCACCTACGCCGAGGCTTATCACCTGCTAGATCAGGGGCGCTTCTGGAATCTAGCTCCCCCTCCAGCAGCCGAAGCGCAACCCACTATAGGAGTCATCGGACACCCCTACGTGCTTTATGACGCGGTGAGTTTGGATTTGATTCCTAAGATTAGGGAATATGGCCAAGTAACTACTCCGGAAATGATTTCCTTGGAAGTGGCACGGGAGGAAATGCGCGACATCGCCGAAGGCGAGCGTCTCTGGAGCTTCGAGGCCCACCTCTTGGGCGCGGCTCTTCATTTGCTGCGGCACCGCTTGGCGGACCGAATTATTCTGCTGAGCTCCTTCGAGTGCGGTCCCGAATCTATCGTGGAGTCCTTCATCGAAGAAGAAGCGCAGCGGCAGGGAGTGCCTTTTTTGCTCCTCACCGTGGACGAGCATACGGGAGAAGCCGGCCTGGTGACCAGGATAGAAGCCTTCATGGACATAGCGCCTCTGAAAAGCGCGGCCGTCGATCCTTACCCAACAAGCAATGCTCGGCCCTTACCCTCCCCGGTGCCCGGTCCCGAGCCGAGGCAGATGAAGGTGGGTTTCCCTTCCATGGGATATCTAGATGTGGCCATCCGGGCAGCGCTCAAAGAGTGCGGCGTAGAATGCCTTCCCACTCCGCGAGCCTCCAAAGAAATTCTGGAACTAGGCAAGGAACTATCTCCCGAGTTCGTATGCCTTCCCTTCGTTATCACCTTGGGACAAATGCGTTACTTACTTGACCGTGGCGCCACCCACATCTTGATGGTAGGGGGCAAGGGCAAGTGCCGCCTAGGCTGGTACGCCCAGATCCAGGAGAAGCTTCTACGCAAGCTGGGCTACGATTTCGAGATGATTGTAATCGACTCACCGGTGCCCTTTGCCAGCCGCTGGCCCAAGTTCCGGGAAGCCATCAAGAAAGCCACAGGCAACGCCTCTTGGTGGCGGGTGATAAGGGCCTTGTATAACGGCTACCACCGCATAGCCGCCATCGACCAGGCAGAAAAAGAAGTCCTGCGCCTCCGTGCCTACGAGCGCGAACCTGGAACCGCGGATAAGCTCTTCCGCCGCTTTGCACGCGAGGTGGAAAAAGCTCCTTCCTCGCAGGTGGTCCGGGAGCTCCTAGGAGATTTCCTCCATACTGCCCGGATGATCCCGGTGGAAGAAACCGATCCGGTGCGGGTGCGCATAGTGGGAGAAATTTGGGTAGTGCTGGA
Source organism: Desulfothermobacter acidiphilus (assembly GCF_052073645.1). Lineage (GTDB taxonomy): Bacteria > Bacillota > Desulfotomaculia > Desulfotomaculales > Ammonificaceae > Desulfothermobacter > Desulfothermobacter acidiphilus. The sequence goes on along the minus strand of NZ_CM125440.1, from coordinate 129,373 downwards.
ACAATACGTTAACCTAGAACTGGAGCGGATGCTGGGGCGCTCCCTCGACCCCCGCGTCTGGGTGGACCGAGAAATTTCTATTACTAGCTGGTTTCATCAGCATATCTTTCCTACCAAAGAAGCCATCCAGCGACAGCAAGAGATAAAACACGCAGCCTCTTCCTACCTAGGAATAGAAGTGGGAGGGCACGGCCACGTCAGCGTGGGGCTGGCAGCGCTAGCGCGGCAGGAAGGTATCGACGGTGTGATTCACTTAATGCCCTTCACCTGCATGCCGGAAATCGTGGCCCAAAACATTATGGTGCGCCTAAGCGAAAAGCTAGATCTGCCCATCCTAACCTTAATCATCACCGATCAGACCGGCGAAGCAGGTATAGAGACGCGGATAGAAGCTTTCCTCGACTTGCTTAAAGAGCGAAAATTGTCGGGAGGCAGGGGATGACAATGCCTTACTTTATAGGAGTTGACGTGGGCAGCGTAAGCACCAAGCTGGTGGTAATCGATGACGAAGGAGAAATTAACTTCGAAACTTACCTCCGCACCGAAGGGGGACCCATCCAGGCTATTCAGAAAGCCTTCCGTCAACTGGAGGAGGCTAAGGGGGAAATAGAGGTGGCGGGGGTGGGTACCACCGGCAGCGGACGGCGCCTGGCTGGCATCATGATCGGCGCTGACCTGATTAAGAACGAGATCACCGCTCACGCCACCGCCGCCCGCTGGGTACAACCCGACGTGCGCACGGTCATCGACATAGGGGGCCAAGACTCCAAAATCATCTTCTTCCAAAACGGCGTGCCCGTGGGCTTTAACATGAACACGGTGTGCGCTGCTGGCACGGGCTCGTTCCTGGACCACCAAGCTACCCGCCTGGGCATCCCGATCGAAGAGTTCGGTGAATACGCTCTGCGCTCCCGAAGCCCCATCAAAATAGCGGGGCGTTGCGGAGTATTTGCCGAGTCGGACCTCATTCACAAACAGCAGATGGGCTATAAGAAAGAGGACTTGATAGCCGGACTCTGCCTGGCCCTAGCCACCAACTTTCTGACCAACGTAGCGCGAGGGAGAAAGATAGAACCAGTGGTGCTCTTTCAGGGAGGAGTGGCGGCTAACATCGGGATGCGAGCCGCCTTTCAGAAGAAGTTAGGGCTGGAGGTTGTGGTGCCTCCCCACTTTAAAGTGATGGGAGCGTGGGGTGCAGCGTTGCTGGCCAAACGCAATTACGAGCGGCGCCATAAGCCCTCTAATTTCCGGGGAGTTAACCAGATTGCTTCCTTCAGCTGCACCCCCCGCACCTTCATCTGCGGCGACTGCGCCAACAATTGCGAGATTAACGAAGTTTACATCGGGGGGGAATTGGTCAGTCGCTGGGGGTCGCGCTGCGGTAAGTGGAACAACCTGAACCTGCCCTCCGATAATCGCCAAGAAAACCGCTGGGATTCGGGACTCAGCTTGAGCCACGGTTGAAAATAAAGCGTCTTAAGTGTTAGAATAACCCCCGGTGAAGGGGGTGAAGCTCTATGGCACGTAGATGCGCTATTTGCGGGCGGGGAATCAGCTTCGGCAACCAGGTAAGCCACTCTAACCGGGCCAGCCGTCGCACCTGGATGCCCAACTTGCATCGGGTAAAAGCCCTGGTGGACGGCCAGCCGCGGCGTATCAGGGTATGCACGCGCTGCCTCAAGGCGGGCAAGGTGGTGCGAGCACTCTAAAGCTGGCGCAAAAGATTGGCCATCTCAATAGCACTCATGGCGGCGGAGAACCCTTTGTTACCGGCTTTGCTACCCGCTCGCTCGATGGCTTGTTCCAGATTGTCAGCGGTAATTATCCCGAAGATAACCGGAACCCCGGTATCCAAAGCTGCGCGGGCCACTCCTTTAGCCGCTTCGGCCGCCACATAGTCGAAGTGAGGAGTGGCCCCGCGAATTATAGTCCCCAGGCAAATCACCGCGTCGTATTTGCCGCTAGCCGCTAAGCGCCGGGCCACCAAGGGGATTTCAAAAGCCCCTGGCACCCAGGCAACCACTATGTCGGCTTCGGCCACCCCGTGGCGGTAAAGAGCGTCCAGCGCCCCTCCCACTAGCTTCTGAGTGATGAATTCATTAAATCTTCCCACAACTAGGGCGAATTTCAATCCTGTTCCTAAGAGTTGGCCCTCGACGAATTCAGGCATTGTTTTTGCTCCCTTCTTCCACTTGGTCTATAAGGGTTAGCATGTGACCTAACTTCTTCTTTTTGGTGGCCAGGTAGAATCCGTTTTCCCGTCCGGGCGGCACTTCCAGGGGCACCCGCTGGACAATTTCCAAACCGTACCCCTGAATCCCTTTCACTTTGCGCGGGTTGTTGGTCAGCAATCGGATCTTTTTGAGCCCTAGATCGACCAAAATCTGCGCGCCTATACCGTAATCGCGCAAGTCCGGGGGAAAACCCAGGGCCTCGTTGGCTTCCACCGTGTCCTTGCCCCCGTCCTGGAGCTCGTAAGCCCGTATCTTATTAAGCAAGCCGATGCCCCGCCCCTCCTGGCGCATATACAAAAGCACTCCCACTCCTTCCGCCGCGATCATCCGCAAAGCGCGCTCGATTTGCTGGCCACAATCGCAGCGCAGTGAGCCGAAAACGTCCCCAGTTAAACACTCGGAGTGCACTCGCACCAGTGGCGCTTCTACCGAAGCCAGATCGCCCATCACCAGCGCCAGATGCCCCTTGCCGTCCAGTAAGCTCTCGTAAGCCACGGCCGTGAACTCCCCGTACCTGGTGGGCAGCCGGGCCGCACCCACTCGCTGCACCAGCCTTTCGGTTCGCCGCCGGTAACCGATAAGGTCAGCGATGGTGATAATCTTAAGGCCGTGAAGACGGGCGAACTCCATGAGCTCGGGCACCCGCGCCATGGTGCCGTCGTCCTTCATGATTTCGCAAAGCACCCCAGCCGGGTAAAGCCCGGCCAGACGAGCCAGGTCCACCGCCGCCTCGGTATGACCGGCGCGGCGCAACACCCCACCCTTCTTGGCGCGCAGAGGGAATACGTGCCCCGGACGCCGGAAGTCGTGAGGGGTAGTATTGGGATCGATAAGCTTCCTAACGGTGTAGGCGCGTTCGTGAGCAGAGATGCCGGTGGTCACTCCCTTGGCGTCTACCGATACAGTGAAGGCTGTGCCGTGAGGATCGGTATTATGCGGCACCATGGGAGGCAGGTCGAGCTCGTCCGCGCGCTCCTCGGTCAGAGGGGCACAGATCAAGCCCCTCCCGTAAGTGGCCATAAAGTTAATGGCCTCCGGAGTCACTTTCTCCGCCGCCATCACCAGGTCTCCTTCGTTCTCCCGATCCTCGTCATCCACCACGATCACCATCTTGCCCGCTCTGATGTCGGCTATGGCTTCCTCGATGGTGTTAAACTGCGCCATGACAATCCACCCTCCGAATTGATTTAGGCATCGACAAAACCTTGCTCCTTGAGGAGTTCCCAGCAGATGTTCCCCCGACTCCCCTGCATCACCTCCAGGAAACGCCGAACGTATTTGCCTATGAGATCGGCTTCCAGATTGACTCGCTCGCCCGGGCACTTGGTTCCCAAGGTGGTAACCGCCGCCGTATGCGGGATTATCCCCACTTGGAAGAGGTCACCCTCCACCGCCATTATGGTCAAACTCACTCCGTCCACGGCTATGGAACCCTTCTCCAGCAAGTAAGGAACCAGTGGAGGCGGAGCCGAGATAGTGAGCACGCAGGCCACGTCCTCTCGCCGGCGGCGAACGATTTGACCCACTCCGTCCACATGGCCGGTGACCAGATGCCCGCCCAATCGGTCCCCCAAGCGCAAGGCCCGCTCCAGATTCACCGGGGTTCCCGGCCCCAATTCACCCAGATTGGTGCGCTTGAGGGTCTCGGCCATAGCATCGGCCCAAAACCCATCCGGTGCCAGACGGGTAACGGTGAGACAGGCGCCATTAACCGCGACGCTATCGCCCACTCGCAGTTCCTCCAGAAGCCGACGCGCTTCCAGATGGAACCGAGCCGAAGCCGGGCCCCGGACCACCTGACGCACCCGGCCCACCTCTTCTATCAGCCCGGTAAACATCGACCCCTCAATCCCCCTTCACACCGTCCAGGTAGCCCTCGAAGCAAAAATCTTCCCCTAGCCGTCGCACCGTTAGTTCCCGCAAACGCCAGGCGGCTTCGGGTGCCGGTACCCCTTCCCCAGCCACCGGACTGGGAGCTGACAACCCACCGAAAATTTTGGGAGCCACCAGCCAGACCACCTTATCTACCAACCGCCCGTCCAGAAAGCTGGCGTTAACCGTAGCTCCTCCCTCTACCAGTAGGCTGGTTATCTCTCTCTTTCCGAGCTCCTGCAACAGAAGGCGCAGATCCACCCGCGGCCCAGGACCACAAACCAGCACCTCTACCCCTTGATCCCGCAGCATTTTCAGCCGCTCGGAGGAAGCCCGCTCCGTGACCGCTACCCAGGTAGGAGCAGGGGAGTCGAGGCGGAAAAGGCGATGGGTAAGAGAGAGCTCCGCCCGGCTATCCAGCGCTATCCGCACCGGATCTCGCCCCCCGGGAAGACGCGCAGTGAGGGAAGGATCGTCCTGGAGCACCGTGCCTTTCCCCACCAGAATAGCATCGTAAGTGGCGCGGAGTTGATGGACGTAAGCGCGGGCTTCTGCCCCGGTGATCCAGCGCGAGGCCCCTGAACGGGTAGCAATTTTTCCGTCCAAAGTCATAGCTACCTTGAGCACCACAAAGGGCGTGCGCGTGGTAATGTACTTTATAAAAGCTTCGTTGAGACGGCGGGCCTCCGGCTCCAGGACACCCACCTGCACTTCGATCCCTGCTTCCCGGAGGGTTTTCACCCCTTTCCCGGCTACTAGGGGGTTGGGGTCCTCCATAGCCACCACGACTCGCTTCACCCCAGCAGCTATGATAGCTTCGGTGCAGGGACCAGTGCGACCCACGTGACAACACGGCTCCAAATTCACATACAAAGTGGCTCCCCGAGCTCTCTCCCCTGCCGCCCGCAAAGCCTCAATCTCGGCGTGAGGCATTCCTGCCTGTCGATGGTAACCTTCAGCAATCACCCGCCCCTCTTTGACCAGCACCGCTCCCACCATAGGGTTGGGACGGGTTCGCCCCCGCGCCCGCAGGGCCAGCTCTAAAGCTTGTCGCATATAAATTTCGTCCCGGGTCCTGCCCGCCATTGGCGTCCTCCAGACCTCTACCGGTTTAGCTTTAATTATAGAGAACCGGGAGATCTAAAGAAAGACCTTCCCCGGAGCCGGCTTTATTGGTGACGCAGGGCTTCAGCCGGACTGAGACCGGCCGCTCGGCTAGCGGGATAAAGCCCAAAAAGCAATCCCACCGCACTGGCGAAGGCGAAGGCGAGCAACACCGTTCGAAAAGAGATCAAAGGAGGCCAGTGGGCGAAGTGAGCCACCGCCCAGGCACCACCTGCCCCCATGAGGACACCAAAAGCACCTCCAGCCAAGCAAAGGGCCACTGCTTCGGCCAAAAATTGCTGCAAGATGTCCTTTCGACGCGCCCCCAAGGCCATCAACAGCCCTACCTCGCGGGTGCGTTCGGTAACCGCCACCAGCATGATATTCATCACCCCCACACCTCCCACCAACAGGGCTATAGCCGCCACCGAGCCGATGATGAGGGTCATGATGCCGGTGGCTTTCCCTATCAGGTCGAGCATGTCTTTCATCGACCGCCCCACATAGTGGATATTAGAGCTGGGATGGCGCCGCTCCAGGATCTTGATGCAGTCGGAGATAGCCTGGGGCACAGCCGCCTCGCTCACCGCCACCCCGTTGAGGGCCTGGATAACGCGGGTGTTTAAGACCTCCTGGGCGAAAGTTATGGGCACGAAAGCGTACCGAGTCATGGAAGAGAAGAGGCTGGAGGAGGGGCTTTCTACTATGCCGATGACGGTGGCGGGAGTGTCGTGGATAAAGATCTGCTGGCCTAAAGCGTGCCCGTCGGGGAAAAGGGTTCGCGCCAGTTGAGACTCCAACACTACCACCCGGCGATTGGCTTGCACATCGGCTTCGCTGAAGAAATGCCCGGCCACGAGGGGCAAATTCATGGCTCCCTGAATGTCCGGCGTCGTTCCTATCAGATCGCAATAGACCGACTTCCCGCGGGAGGACGAGGTACGCAAACTGACAAACATACCCGAAGTTACTGGGGCCAGCTTCGCCACTGCCGGGGAGAGCTCTTTAATGAGACGGACGTCTTCCAGGGAAAAGGTGCTGGACGTGGGCGCCTCGCCCCGTTCCACATCCACCGAAATGCGAAAGCCCTGACTGGAACCCATTTTCTCTATTTCCCCCAGCAAGGCTTCTTGCCCACCCTGCCCTACCGCTACCACAGCGATGACCGCCGCTATCCCGATGGCGATGCCCAAAGCTGTCAGCACCGCCCGGAAACGGTGCGCCCGCAAATTATCCAGGGTCAGGAGCAAAAGGTCGTCAATCTTCATTTTGCCTCTCCTCCCGCACCACCCGGCCGTCCAGGAAGTAGAGGATGCGCTGGGCGAAGCGAGCTATCTCCGGATCGTGGGTAACCATGACGATAGTTCGCCCTTCCCCATGCAGTTCCTGGAATAAGCGCATAATATCGAAGCCGGTGCGCCGATCTAAATTACCAGTGGGCTCGTCGGCCAGAATAACCGCCGGATTGATGACTAGAGCTCGGGCTATGGTCACCCGCTGCTGCTCCCCACCAGATATGTTAGGAGGCTTATTTCGCAGGCGGTGCCCCAAACCCATCCTATCCAGCACCGCAATTGCTCGCTCCCGCCGCTCCCGCTGGGGCACGCCGGCGTAAATGAGCGGGAGCTCCACATTGCGCACCAAATCGAAGCGAGGCAAGAGGTTAAAGGACTGAAAGACAAACCCTATCTGGCGGTTACGCAGTTCAGCCAACTTGTCCTCGTCCATTAGAGTGGTATCGTGCCCGGCGAAATAGTATTTGCCAGAGGTAGGGCGCTCCAATAAGCCCAGAAGGGTCAGAAAAGTGGACTTTCCCGAACCGGAAGGCCCCATAATGGCTACGAACTCCCCCTGGGCGATGGTCAAAGTTACTCCCCGCAGCGCTTGCACCGCCGCCTCCCCTTCCCCGTAAACTTTGACCAGCTCTTCTACCCGAATGACCTCTTCCATAACCTGCCTCCACTAACCGGCCGTAGCAGTGGTCTCGGGCCGCACCCGCTCGCCTTCCTTAACCTGATCAGGATGGAGCACCACCGTAGTTCCCGGTGCCAAGCCTTCCTTGATCTCGGTAAAGAGTTCGCTGCTCTTCCCCGCCACCACCTTTTGTTTTCGCGTTATTCCCTTCTCTACCACCATCACGAACCGCTCCTGGCCGGTGCCGAAAACCGACTCCACCGGCACCAGCACCGCACGGTGAGGCGGAGTGCGGTAGATAGAAATGTCCACCCATGCCCCCGGTATCAGCCCCTCCCTCTCCGGGCGGAGATACACTTTGTACACCCTTTCCGACAGCTGGTCGGTCTTCCGCGTGACGGTGGGACTCAAACGCTCCACCACCGCCGGCCACTTCTCCCCGTAATAGGCCGACCACGTGATCTCGCCCTGCTGGCCCACCGCGAGACCAGCCAGGTCCTGCTCGCTGAGCTCCGCCACCACCCTCACCCGATTCACATCCCCCAACTTCAGAAGAAGCGCTCCGGGCTGCAGAAAATCCCCCTCGTGAGGGCTGATCTGCAGCACCACCCCATCGGCTGGAGCAGTGATCCGGGTCTTGGCCAGTTGCTCCCGCGCCTGTTGCAGCGCTATTCTGGCCTGGTTAACGCGCGCCTCCTGCACCGCTATCTTCTGAGGATCAGGGTTGGCAAGCGCCTGCAGTCGCGCCTGCGCCGAGGCCAGGCGAGCCTCGGCCGCCTGCACCTGGGCCTGAGATCGGGCAGCTTCCGTCTCCACCGCCTCCAGCTCAGCTGCCGACACCGCTCCCTGAGCTCGGAGGAAGCGGTAACGCTCTAATTTTTTCTGCGCCGCCTCGGCCACTGCCTGGACCTCCTTCAGCGCCTCTGCCGCTCCTTTAACGTCTGCACGAGCCTGGGCCAGATCTTCCGGCCGCACATTTTGCAGCGAAGCGAGCTCCGCCTCGGCCACCGTCAGCGCCGCCTCGGCACTCTTCACCTTGTCCTCCAGGTCGCCGGCATCGAGCTCCGCCAAAGGCTGACCCGCCTTAACCCGATCCCCCTCCTGGACCAGCAGCCGTAAAAGCTTGGCCGCGATGGAAGAGGTCACATCGATCTCTTTTTCCGGTTCCACTTTGCCGGTGGCCAGTACCTTATCTTCGAAAATACCCTCCCGGGCCACGGTCACTTTTACCGGCCTGCCAGGAGGATGAAGCCCGCGCCAAACAGCTGCCGCCACCACTCCCAATACTACCAACGCAGCCACCGCGATCCCCAGTTTGGCGGTTCGTGACAACTTGTCCCCTCCCCAAAAGGTTAAACGCTTAAAGTATTTGGCTTCGTCACCGAAAGACAAGATTCCTTCTCTGACTGAACAGAACAAAAGAAAAAGGCTCCCACCAAGTGGGAGCTAGCGGCTCGGGCCTCAGGCCGCTCCAGGAGACAGAGTGCCCAGTACGGCCAGCAGCAGGGCCACCAGGAGCCAGAGCCCGAACATATAGAGAACGGGGCCGGAAGGTTTGGTTCGCATGGCCACCGCGCTTCCCAGCCCCCACAGAACCAGCGACCACCAGGTGAAAGGGCTGCACTGCGCCAGGAAGTTGTAAAGGAGGGTCTTCTGCTGGGGCAGAAAGGCCGCCAGACTCAAAGTTACGTGGGGCAGGCTCTGAACGGGTAAAGCTAAAATCAGGGCATAAGCTATGATCGACCCTAGGAAAACGGGAAGGTAGCCGAAAACTGCCACGGCGAAAAGAGTGCGGTAGGGCGTCTCCTTGGTGCTGAAAGCGGCGTAGATTTTGAGGGCCAGCGCCACCAGCAACCAGATAATCCAGGGGAAGAGCACCCCGCTGGCCACGCCCCCAATAGCCACCTGCTTGGGCAAAAGGGCGCGCACCCGCTCAAGCTCCTCCGGAGGTACGGGGGGAGGGTTCTGCTCGAACATATGTAGAGCTAAAGCCTGAAGCTTGGGCAAGGCGACTACGAGCAGAACGAGATTGATGGCCGTCAGGGTCAGCGCCATGGCCAGGAAGCTCGGCTTCTCGGCGAGTTCCTCGAAAAGCTGGCGCGGGGCGTAAAAGGCGCGCAGGAAGCGGCAGCCGCCGCCGGAGCGCTTCTCCCTTTCCACTATCTGCGGATCTTGGGCCAAAGTTTACCCCCTCCTTCACAGTTTAGCTCTTTCGACCGAACCAACTTTCACCATGAAAGCCCCTCTCACCCCCTTTGCTCGCCAGACTCCTTGGCTTCCAGGGAGCGGTAACACAGAAAGGAAAACACTACCGGCACCAGGACCATCAGGGTGGTGACGGCAAAAAAGGCTATCTCGTACCAGAGCCCATGAAAGAAGGCCAGCACGAGGCAGATGAGGCTTCCCAGCACCCAGACCCGGCCCGCTAGGCGGTGCGTCCGCCGCCACACTTCTTCGCTGGCCAGGGTCCAGGGAGTTCTTATGCCCACGAAGTAGTTGTGCCGCACCTGCCCCATCACGTTGCCGGTAGCGAGAAAAAGCAAGCTTAGGCCCATCTTGACCGCCAGCCCTATGTCCACAGGGTAGCCCAGGGCCGCAGCCATCCACACCCCGTAGATGCCGGCCATGAAGAGCACGAAGCCCCAGCGCAGCAAACGGTAGGCGCCGGAAAAGCGCGCGTAATTGCGGCGGCGCGGATCTATGAGGGGAGTTACCAGCATCAGGAGGTAAATTCCCAGCGCCAGCAAAGGTGCGGTGAAGGCACCTTGCAGGCGCGTGCCGTAGCCGTCCACTTCCCCCTTCCAGTTCCAGTGCACCGGCACCCGCTCCGGCAGCAAAGGATAAAGGATGAAAGCCGCTGCCAGCATCCCTCCCAGAACCAGCCATAGGGGCCAGTCGGGCTTCAAGCTTCCCCAGGAGAGAGTATAGTTCTGGGCCGCGTCTTCCCTCGGCACCTGACCTCACCCTCCTTTTTTCGTTCCCTCTCGGCCATCAAATCCATCACCCAGCCCACCACCTCCTGAAAGACGGTGGTGTTCAAGGAGTAGAAAATGTTCTGGCCCTTGCGGTAGTCCTGCACCAGATGGGCTTGCTTCAGGACGTTCAGATGGTGGGAAATGGTGGGCCAGGAAAGTTCGAAGTGCGCCGCGATCTCCCCGGCCGTCAAATCTCTCTCCTGCAAAAGCTGCAAGATCTGCCGCCGCGTATCGTCGGCCAGCGCCTTGAACACCCGGCTTAAAGACATAAGGCTAGCCCACCTTTAGAAATTTAGAAAACGATCTAAATAGATTCTAACCTGGCAGCTCCAGATTGTCAAGGCTCCGTCGGCTCTAAGCTAAAAAGTGTGGAGTAAGAAGGAGGAGGCGGCCGAAGAGCCAAGGGATAGTTTAGCACACCACAACCCCAAAGGAGGCTCTCGACCGCCTATGAAACAGTTTATAGCGGAACTTCTGGGACTGCAAGGATGGATTATCTACCGGGTAAAGATCGAATCAGATAGGATTGACGTATACGCCGGGCGACCGAGGAAAGAAGCCAACTGTCCCTCCTGCCAGACCCTTACCCGGCGGGTTCACGACCGGTCGCGCGAGTGGAGGCCAAAACTGCACACCCGATGCAACGGGCTACCGGTTTACCTCTGGGTACGCCCCCGCCGGTTCAAATGCCCGAATTGCGGGAAGGTATTCACTGAAAGATTTCCGGGTATCAGACCTCGAGCAAGAAGAACCGAGCGGGCGGAAGCAGATTGGCTCGAAAACTTGAAGGACCGCAGCTTTCGCAGAGCAGCGGAAGTGGTAAGGACAAGTCCCGGCACCCTGCGCCGGCTGCTTCTAAAGCAAGTGACCAATCAGGTGAACATCGAGGAGGCCCTTAAAGATCTACCGGCTTTGGCTTTAAGCATAGACGAGCACAGTTTCAGGGGTCAGGACATGATGATCACCGTTACCTGCGTGTGGCCCGAGCGAAGGCTTATCGCCATCTTACCGGATGACCGGCTTAAGACGCTGGAGAAGTTTTTGAAGGAGCTGCCGGCTTCGGTGCGCAGGCGCATCAAGGCGGTGTGCATCGACTTCAAAGACGGCTGGCGCAAGCTTATAAAGAGGGTGCTGCCTGGAGTGCCTGTGGTGGTTGACCATTTTCACGCTCTTAAAGATGCCAACCGGCGTGTAGACGAGGCGAGGCTAATAGAGCAGCAGGTAACCGGGCAGCGTATACCTCGTTGGCCTCTGGTGAAGAACGAAGAGGATTTGACCGAGCGCCAGGCAGCCCAGCTTGCCATGATCAGGAGGCGGTACAGGAACGTGGCCCATTTTCACTGGGCCAAGGAGCAGCTACGCGACGTCTATCGTGCCTCCTGCCGGAAGGAGGCAGAGCTAATCCTGGATCGTCTGATCTTAAACACTCGGGAGGCGAGCGACGTTGCGCTGGTTCAATGGGGGAGAACGCTTCGTAGCTGGAGGGAAGAGATTCTCGCTTATCACAACTGGCGGGTTACCAACGGTTACACCGAGGGTGTCCATACTAAGATCAAGCTCCCCAAGCGGATAAGTTACGGTTTTCGGAACCGCGGGGTCTATGTGCGAAAGATGCTCTTAGCTTTTCTCCCCTTGGCTTGGCTGATCTCCCCTCCACACTTCTTGACCTAGAGCCGGCTCCGTCTTCTGAAGTGTGCGTCAAGAGTTAGTAGGTGAACTCGGAGAGGAAATTTCCTGGAATTTGAGACCACGCCGCCTCAATCCCGCCTCGACCAGGCTCAAGCTAGCTCAAAGCTAGGCCGGCTCAACTCCCGCAGCACATACTTCACCCATGGAGCCCCGGCAGAAGGTCCTTTCAGTGCCGGCAACCCTGCTCTAAGCCAGCTCCCTGCTTCCTCTACCTTCCGCTTCACCTCCACCTGCACCGCCTGGGCCAGATGCTCCTGCCCGGCCAGCCTTAACTCCCACCGAGAAGTGTACTTCTCTAGCTCCCCGTTGGACCGCGCCGACAAAACCCGCGCCATCCTGTCTGCTCCTGCCTCCGTCCAGCTCGCTCCTATCCTCTTCATCCGCCACCCTGCCCCGTGCCACACTTGCCCCTCTATGGTCCCCAACCGCTCAGTACCAGGAGAAGTAATTATCCCAGACCAGTTCTCTTTCAAATAGCGCCAAAGCCCCTCTATCCTCTTCTTCCTGACTCCCCGAACTCCCCTCACTGCTTTGTTCAGAACCTCTTCCACCCTCTCCCACTCCCTCGAAGCTATGGCCTGCTTGGCTTCGTTGTAAGTCTCCTCGTCGTGCCAAAATGCCTCTACGAGCCGCCGGTTCAAATGGTAAGGATCCAAAACGTGCACTGCCCCGGGGAAGTAATCTACCCCCTGCTTGGCCCACTCCGCCCCGTCACTCCCAAGGTGTATCTCCTTCACCTGACCCATGTCCCACCGGCTCGCTACCCCAGAGTAAACTTCCTCCCACATCCTCTCCCCTTCGCCTACACCGCTCATTACCAGCTTGTCCTTTAAAGCCTTCCGTCCACCTCCAACTTCCTCTTTGCCCGTGTAAGCCACAAAGAGTCTTACCTCTTTCCTTTTCTCTTCGCTCCTCTGGAGTCTTATCACCATCCCGTCGGCCTCTATGTAAAGCCTGGAGGTCTTCTCTTTACCTCCGGGTGTCTCTCCCTTCTCAAAAACGGCTTCTCTCCTGGACTCTCCTTCCTGCCTGAGCGCTTCTCCTGCTTCCTGCACGGCCTGCCACACCGCCATGGGGCTGATCCCCGGAACAAGATAGCCTAGAATTTCTGCCGCTCGCCTGAAGGGCATGTCCACCCCTAGCTTCACCGCCATCTCTTTCAAGCGCGGTGTGCACCGGGATCTCTCCGACCAGCCCAAGGCCTGGTCAAGAAGAAACTTGGCTTCCCCCGTTTGCTTGTTCCGGTAAAGCCGCCTCTTTACTTTGAGTTCTCCAAAGCTGGTGACTAAGGTCCTTTCCCTGAACCCCACTACTTCCCAAACTCGCTTGTCCCTCGCGTTCATGAGGTGGGTGTCTATCTCTTGCAGAACCCAGGCGAAAATTCCGAGGGACATTTCTAAAGACCGCCTCTGCACTTCCTTCTCGAGTTGGTAAAAGTCGCGGCAACCGGTGATCAATTCGCTGATTTTTTCTCCAAAAAGAAGGATCTGGTCCACCAGAGGTTGAATATTTGAAATGGTTTGCATCGGACCTCGCTCCTCCTCGCTCCTTCTTTCAGTCCATGAAAGTTGTCTGTGAGGGGCGAGGTCTCCTCCTTCATGAACCTCCTCCGTCACCTACTGAAATTGTACGCTCTCTCTTCTGAAGGCGCTGCTTCACCGCTTCCACGAATCGCTCCGGCTCCGCCGGGGAAAGGTAGAAGATCTTCCCATCGGTGGTTTCGATGCGGACCATGCGCTTAAAAGTGGTAGCATATACTCTAACCCTCCTGCCATCCTCGTCCCGAAATGCGCCGTAGTAAGCGAACAAACCCTCATTTCCAAATTCGCGATCCAAACGCGGGTTTCCAGCCATTCCAATTTTTGCTATATGATTAAGTGGGATGACTATATCACCAATAACTCGCCTTACCTTTAGATCGTCACGGTTAATAATGTAAAGCCTTGGCGCAAACAAGAACGATGCTAATGTGGCAAGCACAATCGTAGCACATATGATAGACAAAAGCACAACATAGCCCCGCTGAATATGCGGGACTTTAACCAGAATAACAGATGTGAGTATTAAAACTGTAATAATTACTGAAAATATAAAGTATGTGATGAACTTGGCCTCCTCATCCTTCTCTGCTAATCTAAACGCCACCTGATCCATTATAATTCCCTCCTCCTCATGTAAATAGATTTACCGAGGCGGAGCAACCCAAAGATTATATGCAGCTGCCACCCAATATGCCACACCGAGTCCAACTTGGTTATAAACACCAGCGTACGTAGTTGCAGCCACAGCCACGCTAGCCAGTACAATAACGGGGTAGGTAACAAACGGTACATATACAGCCATTGGCCCAACCCCGCCATCGGAAGGATTATTCGTCTTCACCGACACGGCATCCACCGGGCGATCGAGCTCGAACTCGCGCACTTCCCTTCACCTCCTCCCCGAAATACGGGATCGCTAGTCTCCCACCCTCTGTAGCGCGGTTTCTCGCCAGCATAATTCATCGTAAATAGATGCGTAAACACCTCTTTTATTAATTAACTCATCATGTTTACCCTGCTCAATAACCATACCATTATCCAACACAATTATTTCATCAGCTACCTTAACTGTGGACGGGCGATGGGCAATCACTATGACGGTGGCAGTCTCCTTTAGCTCGGTTATCGCCCGGTGCACAACGGTTTCCGTTTCCGGATCCAGGAAAGAAGTGGGTTCATCCAGAACAACCACCTTGGGCCTGGTCAAAAACAGCCGTGCCAGGGCTATCCGTTGAGCTTCTCCGCTGGATAACTGAACTCCACCCTCCCCAATGCGGGTATGAAAGCCGTGAGGCAGCCGTATTATGAACTCATACGCCCCTGCCTTTTTTGCAGCCGCAATCACCTCTTCATCGCTCCAAGAAGCAAGCCCATAGCATATGTTTTCCAATATGCTGCCACTGAAGAGAAATTCCCCCGGTATCACGTATTTTATGTTTTCTCGCAGAGATTTTAAGGTCACCTTGCTTATGTCGGTTCCGTCAACCAAAATCCTCCCTTCCCAGGGGTCATAGAGTCTCACCAGCAGCCGCGCCAACGTGCTTTTCCCGACGCCGCTCCTTCCCACAACGGCAGTAATCTTCCGAGGCTCGAAAGTGACGCTCAAACCTTTCAGAATAGGCTTCTCCGGCTCGTAGCCGAACCAGACGTTTTCGAAAGCCACCCTGCCCTCCCCAACGCGGAGCTCACCAGCCTCCGGAAGCTCGCTCACCGCCGGAGCTACTCGGTAATACTCCAAAAACCGGTATAAGCTGGCACGCACATCCTGGAAGGAAAGTACGCTTCCTACCACGGAAGCTATTCGCGGGTAGAGCATCCCTGCGATGAGTAAAAAGGCCATGAGAGTACCCAGAGTCATCTGCTCTGCCAGCACCTGCCTTCCTCCGTACCACAAGATCCCAAAGGACCAGATGTTATTGATAAGCACCACCGATAGCTCCGAAAGCTTGCCCAGCATGAAAGACTTGATGTTAATGCGCACCAAGTCTTCAAGCCCCGCACGAAAGGTGTTAAGTTCCAGCTCTTCGGCATTTAGGGTTCTGGCCAGTTGGACGTTCCTGAACCTTTCCACGACAAAGCCGAATAAAAACTGTGCCTTCCCTTTCTGAAGCAGAGCATAATTTAGCAGCGGTTTTTGGAAACCGATGATTACAAACACCTGCAAGCCCAACACTGCAAACACGAAGAATGCCATACGCCAATTCCAGCTGACCATAATGGAAGAGATAACCAGGATAAAGATTAGATCAATGGGAAGTGCGATGAGCAACTGGTTGAAAAACCTTTGAATGGTATCGGTATCCCCAAAGATGCGATAGTTTATTTCCCCGCTTCTCTGCATGGATAGGAAATTTATCGGGGCTCTCTGGAGGCGATGGAATAAGTCGCACCGCATAAGCAATTTGGACCGCTCGAAGGCGTTGACCAGAACGAGGTCGGAAATAACCCCCGTAAAAAAGAGAATGACGAGAATCACGGCGCATACTACTAGCAATGGTAAAAGCAAATCTACTCGACCAGCATGAAAAATGACGTCGATTAAGAATTTGGTTATATAAGGAGTAGCCAGCCCGGTGAGGGAGAAGATGATGCTGGTGATAAAGCCCAGAAAAATGGCCCCGGCTTTACCCTTCAAGTAACGCCTCGCCAACTCCCATATGGCACCTAGATCCTTCCACATAGCCTCAAAAACTCCTCTTCAAAGCTTGGCCGGGGTAGCTCCCCGGGCTATAAGCTCCTGATAAAGCTTTTCCACGCCCGGATAGGCCACGACATAGTACTTACCGCCCGATTCAAGCACCACCTCGTGCGACGGCTCGCCGTGCCGGAAATACAGAGCCACCTTGCCGTTGGCAAACTTGAAGTATCCGGTGGACAATCCGGGGAGTCCGAGTCCGTTCGTTCGCAAAACAGGCCGCCAGGGACCTCCAGCCTCCACCAGCTCGACCCGAGTTCCTTTAAGCTCGATGGCCATGGGAGCACCCAGGCCGGTCTTTATCTCTAGCACGCCGTCCTTTAGCCAGACGCCCGAACCGGTGTAGGTCCCGGCCAAGATGGTAATAGCCAGCGCGCATGTCCCAAGCGCAAATAGTTCCGAGAATATAAAGGGGCGGAAGTTGCGGGAAGAGGGTGGCCGCTTAAATTGGCGCAAAATGGGACCAAGCAAGAGAAGCGGAGGCAAAACGATCGCTCCTCCTAGCACTACGATGTAAATGAAGGGATCTACCGGCACAAAGAAAGCTTTTAATACCTGCCAGAAGCTAAGCTGGTAGACCAACTTTTTTCGCCTCCCACCGGGCAAAAATTTCTTCTTTCCTTCCCGCCAGCGCCCGTAGCTTTTCCCGGCAAGCGGTAGCCAGGTAAAAGCAAGCTTCACACCTGCGATAGAATTTTTTGTCTATTCCCAGTTCGGTGAGTACCGATTCCGGTCCCTCCAGGTGCAGCCACCAGAAGAGCACGTTTCTTTGCATCCGCTCCACGATCTTCGGCAGGGTGGCTCCAGAGACCAGGCTGTCTACGGTCAGGATTTCCTGCGCCCTGGTGTTTATGATGTGCCCGCAGCAGAAGAGTACCTCGCCGCCCGGCAGGATGGTCAAGGTGTGGCCGGCCTCATCACAGCCACCCTGCTCTCTCTTTTCCAGGTCGGAAGGGAATAAGCGTGCCGGCAGCTTGCGCCGCGCCCTGCCCAGCGGAAACACATAATCTTCTAGAAACTTAACCTCCCTTATTCCGGCGTTCTTAAATACCTCGCGCAGGTAGCCGGATTTTATCCTGGCACCGGGATAAAGTACGGTGCCTACAACAACGTTCATTCCCAGATCGGCTGCCGCGCGCACGGCATTCAGTACGTTTTGCTCGCCGCCAAAGGCCTTGAGATGCGCGGCGTGAAAGTCATCATAGCTCACGTTGAGTTCGTCGAGGCCCGCCGCCCGGAATTCTCGCAAGAAATGATATGCCTTTTCCGGTGTTTGCGCCCACCAGGCGTTGGTCACCATGCGGGTGACAAAGCCTCTCCGGTGCGCTAGTTCGATCCCTTTTTTCAGTAAGTCCGGATAGAGGGTAGGCTCGCCTCCGGTAAAGACCACGACCCGAATCGACGGCAGAGTGTAAGCCTGCTCTATCGCCTCCCTCACCATACCCGCCGAGAGGACTTCCCTCCTGCTAGGCCCGGCACTAACGGAACAGTGGTCGCAGTAGAAGTTACACCTGTAGGTGGTGATAAAGGACAAAACTTGTGGGATCATCCCTGCTTACCTCCTTGAGAGAGTTTTTAGCTTCTCTAATCGTTGTCTCAACGCCTCTACGAATTTCTCCGGCTCCGCCGGAGAAAGGTAGAAGATCTTCCCATCGGTGGTCTCGATGCGGACCATGCGCTTAAAAGTGGTAGCATATACTCTAACCCTCCTGCCATCCTCGTCCCGAAATACGCCATAGTAGGCAAATAAACCCCCGTTGCCAAATTCGCGATCTAAGCAAACATTTTCTTGATTTGAAATCGTCACTATTCTATTGTAGGGAATACTAATGCTACCTATGACGCGCAATATTCTCAGGCTATCTTCATTAAACATATAAGCACGCGGTGCTAAAAGCGCCGCTACCAACGGAATAACCAATACTAATAAGAAAATGAAAGTAGTCCAATGTGTGAGAGGAGCGTTGGGCGGCACAATAGCTGCAAGTAAGAATATAACAAAAACCACAACAAAATACGATATGGTTCCGAACACTATCAGTTTTTCTGGCTTGGCTAGTTTTAATATTATTTTCACCTTAAAGTCACCCCTTATTAATAGCTCGTAGCGGGTAGATCTGCCGCCGCGTATTGTCTGGCAGCGCCTTGAACACCCGGCTTAAAGACATAAGGCTAGCCCACCTTTAGAAATTTAGAAAATGATCTAAATGGATTCTAACCTGGCAGCTCCAGATTGTCAAGGCTCCGTCTTCTGAAGGTGCTGCTTCACCGCTTCCACGAATTTCTCCGGCTCCGCCGGGGAAAGGTAGAAGATCTTCCCATCGGTGGTCTCGATGCGGACCATGTCCCTGAGGTTGGTAGCGTAAACTCGTACGGTCCGGTTATCGTCCTCGCTGAAAAAACGCCCGTAATAGCCTAAATACCCGGCGCTCGCAGCGACCTTGAAGCTCACTTGAACCTTTTCCTTGTATTCTATGGAGGAAATCTTATGTACTGGAATATAGAAACCGCCTAATGGCCGCTTGACTAGGATCCCTCGCTCATCGACACGATAAAAGCGAACGGTGAATACATGAACCAAGAACCACATGAGCAGCACAAAAATCTCTGCAACTATGGCTGCTAACATAGGTCCAATACTTAGTCCCACCCAGAAAAAGAAAGAGATAAGAGAGAGAAACAGAACCACAACAAAATATGTGCTGTATTTTGTAAACTTATCGCACTTGGCAACAAGAAAGACCACTACTATCCCACCACCTCTTGTAAACCTTACGCTGAAACGGTTTCTCCCTGGCATCCTCTTCCCAATGCTGCCAGCCAGTACTTACCTCGGCCAATTTCGCCCGCACTTCTGAGGAGTACTCCGGAGTGTAAACTCCGGTTCCCCCGCCAACATAGAGTCTTCATCCCCTCATTCTTCAGGTCAGACTCTAAGGCGGGTTATGTCCAATTTTGCTTACCTTCTGGACTAATTACCGTAAACCTTTGTGTATTTCCACAGATACTGAGCGTTATAAATGGCAACCCCCAGAATGAGGGCATAAGCAACAGTTGCAGCTGCACTGTGAACAAAACCAAGTATTGTAGCTGCAGCTACAGGAGTAACAACTACAACCTGCATGGGCCCAACTCCGCCACCAGAAGGGTTATTTGCCTTCACCGACACGGCATCTACTGGGTGATCGAGCTCGAACTCACGCACTCTCCTTCACCTCCTTCCTCTCTTTGTTTTAGAGGAAGGCGGTCCCCATTGCCGTCGCTCCCTACGGTGTGCTAAGATTTTCGTGGGAGCAAGGTGGCTCTCCGGCTACTTGACCATCAGGGGTGAGTTTAGCAAGTAGGGACCGCCTTGCTCTCTTTTACTGCCCGCTCCATCAGATCTACATAGCGAGCCAGCGAGCGCATTCCCCTCGCGAGAGCCTTTTCTTTCACTTTAGTTAGCACAGCTTCGCCTTCTTCACCGGTCAGCCTCTCCGCCAGGAATTCTTCATCGGTCGAATAAGCAAACACTTCCCACCCATCCTCCAGCTTACCCGCATATACAAAGGGCTCCAGAGCCTGGGAAGAAAGATTCCGGAAGGTGTACAGCACAGTATTGGCACATCTTTTAGATTCCGGGACATCCAAGTCTACGACAAAAGACATACGGACGACGGTGTACCCCTCTTGAGGTAGAAGCTTGGCATCCCGAACCCGGATGGTTACTGCTCCTTCGTCGACCAATTCCCTATCGATTACCCTTGCTAGTGCCAGATAAGGAGCTACATGAGCCAGATTGGTGGTAGCCAGCACCCTCAGCAGAGCCTGCCGGCTACATGCCTCAAGCTCCCTGTTATCCTTCCCCAAGGCTTCATTCAACTCCTCTCCCTCCCCTGATTATAACAGTTCTCCCTTTCTTTCCTGCCTTCCTGCTTCAGGAAATATCATAGAAGCAAAAAAAAAAAAAAAACAAGAGCTTAATTCCCCTATTTTATGCCAAATACCCGGATTAGAGGCCAACATTGGCACGTTACCTGCCGAAAAGAAAATAAAACTCCTTATACCTTCCTTTTCAGTGAAGATATAAGAAAACTACTGGTTTTTTGGTGCAGGAGGGGAAGTCTCGGCAAAGCCCTTCTTAAAGAAAGGAAGGCGGATCACTTCCGCCAGCTTGGAGACGGCGTAGGGAGCGAAGAGTCCCGCCTGGCAGATAAGAAAATAGTTCACCTTGTCGAGCTCCGGGAGAGGAGCTCCCTCCGCCAGCCGGTGAAGGATCACGGTGGCGATGCCGCCGTCCACCGCCAGGATGACGATAAGACCGGCCAGGGCGATGAGGCGGCTGGAGCTGGGCACCAGCACCGGCTCCCCTTCCCGGCAATCGACCACTTCCGAAAGGGCTTTCTTAAGAAAAGAAGGATCGGACCGGAGCATCCGGACGACCGGGTAAATGAGGGAACTGAAGATCAGAAGCATCACGCCGAAGGCCAACCCAAAGGAAGACAAGCACTACCCACTCCTTTAAAGGAGCTTTATCACACTCTATGCACCTTTCGCCGAAAGATGCCAGGGAGAAGCGTAGGAGCAGATGCGAGCTACTACATGAGCTCGAGCCGACGTGGCAGCGCTTCTCGGATCGAAGCTTGCGGGCCGAGCGCCTCATGTTAAGAGTCTTTATCCGAATTATTGATACCGGTCCAAAATCTGTTAGTGTAAAGTTACTGTAGGAATTTTGCAGGAGCTAAGGAAGGGGAGAAAGAAGAGAGACCTCACCGTCCTTGCAACGGACGAGTAGTTGCTTAAACAACCACTCAGGAGGGTGAGGTCTCTATGCAGATTATAAAGCAGATTTGGGAGAAGTTCCAGAGGGTAGCGGAGCTAACGTTGAAGGTTCTGGAGGAAGGGACCAACTTTTTAAGCTTCGAGGAGAAGCTCTGGCAGGAGCTTAATAACCTGGGACAGGAGGTTTTGAGGGAAGTTTTAGAGGCGAAAGACGCCTATCTTCGGGAGCACCGGGAAAAGCGGCCCGGCTGGCGGGTAGAGCGGCGAAACGATCCCAAAGAAGTACTTACCCTTTTCGGTCTGGTCAACTATAAGCGAACCTATTACCGGCACAAAGAGACTGGGGAGCGGGTGCACCTGATAGATCGGTTGGTAGGTTACGGGCCGCACGCACGGGTTGATCCTCTGGTTAAAGCACAAGCCTTAGAAGAAGCGGTAGATCTTTCCTACCGGAAGAGTGGCGAGAGGGTAGGGAGAGGCAATCGGGAGGTTGTGCTAAGCGGCGAAGCGGTGAAGAAGGTGATTCACAACTTTACACTGGAAGAACTGCCCGAGCCGCCTGGGGAGAAGCGCCGGGGGAAGGTTCTTTATGTGGAGGCGGATGAAGACCACGTAGCAGGTCAGGACGGGAAGAAGTACTTACCCCGGCTGGTTTACATCCACGAGGGGAAAGAGAAGGTGGGGAAAGACAGATACAGACTCAAGCGGCCTTATTACTTGGGAGGGCTTTACTCAGATACGGATGAGCTGTGGTTCGAGGTGTTGAGCTACATCGAGGAGCAGTACGAATTATCTTCTGTGGAGCGGATTTACCTCTGCGGTGACGGAGACAGGTGGATAAAGAAAGGGCTGGAGTTTCTACCGAGGAGCGTCTTTGTCTTAGATCTTTTTCACCTGGACAAGTACCTGGTGGCTGCTTTGGGGCGTGATAGTGATGGTTATAGAGAGATTTGGGCGGCCTTATGGGAGGGTGATGAGGTAAAGGTACAGGCGATTTTGCGGCGGGCGGGCAAAGCTGCGGCGAGTCCTGCGCGGAAGGAAGCGGTACGGGATTGCCGACGTTACATCCGGCGGAACTGGGAGGGGATAATGGCCTACCGGCTTTATCCCGGGGCGGAGTTGGGGGTAAGTGCGGAGGCGCACGTAAGTCATCTCTTCTCGGCACGGTTATCATCCCGACCGATGGCCTGGAGTGCTCGTGGGGTAGACCGGATGGCCCGGTTGCGGGTGGCGAAGGCGAATGGTGTTTCCTTGCGGGAGCAATATGTAGCCCGACGGAAGGAGGGCTTAAAGGCTTTAGAGATCGATAAGGCAGCTGTCGAGGAAGAGAGGCAGAGGCTAAGGAAAATATCGGGTGAGGTGTTCGATAATCTTCCCGCTCTACGGGGTCCGGTAACGTCATTAACCAGAGCCCTCAAAGCTTTGAGCCGGAACATCGATCTTCTTTGGTAGTTCGTCCTGGTCCGGGGACAGTGGGGCTCGAGACTCCTACAGTAGGTTGACACGATCCAAAATCTCCCCAAGTTGACTTCCGGAAAAACAGAGCGTATAATAGAGCCGGAAAACAGGGGAGTAGCTCAACATGGTAGAGCAGCGGCCTCCAAAGCCGCGGGCTGTGGGTTCAAGTCCTGCCTCCCCTGCCATTTTATTTTAAAGGCTTCTAACCCCTCCTCGACTCGCATAAGGATTTTACGGAGGAGGGGTTTAAAATTGCGTAGGCGCGAGGAAAAGGGATCTTTTAGCTTGCTGGCTGTAAGCCAGGGTACTTTCTGGGCGGCTTCCTCCGTGGCGGTCTTCACCCTTCTAACCGCCGCGCTTTTTTACTTTGCTCCTTTATCCGAGAGGCTTTTGCCTTACTTCGCCAGCTCCGGACTTTTCTTGGGAAGCTTTGTGGGCGGCGTCTTGGCCGTTCGTCGGGCGGCCGGCAAGGCGCTGCTGCACGGACTCGGTGTGGGTGCCGCTCTCTTCGCTTTACTGTGGCTTATTTCCCTCGTCTTCTACCCGGGACCGGTGATGACAGTCCACCTTTTAAAGAAGCTCTTCCTGCTCCTACTAGGCGGCGCCTTGGGAAGCACGCTGGGAGCCACATTATTCCCTTAGTGTTATTACCTGGACAGCATCGGGGTAGTTGGTGAGGCGCCGGGCACCGGAAGGAGTGACCTCCACCGTGTTTTCTATTCCTACCGCTCCCTTGCCGGGAAAGACAAACTTGGGCTCGACGGCTATCACCATCCCCGCTTCCAGCGGCTCCTCCACGCCGGGAGCCAGCACCGGGAGGTCGTTGAGTTCCAGCCCCACGCCGTGCCCGATGAAGCGCACCGGTTGCTGCCAGCCCTGGAAGTATTCCTTTAGCCCCGCCTTCTCGCTCATCCGGCAGGCCAGCTCGTAAAGAGAGGCCGGGCTCTTACCGGGACGGATTTCCTCTAAAACGGCCTGCTGGATCTCCAGGGCCACCTGGTGAGCTCTCTCCAGTTCCGGCTCTAGGCAGCCGATGACATAGACGCGGGTGGCGTCGGTGATGTACCCCCGCCAGGCAAAGCCGTAATCCACGTAGATGGGCTCGTTTTCCCCCAGGCGGCGCCAATTCGGACCGAAGGCGAAGGAAGGGTCCAAGCCCGGCCCGGATACCGGCCCGTCAAAGTAGGAGGGCTCAGCAGCACTGGGACCGGTAAGAAAGTGCCCCATGAAAAAGTCGGGGTTGAAGCCACGGAAGCGCACCAGCCCCTGGTGCCCCAGGCGGCGGGCCTCTCCCTCCAGGCGCCCCGCCAGGGCCACCTCCGTTTCGCCCAGCTCTACCAGGTGGGGAACGGCGGCCAGCATCTGGTCGAGCCGCCGTCCGCTCTCGCGCAAAAGCTCCAGTTCATAAGCTGATTTCACCGCCCGCTGCTTCCGGATGAGCGAGGAGATGTCCCGGAACTGGGTTTGGGGGAAAAGCTTCTGGTACTGAAAGTAGTAGCTCACCGGCAGGACGTCGAGCTCCAAACCCAGAGTTTGGGGGAGCCTGTAGCCGTGCTCTTGAAGTAGAACCGGGATTTCCCGGAAGCTTTGAAGCTCTACCACCCGCCCGCAGAGGGTGGTGGCACGCGCCCTCTCTATGTTACGGCGCACCAAGTAAATGGGTTCCCCCTCCGCTGGCAGGTAAAGGTGGCCGTTTTGAAAAGTGCCGGTGTAGTAAAAGACATCGGCGCTCTGCACTAGCAGGGCCCCTTCTGTTTCCTGCTCCCGCAAGGCTTCTTGCAGCCTCTTTGCTCTGGTGATAACATCCTGTCGCCAAGCTTCTCTATCGGTCAAGGTTCTCCCCCCAGCACAAAACGGAATAATGAACTTTTCCACTTCGCCGGCGAGAGGGGGAATCCCTGCTAGCAGATGCGGGGAAGGGGGGCGCCGGCCAGCATGTCCATGAGCTTGGTCCCTCCGAAGGCTGTTTTGAGGTAGACGCCGCCCTTTCCCTCGCGCACTTCGCCGATCACGGCCGCTTCCTTCCCCAGGGGGTGCTGCCGCATAACCGCCAGAGCTTTTTCTGCCTCCTCAGGAGCCACTATGGCCATGAATTTGCCCTCGTTGGCCAGATAAAGCGGGTCAAGCCCCAGAAGGTCGGCCGCCCCCCGCACCAGCGGAGAAACGGGGATGGCTCCCTCCTCCAGCTCTAGGTCTTTACCCGTGGCCAGGGCGATCTCCTTGGCCGCAGTTATCAGGCCCCCGCGGGTGAGGTCGCGCATGAGCTTCACCCCCTTGACTTGGGCCAAAAGCTCGGCGATTATGCCGTTGAGCGGGGCGCAGTCGCTTTTAAGCTGCTCGGCGAAGTCCAGACCTGAGCGTAGGGCTAAGATGGCCAGCCCGTGCTCCCCCATCCCTCCGTTCACTAAAATGCGGTCTCCGGGGGCCACACGGTGGTAGCCCAAATCCTCGCCCGGCGGGATAATGCCCACTCCAGCGCTGGTAATGAAGATCCGGTCGAGTTTTCCCCGCTCCACCACCTTGGTATCCCCCGCCACGATCTCCACCCCCGCCTCTTGGCAGGTGACGGCCATGGAGGCCACCACCCGCTCGAGCTCGGCCAAGGGAAGTCCCTCCTCCAACAGGAAAGAAGTGGTGAGATAAAGAGGGCGGGCACCGCTAACCGCCAAGTCATTAACCGTGCCACAGACCGCCAGCTTCCCTATATCGCCGCCGGGAAAAAAAGGGGGGCTCACCACAAAAGCGTCGGTGCTCACTGCCAGCCTACCCGTTGGCAGATTTAAAGCTGCGGCATCGGTGAGGGCCTGCAGGGCCTGACTGGGAAAGTAGCGCAAAAAAAGATCCTTCACCAGCCGGTAAGTAAGCTCTCCGCCATCACCGTGAGCCAGCAAAATAACATCGTCAACCAATCTTCAAACCTCCCGTTCATAGCGATAGTAGGCGGCACAAGCCCCTTCGGAGGATACCATGCAAGGACCCACAGGATGCGTGGGGTGGCAAGCCCGGGCGAAGAGGGGACAGTCCTTAGGGGTGAGCTTTCCCTTAAGAATCTCCCCGCAGGCGCAGCCCGGCGGCACGCGCGATTCCACGGTGGGAATCTCGAAACGCCGCGCCGCGTCGAAAGCGGCCAACTCCTCTCGCAGCCTGAAGCCGCTTTGGGGAATGCACCCGAAGCCCCGCCAGTAAGCGTCGTCAACCTCGAAGACTTCGGACAAGAGTTTCTGCGCTCGCGAGTTGCCCTCCTCCCGTACCACGTGGGCGTAAGCGTTACGCACCTCGGCCCGATCTGCCAGCAGCATCTCTAAAAGTTCGCGAATAGCGTCCAGGATTTCATTGGGCTCAAAGCCGGCCACCACTGCCGGCATCCGGTAATCTTCCATGAAGAGGTAGGCGCGGCAGCCGATGATGGTGCTCACGTGCCCTGGGAGGAGAAAGCCGTCCAGCCTCATCTCTGGATCGTCCAGCAGAGCTCGGAGCGCGGGAGGTACTAATTTATGCGAGACGTAAACGCTGTAATTCTTTACCCCGCGGCGAGCCGCGTCCCTGAGGCTGAGAGCCACGCCAGGAGCAGTAGTCTCGAAGCCCACTCCCAGGAAGACCACTTGCTGGGAAGGGTGGGCCTCAGCCCAGACCACCGCTTCGGCAGGAGAGTAAAATACCCTCACCTCGGCCCCCAGCGCCCGCTCCCGCTCTAGAGAAGAAAAACTGCCCGGTACTCGCACCATATCGCCAAAGGTGCCTATCACCACCCCAGGCAGACGGGCTAAAGTAATCATACGGTCGATGTCCGCCTGATCGGTGACGCACACCGGACACCCGGGGCCACTTCGCAGTTCCAAATAGTCTTTCAAGAGGCTACGGATACCCGAGCGGGAAATGGCCATGGTATGGGTTCCACAGACCTCCATAAAAATGAGCCGCCGCCCTAACCGGTCGCATACCTGGGCGGCCAGTTCCCTCACTTTACCGGCCAGCTTACGCCCGGTCTCCGGGTCTCTCAGTTTCTCCCACATCTGCATGTTTAAGAATTTCCTCCCATAGTTTGAGTCGCTCCTGGGCCTCTTCAAGGTCGATCTTCTCGATGGCGTAGCCAGCGTGAACCATAACGTACTCACCGACAGCTACTTCACCGAGCAAGAACGTGCTAATCCGCTGACGCACACCGAAAGTCTCGATTACAGCCAGGTACTCTTCCGGGTGGACTTCTACAACCCTACCTGGAATTCCTAGGCACACTTCTCCCACCACCTTCTATAGGCTACTACGGCTTGCCCCAAGCTCAAACCGGCATCGTTAGCCGGAATTTGCCGGTGATAAAGGACTTCAAATCCCGATTCCTGCAGCAGTTCCCGGCATAGGAGGAAAAGATAGGCATTCTGCCAACTTCCACCACTCAGCACCACGCGGCTAAGGCCAGAGTTTTCCGCCACGCGCTTTACCCCTTCCTTTACCATGAACGCTACCGTGTTGTGAAAGCGGGTGGCCAACAGCCGCCGGTCTTTACCCTGAAATAGATCCGCCAGGAGCTCCCGGAAGAGGGGAGCGGGATCTATGCGTTCGCCTTGAAAAGCGAAGGAGTAAGGGGGAAGCCGCTTACCTTCCGCCAGCGGCAAGGTGAGCTCTCCGAGTTCTATGGCCGCTTGCCCTTCGTAGGTTATCTCCCATCTCACCCCCAGGAGGGCAGCCACGGCGTCGAAAAGGCGACCACAGCCACAGGCCAGTGAAGCGTTCAACCGCCGCTGCACGATTTGTTCTAGCCATGCTAGTTCCTGGCCTTGCGAGGCGAAGAGCCGGCGGGACCACGCTTGTCCCTCCTCGCTCAGAAAAGTAAGGAGGTAGGAGACAGCTACCCGCCAGGGATGTTTGATGGCTGCTTCTCCACCCGGCAAGGGAACGTAATCTAAGTGATAGTGGCGCTGGAAGTCAAGGTAATCGCCAGTGATGATCTCGAACCCCCAGAGGCAGCCATCGCTGCCGTAACCGGTGCCGTCCAGAATAGCGCCGATAGCCGGTCCCTCCGCCCCGTTTTCCGCCAAGCAGGAGGCGAAATGAGCGTGGTGGTGCTGGACGGTGAAAAGTTGTTGGGCTTCGAGTTGCCGGGCTAAACGGGAAGAGCGGTAGTCGGGATGCAGGTCGCAGCTTACGATTTCCACCTTCACTCCCAGAAGTCTGGTAAAATTTTCTAGGCTGGTCTTCAGGTTTTCTTCCCCCTCCAGGGTGTCGAGCTCCCCTATGTGCTGGCTGAGGAAAGCCTCGCCCCGCCGCAGAAGACAGAAAGTGTTTTTCATCTCGCCTCCTATTCCCAGCACCACCGGCCCTTTCCCCGTCGGCACTTTGACCGGCTGGGGGACATAACCGCGCGAGCGCCGGTAGAAGAGGGGGGTATCCTCCACTACCACCACCACCGAGTCATCGCAGCGGTTGACAATGTCCCGGTTATGCAGCAGGAAGTAGTCGGCGATATCGCCCAACTCTTCCCAGGACTGCACGTTGTCCTTGCACAAGGGAAGGCCCGCACGATTCCCGCTGGTCATGACCAGCAAGGGAAGGGGTCCCTGCAAGAGCAGGAGGTGCAGCGGGGTGTAGGGTAGCATAACCCCCAAGGTGTTAAGGCCGGGGGCCAGCTCTTCCGGCAGGCCCACCCCTGAGCGCCGTTTCAACACCACGATAGGGGCCGCCGTAGAGGTCAGGAGCTCCTCTTCCAAAGGCCCGAGCTCGCAGAAGCGGCGCACCACCTCTAGATCCCGCGCCATGACGGCCAGGGGTTTGTGGGGACGCCGCTTGCGCTGGCGCAGTAGAGCCACTGCCCGAGGATCTAGAGCGTTGCAGACCAGGTGAAAGCCGCCCAACCCCTTTAGCGCCAGGATCTTCCCCCTTTGCAGAAGCTCCCAGCAATTCTTTCGCCAGTCTCCTTCTACCAATCCTCTCTGGGCGTTGTAGAGCTCGAGTTGAGGGCCGCAACGCGGGCAGGCCACCGGCTGAGCGTGGAAGCGCCGATCCAGGGGATCATGGTATTCGCGGGCGCAGTCCGGGCACATGGGAAAGGAAGCCATGGAGGTGCGCGCCCGGTCGTAGGGGAGCTCCTGCACAATGGTGAAGCGGGGGCCGCAGTTGGTGCAGTTGGTAAAGGGATAAAGATAGTGCCGGTCCGCCGGGTCGAGGACTTCGCGGGCGCAGTCAGAGCAGAGAGCCACGTCCGGAGGAACTAATGCCTCCTTCTCCTGCGCTCCCTGGCTCAAATCGATGTCGAAGGCGGAGTACCCCGCCAAGGGCAATTCCTCCACCACCAAGTCCGCAATGCGGGCCAGCCGAGGGGGGTGTTGTCGAAGCTCCTGGCAGAAGCGCTGCACCTTAGCTTTCTCCCCCTCCACTTCCACCACCACGCCGCGGGCATCGTTGCATACTCGCCCCTTGAGCTCGTGCTGGGAAGCTAAGTGGTAAACAAAAGGGCGGAAGCCGACCCCCTGCACCGTGCCTTTAATGGTCAAACGGTAACGGACGAGACCTTCTTTTTCCGCCGCAGTTGCTCTTCTAGCCATTGAAGCCATGCTTCCATCCCCTCTCCGGTCTTGGCTGAAGTCACAATGAGGGGAACCTCCGGGTTCACCTGGCGCACATCGCGCTCCACCTCCGCCAAATCGAAGTCCAAATAGGGGATGAGGTCTCCCTTGGTCACCAGCACGAGGCAGGCCCGCTCGAAAACCAAAGGGTACTTGGCTGGTTTATCGATCCCCTCCGTGACGCTAAGAAGCGCTACCTTAGCGTCTTCCCCTAGATCGAACTCGGCCGGGCAGACCAGGTTCCCTACGTTTTCAACAAAGATAAGGTCAAAAGGTCCTTCCCCCAACTCTCCCAGCGCTCGCTCCACCATAGAGGCGTTGAGGTGGCATACCCCCGCCGTGTTGATCTGCACCACTGGAATGCCCAGATGCGCGATGCGGGCCGCGTCGCGCACAGTATAGACATCCCCCTCGATCACCCCTATGCGCCACCTTTCCCGCAGGCGCCCTAGGGTAGCCTCCAACAGCGTGGTCTTGCCCGCTCCAGGAGAACTGATGAGATTCACCATAAGGCAGGAGTTCCGAGCCAGGTGCTCTCTAACCCTATGGGCCACCTCCTCATTGGCGCGAAGTAGCCGCTGCCCCATCACCACTTTTATTTCCATGCTCTTCCTCCTCGGTATCTCCCTCAAAAAAGTCCACATAGAGCTCCTTGCCGCTCGTTACTTCACACCGCTCGCCGCAAGTGGGACAAGCGTATTGGATATACTCGGGCGCAAAAGTGGCGCCGCAGCTACAGCAACGCAGCACCAACGGGCGCTCCTCGACCTCCAGCTCGGCCCCCTCGAAGATGGTACCCGGAGTTAGGGTGGCGAAAGCGAATTGCAGCAAATCGGGCTGGGCCAGAGTTAACTGTCCCACTACTAGCTTAACCCGGGTCACCTTAACAATCCGGTTGGCCACGGCGCTTTCCTCCACCATCTCCATCATCGACTGCACGATGCCCAGTTCGTGCATCTCCCACGCCCCCTTAAAGCCCTCGCGCTGAGCGGGAGCCGCCTCTAATAACTATTCTAAGGTACTTGGCCTGTCTTTTGCAAAAAACGTTCGATTTCCTGGCGGATCAGGGCCAGCGCCTGCTCCACCCCCGCCGCCACTTCGGGCGAAAGGGTCTCCCGCCAGAGCCCCAACTCCTTGGCCACGATACCGATGATCACCAGTTCCTGCGGCATCGGCACCCCCACCCGCCGGCCCCAGGCCAGAGCCTCGCGCACAGTGACATCGTGGGCGGAAAGCCTCCTCGCCCCTTCGGGTAAGTCGGCTTCGGTCAAACGCAACACCGACCCGGGCGGGAGATCGGCCACCATGGCATCTACTAGGATACCCCTCTCGGCCTCGTAGAGAAAGTCCAAAATGCCCAGCCCCGCCGTGCCGCAGGCCACCGCTTCCACCCCTGGGGGAAGACCCTCCTCCTGAAGACGACGAACCACCTCCAGCCCCGCGGCATCGTCCCCGCCGTAGGGGTGACCGCAGCCCACGATTATCAGACGCGCCTTTGCTCGCATTGTTCGCTCCTCCAAGGAAAACAGAGCCTCCCCAGGAATACTTCCCGGGAAGGCCCCTTTTACCTGCCGAATTGAGCTCAGCTGCGGCGGAACTGCTCCAGCAATTCCCCGTTGTGATTGTAAATACTGACCATTAGCGGCAACTCCCCCATCAACGCATGGGTAGCGCAGCTGAAACAGGGATCAAAGGCCCGGAAAGCCATTTCAATCATATTCAAAAGCCCTTCCCTGACAGCCACACCGGGCTTAATGAGGTGCTGAGCTGCCTTCTTCACCGCCATGCAGATGGGGGCATTGTTATTGGTGGTGCCAACGATGAGGTTGGCCTTGACGATGATACCCTTCTCATCAGCTTGGTAATGGTGCGTAAGGGTGCCGCGCGGCGCTTCGATGATACCCACTCCCTCTCCTGCCACTCCCTCGGGAATGTTGCGGATGTCGGGACTGGTGATCTCGGGATCGCGCGCCAGATCCCGGAGCTCTTCGGCCGCCTGCAGATTCTCGATCAAGCGAGCCCAGTGGGTGGCCAGAACATTGTGCACCGGTCGTCCTCCCAGGAAGTCGAAGAACTTCTGCCGCTCCTCTTCCGCCAGCGGCGTCTTCATGGCGTCGGCCGCGTTAATCCGCCCCAGTGGCGCTGCCTGATAAACCGAGGTGCCAGGGCCCTCCACAAACCCTTTCCAGCCCACCTTCTTCAAAAAGGGGAATTTAAGGTAGCTCCAGGGCTCTACGTGCTCGGCCACGTGCTCCAGGTACTCCTCTTCCTTGTAGCGTCCGATCTCCCGCCCCTGGGTGTCCACGTAGCGGACTTCACCGTCGTAGAAATCCGCCCGGTTCTTTTCGTCCACTATTCCCATGTAGTTAGTCTCCAGGCGGTAGGCGTCGCTCTGGATGAGCTCCAGATACTGCTTGTTCTTGAGCACCACGTCCTCAAAAAGCTTCAGGGAGAAGCGGGCGAACTCCACCTCGAACTCGGCCCATTCCTCTACCTGCAGCCGCTCCTCTTCGGTAAGCCCCTTGCTCACCCCGCCGGGGAGCATGAAGGCGGGATGCACCGGACGTCCTCCCAG
This sequence comes from Desulfothermobacter acidiphilus, assembly GCF_052073645.1. Lineage (GTDB taxonomy): Bacteria > Bacillota > Desulfotomaculia > Desulfotomaculales > Ammonificaceae > Desulfothermobacter > Desulfothermobacter acidiphilus. The sequence goes on along the minus strand of NZ_CM125440.1, from coordinate 97,995 downwards.
CATGGTCTGAATTTCCTGGACCAGCCTCCGCGCCTTAATGACTTGACCACCAGTCTCCAGACCCACCTTGTTGATAAGACCCACGATGTTGCGCACCGGTGGGTCGGCTTCGGGACCCACGACGAAGTCGGGAGCCGCCAGGACGTAGAAGTGGGCCAGATGGCTGTGGATGAAGTGGGCGCTGTAGAAAAGCCGGCGCAGTTTCAGAGCTGTGGAGGTGGGCTTCACGCCGAACACCTTGTCTATCGCCTTGCCCGCGCAAACGTGGTGCGTGCCCGAGCAGACCCCGCAGATGCGGCTGACGATTCGGGAGACCTCTTCTGCAGCCCGCCCCTCCACGAACTTCTCGAAGCCGCGAAGTTCGGGGATCTGAAAGTAGGCGTTCTCCACCTCACCCCGCTCGTTAAGGAAGATTTCTATTTTCCCGTGGCCTTCGAGCCTGGTTATCGGATCGATCGTAACCCGCTGCATTATTTCCTCACCTTCCTCAGGAGCGAGGCTGGCAAGCCAAACCAATAAAGCATTCCCGCCGGGTCGGGGATCTGGTCCAGAATTTTGGCCGCCTCCTCCGGATTATTAGCATCGATAACCGAAGCCAAGGCGCTCACGTACTTGGCACCGTGATCGATCACCCCATCCAGCGGGCCGTAGCAGCCCCGGCAGGGCTGGTTGGCCACCGGACAAGCCGCCCCGCAGCCGCCCCGGGTGGCGGGCCCCATACAGGGAATGCCCTGCTCCAAGAGGCAGCGCTCCGGGTCGGGGATGATCTCGTGCACGCGGTAAAAATGCTTGATGGTTTTATTCTCTTTTATCCGGGGGCACTCCTCGCACACCGACTTGTTGGAAGCACCAATCACCGAACCCGGAGGGGGGAGCTTCCCAGAAGCAATGGCCTGAAAAACGTTCCATATCTGGTGGGAAGCTGGAGGACAGCCGGGCATAAGATATTCGACCGGCACTACATCGGCCAAGGTCTTGACCTCGTCGTAGAAAGCGGGTAGGGTGATTACCCCCTCGCGCATCTGGTTCTCCGTCTGGGGTAGAATGTGCCCTGGATTGTCGGTGGAAGGGCTCTCCCAGTAAACCCGGCGCAGAACGCCATCTCGATCCTTGAAATTGGCCAGCCCTGGGATACCGCCCATCATGGCGCAACTCCCGAAAGCCACCATCACTTTGGATTTGCGGCGCAGGAGCTTGGCCATGTGCTCGTTTTCCGAGTTACGAATGGCACCGTGGAAGAAGCAAACATCGATGTAACCGTCGGGGAAGGCCTCTACATCTTTCTCTTTGGTATCCATAGCAATGGGCATGAAGACGATATCGGCCGCTTGAATTATATCCAGAAACTTTTCGTGAGTGTCTAGAATGGCTACGTCACAACCACCGCAGTCGGCAGCCCAGTAAGAGGCTATTTTAATCTTCTCCGCCACGCCCTACGCCCCCTTCCCCGCAGCCGCTTTGTCTTTGAATTTAGAGGGACCCAAGCGCCGGATGGTTTCGGTAAACTCGGTGACCACTTGGGCAAAACGCGCTCCCTCCGCCGCCGAAATCCACTCCAGCCGCACCCGCTCGTCTTCCACTCCGAACTCCCGAAGCAGCTTCTGCAGGTACAGATAGCGGCGCATGGCTTTGTAGTTGCCACTCTCATAGTGACAGTCACCGGGGTGGCAACCAGCAATTAACACCCCGTCGGCACCTTCTTTCAAAGCCTTTAGCACGAAGGAAGGATCGACTCGACCGGAACACATAACGCGGATGATGCGAATGTTAGGAGGGTACTGGAAACGGGAGACGCCGGCCAGGTCGGCACCAGCGTAGCTACACCAGTTACAGAGGAAACCGATGATCTTAGGCTCAAACCTCTGCTCCATGCTTTCTTTCCCCTTTCTTCGTTAAAGGGTGTTCCTTTAAAAGACTCCGCCGCCCGTTCAAACTCGCGCTGGCCTCTTCGCACTGTCACCCCCATCCGTGGGAAGCTTTATTAACGCCAAGAGGTTATCTAATTGATAAAAATCTTTATTTTATCCGAGCCTCTTCGGAGACTCGCCTTTACTATAGCAGAAAACGGAGGGCGTTGCAAGCCCTCCGCGAAAGCGCAGCATAGTATTCTAAAACTTCTTAAGCCAGCACCGGGAGCTTGCTGGCCTGTTGCAGCCACTGATCAAAATTGGGCGTTAACTTTTTCCCTTCCTCTACGTAGGGCTGAGCCTCCGATGACTTGCCTTCCTTTTCCAGCGAAAGCACCAGCCAGAGCAAAGCCTGAGCTTTGATGGTCTTATCCTTCTCGCTCTGCAGCTGGGGCAAGAGCGCCAGGATTTCCGCCTCCGCCTGAGCGTACTTGCCCAGGAAGTAATTCGATCCTCCCACTACCACTCGAATGGTGGGCGTGGGAGCCAGGTAAGGTGCCACTACCCACAGCCGTTTCTCTTCCGGGGTGACCTTGGCCATCTGCTGCTGAATCATCCCGGGCACCTGCAGCGCTTGGTCGAAGAGAGCGCGAGCTTCCTCGCGCTTACCATGGGAGAGCTCCATATAACCGCCGTAGAAAGCGGTAGTGGCCAGGAGCTCGTAGTTCTGAATGCGGAAGGGTGCCATGCGGACCGCTGTTTCCGCCGCCTGCACCGCCTCGCGGTAATGGCCAGCCTCTTTTAACGCCTCGGTTAGTACGATGTAGCTCTTCTCGTTATAGCGGCTGAGCTTGACCATCGCCTGGGCCTCTTTTACCGCCGCTTCCGGGTTCTGCTGCCATAGGTAAATATTGGACAGCAACTCGCGGTAATCGGGATTTAATGGATTGTAGCTCACGGCCTTCATGGCCAGCGCCTGAGCTCGGCTCAAATCGTGCTGCTGCATGGCCTGGGTCGCGGCCAGAGCTGCATTACCCGCCAGAGTCAAAGTGGTGCCCAGCAAGACCAGCAACAGGGAAAAAGCTCCCACCGCCACCAGGGGAGCTGGCGAAGGACGGAGCAGTCGCGCCTTGCGGCGGGCACGCTTGCTCACTTCCTGCGGTTGCCGGGCGGAGAGCTCCAGCCCGGTTATCACTCCGAAAAGGGAGAAAAGCAACAGAGTCAAAGCCGCCAGAGCTAGGTTAAAGTCGAGGGCAGCGTGGATACCGATGGCCAGCGCAGCCACGGTGCTTGTCCATACCAGCAAGCGCTCGCGGGGGGCAGCAGCCTGATAGAGCCGGTGAGCCGAGCGAAGGAAGAAAAACCACGCTGCCAGCAGCACCAACAGCCCCACGATCCCCGTTTCCACTCCCACCTGTAGGTAGTAACTGTGCACCTGAGTGGAGTTATAAAGGTAATGCTGGAAGGCGCGGTAGGCCTCCTGCCAACCTCCTCCTCCCCAGCCCAACCAGGGACGAGCCGCCATCATTTCCAGAGCGTCGCGATAAAAATATAAGCGCTCGACGGCGTTACGGCCGTGGAGCAAATTCCAGAGCAGGGTTCGCCAGTGGGGCTGGGCCAACACCGCCCCCGCACCGGCTACCAAGAAGAGCAAAGGAACTCCCCACCAAACGGGAGGGGGCACGCGATCCAAGGGGTTAGGCCAACCGCGGTAAGTACCGTAATCGACTAACCACTGGCAGCCCAAGGAAAGCAGAGTTCCTAGAAGGATTATCCCCCAGGCGGCATCGAAGCGGCCAGCCGAGGCCAAATGGGTGAAACTCAAGCCGGCCAACAGTCCCCACAGGTTGGCCTGCAACAAATGCAGGCTCCAAGGGCGGCGTGCCTCGCGGGGAAGACGCCACCACAGAAGAGGCAGAATTAAAATCAGGGTGAGAACCCCACCGTGCGACTTGGCCCCCCAGAATACGGCCGCCAGCAGAAAGTTACCCAGCGCCAGGCCGTAAGAAGAATAAGCTAAACCGCGCCAGTGCGGTCCCTCCCTCCAAGATTGGTACCAGAGATAAGTTCCCAATAACAGCAAAGCCAAGAGAAAACTGGCCAGCGCATTGGGATATTGGAAGGAAGAGTAAATACGCCCGTTAAGGAAGCCATCGCGGATGAAAATAATCTGGGTAGCCGTGGCCAGACCAGCCAACGCCACTCCCACCCCAGAGAGCCAGAAAGTGTAAAACAGCTTCTCCGCCCGCTCGCCCGTGTCCACCAGGCGAGAAACGGACCAAAAAACCGTGAAGTACAAGGCGTACTTCACCACATCGTTAAGGGCCAGCCCCTTATTGACCGCCAAGGGCAAAGTCGCTACGTAGATCAGCATTAGAGCCAACATCGCCCCGTCCAGAGGGTGCTCGAAGAAGCGGGTCCGGCGCTGCCCCCAACGGTAAAGATAAACCAGGAAAAAGCATAAAGCAGCCACAATCAACGCTTTTTCCTGGTCGGGAGGGAAGAAAAGGCCACGAAAATAAGGAGCCAGGAAGAGAAGGGTAAGAAGAACCCACCAGGCAACTACCACCTCAACACCGTCCTTTCCCGAGCTTTCTCTCCATTTTAAGTTCCTTCCCGGGAAAGATCAACGCTCTTGCGGGCGGGCCAAGTAGCGGAGACGCTCCTGGGGGGTAATGATGCTGGTGATGCGCACGCCAAAATTCTCTTCTACCACCACCACCTCTCCCCGGGCTACCAGCACCCCGTTGACCAGCACCTCCACCGGCTCATCTACCAGCGCTTCCAACTCCACAATGCTCCCTGGACCCATTCCCAGGATCTCTTTTATGGGGCGGCGCGTCCGTCCCAGGACCACCGAGACCTTAAGCGGAATGTCTAATATAAGCTCCAAGCGAGAGCGCTCCCCTTCGGGAAGAGGAAACCCTGCTGGCGAGGAGGAGTCTCCCTTCGCCGGAGCGTAAACGGGCGAAGGGGCCTCCGTCGGAGCTCCGGCAGTTTCCGGAGGGGTTTCGGCAGCGGCGGCTGCCCCCCCGGCTTGATCAAGCCCCTGCCATAGGAGCGAAGCCTCTTCCCTCGCCGTGGCCACCGATAGAACCCGCATGATCTCGGTGTCTAAAAGATCCTCGATGGCCATGCGAAAGGAAATGACGGCGATAGGGTCCTCCACCCCCAGATCGTTGACCGTAGCCTGCTCCCCTTCGCGGGCAAAGGTGCGCACCTTGGGGGGAGCTATGCCCACCGTGCGACGGTAAACGTCGGCCAGCGAGGTAGCCGCCGCTCCCATCATTTGGTTCATGGCCTCGGCCACGGCGCTGATCTCGATCTCACCCAGAGTATCGGAACGCCGGCCCTCGCCCCCCATCATGAGATCGGCTATCACCGAAGCATCCTCCACCTTCACCACCAGCAAGCTAGTCCCCTCAAGCCCTTCGGTGTAAGAAACGGACACGATCAAGTAAGGGACCACGAAGCCTTGCAGCAATTCCTCCTTAGTGGTCACCCGCACCTGGGGGCTGGTTATTACCACCCGCCGCCCCAATATTTCCGAAAGGGCGGTGGCAGCTGCCCCCATGGCTATATTCCCAATCTCTCCTAGAGCATCCTGCTCTTTGTTAGTCAGGCCAGGACCCACCGGCTCATCGGACGGAGCCATCTCCGGATCCTTGAGAAGAGCATCGATCTCCTCCTGACTGAGAAAATGTTCGTCGTGCACTTAAATTTAGCCCCCTTCCGCCAAACCCGTAATCTGCACTGCCAGACGCCGCCCCAGCAACCCTGGCTGGGCCCGGTAACGTTTTACCTGGCCCACCAACACATCCAGATCTTCTCCAAAGCGCCGATCCAGCACCACCACGTCGCCTTCAGCCAGGCGCAAAAATTCTTGCACGCTCAAAATACTCTCGCCCACCAGCACCGTCATATCCAGCGGCACCTTACCCAGCCAATACTGCAAGTTCTGGATGGCCGAAGCATCCGGCGGCTCGGAGGGCCGCATGTGGTAGAAGCGCGAGAGCTGGCTCAGGACCGGCTCCAATGTTAAGTGGGGGAAGCAAAGATTTATAAGCCCCCGGGATTCCGCCCCCACGGTGGTGGTCAGGGTGATCACCGCCACCACTTCGCTGGGAGAAATAATCTGCTGCAACCGGGGATTGGTTTCCACTCCCTCCACTACTGGGTTCACCTTAAAAACATCGCGCCAAGCGAAGGACAGATTTTCTAGCAATTTTTCCGCTAGACGCTGCCCCACCGAAATCTCGATCTCAGTGAACTCGCGCAGCTTATCCGGCATCTCCCCAGTCCCGCCGAAAAGCAGATCAATTACCGGAAAGAGAAAGCTGGGGTTAGTTTCCATAACCGCCGCTCCCGGCAGGGGGTCCAAAGTGAAGACGGCCAGCAAAGTGGGAGTGGGCAGCGAGCGAATAAAGTCGTCAAAGGTCAGCTGATCCACCCCACTAACCGCTACCGTGACGTTAGAGCGCAGGTAGCCGGAGAGAAAGCCGGAAAGAATGCGAGCCCAATTCTCGTGCAGGAGCTGCAAGGTTCGCAACTGCTCCTTGGAGAACTTGTTGGGGCGGCGGAAGTCGTACCTCTTAGGAGCTCCCTGCTCTTCTGGGAGATCTTCCTCCGAGACCTCTCCCGCAGCTAGGGCCGCTAGCAAGGCGTCTATTTCCGCCTGCGACAATACGTCGGCCATGCTCTCCCCCCTAATCGTCGCGGGCCAGAACCCGTTCCAGGGCTTGCAAAATACGCTCCTGCTGGAAAGGCTTAACGATGAAATCCTTGGCCCCAGCCTGGATGGCTTCCATCACCATGGCCTGCTGCCCCATGGCGCTGACCATCACGATTTTGGCGTTGGGGTCAACAGCCTTTATCGCCTTGACGCCCTCGATGCCGTCCACTTCGGGCATGGTTATGTCCATGGTCACCACATCGGGCTTGAGCTGCTGGTACAGCTCTACTGCTTCCCGGCCGTTGGCTGCCTCCCCTACCACTTCGTAGCCGTTTTTGGTGAGAATATTCTTGATCATCATTCGCATAAAAGCCGCATCGTCTACTACGAGCACTCTTTTACTCATGGATTAAATCCCTCCTCGTCTAAAGGTTCTCGGCCGCCAGGCCCAGGGACTGGAGCAGGGTAGCCAGAGAAGCGGGCGTAAGGAAAAGGAAAAAATGAGCGGTGATAGCCCTTCCATCCAGCAGGAACTCGGTTTCTAGGAAAAGCACTCTATCGGCAATAACCTCCCCCGCCACTAAACTAGTGGAAACAATCGAGGCCAGCATATCGTAAGCGTAAAAGGGCACATCAGGCGCAAAGGTAAGTCCGGTAAAATCACTTATGGCCGTGAGGAAATTGCCGGTTAATATATTGCCGATCTCCTGGAGCACCGAGGCACCCGCCGGGGTCAGAGCGAAGAGATCGGTCACTTGCTCTCCGGTAAGACGCTCCACCAATTCCAGGGCACTGGGAGAGGAGAAAGCGAAGAGCACGGTGCCCTTGACCTCACCCCCTACCCGCACCAGCACTCCGGCCACCGGCTCCTCCGGATTCCCCATCGCGGCGAACACGCCCTCTAAAGGAACCAGACGAGCCAGGGGCACGGTGATCAACACCTTGCTCCCGATCAGGTCGGCTAGAGCCGTGGCCGCGTTACCCACGCCTATATTACCAATTTCCTGCAAGACCTCCAAGTAAGTTTCCAAAAATCACCCTCCCCTTTTAGCAGCTAATTAACCTTTTGATAAAGAGAGGCGTAGCGGCGCTCGAACCCTACCTCGCGATAATTAAGGATGGTCTCGCTGCCGCCCAAGAATAGATACCCGCCTGGGCGTAGCGCCCGTTGAAAACCGGCCAGCACCCGATCCTGGGCCTCTTTGGTGAAATATATAAGGACGTTGCGGCACAGAATTAGGTCGTAATTTTGACCATAGGGGTCGCGCAAAAGATCATGCACCCGAAAAAGCACCCGCGCTCTGTACTCGGGACGGAAAACATAGCGTCCGTCCAAGGGAGTGAAGAAGCGGGCCAGGCGCTGGGGCCCCACATTGCGCAATAGATCGGCAGTAAAAACCCCTTCTCGCGCCAACGCCAGAATCCGCGGGTTAACGTCGGTGGCTTCCACTCGGTGCCGCCTTCCCGGAGTAATTTCCTCCAGCAATATGACTAAAGAATAGGGTTCAGCCCCGTTAGCACAGGCCGCGCTCCATATCTTGAGCAGAAACTGTTCGCGCAAAAGCTCCGGCAAGGCTTTCTCCTCCAGCCACCGGAAGAGGTGGGGGTCACGAAAAAACTCGGTCACGCTGATGGTGAGATAAGCCACCAGATCGCGAAGGCAAGCCGGGTCACTTTGCAAACGCTGCAGGTAGGCTTCGTAAGACGCCACCCCCAAGCGGGCCATGTATGCTTCCAAACGACGCCTGAGTTGGTTTTCCTTATAGCTACTAAGGTCAAAACCCAGATGCTCCTTCACTTTTTCGCGAAAGGCGTAGAAGTCCATTTCCCCTACAGCTCCTTTGGACTAGCTCCCAAGGTTTTGATGATCACTTTGCCCGTGGAGGTGTCCAGCACCATAGTGCGTCCCCGATTGCCGCCTACGTCGGCAGCAATCAATTTTATACCAGCAGACGCCAAAGCCTCCTTCACCGCTTTGACATTGCGCTCCCCTATGTTCACCATGCCCTCAAACATCTGAGCTCCGCCAGCGATCTTGGCTTCCAGCAGCCGCCTATCCGCTCCCAGTTTTAAAAGTTCGGCCAGCAATAGGGGCACTCCGGTATCGGCGAATTTAGCCGGGTGCGAATTGCGGGTAAATTCGCTGGAGCGAGGAAGCATGACGTGCAAGAGCCCTCCCACTTTCTTTATCGGGTCGTAAAGGGCCACTCCCACACAGGAACCTAGGCCCAAAGTGATTAGGACCAAAGGCGCACGCCCCACTTTTAGCTCAGCTATACCCACATATTCCTCGGTGGTAGAATTGTTTGCCGAAAGACCTTGCGCCGCCAAGTTCAAGCCCCCTACTACTTAGCCGTTTGGTTGATGATCCGGTTCAGTAAATCGTCATGGGTTCTGAGCACCCGGCTGGAAAGCTGGTAGGCGCGGAGGCTCTCCACCAGCCGGCTCATGCTCGCCGCCAGATCCACGTTGGACGTCTCCAACCAACCTTGCCGCACCTGGGTACCGGTGGCCGGGGCCAGGGTTCCCCTACCCAACCGGTAGTAATTTTTCCCCTCTTTGGCCAGAATTCCGTTGTCCCAAACCGCCGTCCCTTTGGGCTGGTCAGGGATCACCCGCACCACCAACAAGCGCCCCACCACCCTACCACCCACCGTCACCGTGCCGTTAGCCTCGAGGTGAAAGGGCTCTTCCCCCACTTGAATAGGATCGCGGTTTTCTCCCAGCACCCGGTCACCTGCGGCTGTCACCAAATAACCTTCCCGGTCCACGAAAAGGCTGCCACTGCGGAACAAGAGCTCCTGGCCATTAACCCGCGCCACCAGAAAGCCGTCCCCAGCCAGAGCCACATCGCGGTAGTTACCGGTTTCCTCCAGAGCTCCTTGAGTGAAATCGGTCCAAGAGCTCTCGGGCAGAGTGCCATAGTTGGTGGTGCCTATGGGTGTCGGCCCCGATTGCTCCAAGCGATAGAGCAGAATCTCGGAGAAAGAAGTGACCGCCAAGCGATCCTCCTTGAAGCCAGGCGTAGAAAGATTGGCCAGGTTATTGGCCGTCACGTCCAAAAGATTCTGCTGCTGGTTTAATCCCGTACCCGCCGTGTATATTCCTCTTATCATGGTTCACCCCTCCTTGCCAGCGTCCTAAGCGAAGCATGAGCTCCACCTCGCCCTTGCTTTTGCCCCAGCGTCGGGCTAGCTCGGTGAGCTCCTCTTTTTCCTCCGGGGCCACCAGCTGGGCTTGCTGGCGCCAGAGCTGCTCCAGCCGCTGCCCTTGCTCCCTTATTTCCCGCAGGTCGCGGGACAGCACCTGCAAGCAGCGCTCAACGTCGTTCAAGCGCTGCTTGCAGGTGCACTCTTCTCCCGCCGAGAATTCCTCCAAGGCCCCCGCGAAACTCTGCTGCCGACGCCACAGAAGCAAGCCGGCCAGCACGGCCAGGCAGAATCCCAGCAGAAAAGCCAGCGCTGCGGCCACCCAGATCAATCTTTTCCCCCCCCGGTTAGAAACTCTCGCAATCGGGCCAGAGCGCGGGTGTGCAACTGGCACACCCGCGACTCCGAGATGCCCAGCACCTCCCCTATTTCCCTCAGGGTTAGTCCCTCTTGATAGTAAAGCGAGAGAACAAGTTGCAAGCGCTCTTCCAGGCGGCCAACGGCCGCGGCTAGGACCTCCAGGTCTTCTCGTTCCAGCACCTCTTCCAGCGGGTCGTTGCCGGAGGGGTCCGCCAGAAACTCTTCCCAGGAAGAACGCCCTTCCACCGACCTAGCTTCCTCCAGAGACAAGGAATTGAAAGCGGCGAAGTAGCGCCCTATCCGGTCCACCTGCTCCGGTTCCCAGCCCAACTCGCGGGCCGCTTCTTCCGTCTTGGGACGGCAGCCCTTTTCTCGCTCCCAGCGCTCCTGCACCTGGAGCAAAGCCTGCATTTGCTGCCAGGTGCGGCGGGAAAAGCGCGCCCAGCGCCGCACTTCGTCCATCATGGCCCCCCAGATGCGGTAGCCGGCGTAGGCCTCAAATTCCACCCCCTGGGAAGGATCAAAACGCTCCATGGCTGAAAGCAGTCCCATGATCCCTGCCCCCTCGATGTCCTCCAGCGAAACCCAGGAGGGCAGGCGCACTGCCATCCGCCCTACCAGATACTTGACGAGGGGGAGGTAGCGTTGCACCAACTCCTCCTGGCTCGAAGTATCTCCTCGCTGCTTGTAAGCTATCCAGGCCCGATCCACGGCCAAAGGATACACCTCCCCTTCAGCTGAGACGCCGCTTTTCCATCATGCGCCAGAACACGTAACTGAAGATCTTATCCTTCTGGCTGCGGGAAAGTTGCAGGAATTCCAGCCCCAGGTGGTAAAGCCGTTTTCCCTCTAGCACTACCGGTTCGCAGCGGGCCACCCGCGCCGGGGTAGCGATCTCCAACTCCTCGTTGCGTAGAGGAAGGCGAAAACGTACCCAAAGGGTGCTACCCGGCTCGTAAGCGCGCGGCGAGGCGATTCGCACCCCCCCGGCGCTTAAATCCAGCGCCAGGGTCGGTTGCCAGGCTGGCTCCTCTCCTTCCCGGTAAGGGGCGAACTCTACCGGCATAGTCTCGTAAAGTCGGACATCCCGCCGCCGCTGCACCCGTTTGACCGTGGTAGGCAAGGTCAGGGCGTAGAGAATCACCTTGCCCTCTTCCAGCCGAGCTCGAACGGTTGAAGAAAACCAAAAGCACTCGCTCTCCCCTGGAAACAGAACCTTAACCCGATCTCCCACCTCCAACATTAGGGGAGAGCGCTGGCGATAAGGCAAAGCGATGAAGATGGCCTCGTCGGTGATGTCCTCCACCGTGGAAACGTAGTAATCCTCCTCGCCTGCGCGCGCCACCTGCACCCGCTGACTCACCGTTAATTCGGGTAGCTGCGATCCTTCAGGCAAAGCCTTTTCCCCTCCTTTTAAGTAAAGATCTTGCACAGACGGCGGAAAAAGCCATCCAGGCCCCGGTCGCAAGCGGACTTCCCCTCCAGCTGACTAGCGATCTTTTCCAGTTGGCGAGCGGCGGGAGCGAAGGGGAAGCGCAACACCAGAGGGTGCTGCTCCTTAACCGCCTGCCCCACGTTGCGATCTTCCGGCAAGAAGCCTAGATAAACCGGCTCCCACTGCAAAAAGTGGCGGCAGGCCAGCTGGAGCCGCGAAGCTACCCGCTCGGCTTCCCGCCCGCTGGCGCGGTTGACCACCAGAAACACCCTGGGCATCGGTCCCCGCCGCTGTAGCACTTTCAGCAAGGCGTAAGCATCGGTCAGAGAGGTGGGCTCGGGGGTTAGCAACAACAAGACCTCTTCGGCCGCAGCCACGAAATCCAAAACCAGCGAATCGATTCCTGCCCCGGTATCCACCAGCAAAAAGTCGGTATCGGATTGGAGGAAAAGCAGCAGGGCCAGCAGTCTTTCCCTTCCCTGCTCGTTCAGTTGGGCTAATTCCTGCACTCCTGACCCTCCGGAGATAAGCCTCAACCCTCCCGGAACCGGGTGAAGCAAATCCTCCACTCGGCGGCCTCGATACAAGTAATCGTAGAGAGTGCAATTAGAGCTCACCCCCAGCAAGATTTCGGCGTTGGCCAGGCCCAGATCGGCGTCGAAAAGGATGACCTGGTGGCCCCTCTGAGCCAACAGGATACCGAGATTGACCGCCAGGCTGGTCTTGCCTACCCCTCCTTTACCGGAAGTGATGGCCAGCACGCGTGAACCAGCCTTTTGCCGCCGGGTCACCAGGGTCTTAAGCTTATGTGCCTGATCGCGCATGACACTCTCCCCTCTCGACCAACAGCCGAGCCAGCCTGCGGGGGCTGAGGAACTCGATATCGTCCGGAACACTTTGCCCAGTGGTGATATAGAGGGCGGGGACCCGCAGGCGGTAAACCAGGCTGAGCATAGCCCCCCAGGAATCGGTCTCGTCCAGCTTAGTGAAGACCAGCTTGTTATAGCCCAGTTCGCGGAAAGCCTCCGCCGTCCGCACCATATCCCGGTAACGGGTGTTAAGGCTCAGCACCAAGCCCACACCTCGGGAAGGAGGGAGCACCTGCAAAAACTCCCGGAGTTCAGCGATTTCTTCCCCTCTACGACCGGGGCGCCCCACAGTGTCCACTAAGAAGTGATCCGCCTCCGGATAACGCTGTAGCAGATCGCTTAACTCAGCCGGAGTCATGGCCACGCCGAAAGGCAGCCCCATAACCTCGGCGTAGGTGCGGAGCTGCTCCACCGCCCCGATGCGGTAAGTATCAATGGTGAGCAACACTACCCGGCGGTGCTGGTAAAGGCTCAGCCGCGCTGCTAACTTGGCCAGGGTGGTGGTTTTCCCCACCCCGGTGGGGCCTACCAGGGCTAGCACCCGCTCCAGTTCCCCAACCGAGTAAAAAGGACTTATTAGCTCCGCAATGCTTTCCTCCAACGCTGGCTCCTCCCCGTCACCGTCCAGCCTTTGCAAGATTAGTCCCAGGAGTTCGTTTTCCACCTCCAGGGCCGCGAGACATTCCTGCCAGCGCCGTGCCCCGGGTGAAAGCGAGCGTGGCACCTCCTCTTGCGGTCGCTGGGCCAGCCGGTGGATCAACGCTTTTACTTCGGTCAGTTCTCGCTCCAACCAGCCCATGGAGGAGCTCTCCTCCCGCCGCTGTTCGTCCACCGCGGCCACCACCTCCAGGCAACTCTCCCAGAAGCGGGGCAGACCCCTCACCCTCCGGGTGGAGATGATCACCGCTTCCGGCCCCAGATCGCGCCGGATGAAGCTTAAGGCCTCCTGCATATCTCGCGCCCGATACTTCTTAACCCGCATTCCAGTCCACCGTCCCCACCGCTTCCACCGCCACCTGCGGCCAAACTTCCCGGTAAGAGATGACTGCCACCTGGGGGAACTTGGGCGCCACCAAGCGCCGCAGCAGCAGACGCGCCCCCGGAGCGCAAAGAATGACCGGGGGCAAACCGCGGCGCAAAGCGCCCTCCACCGCTTGTCCTACTTTCTCCAGCAAGCGTTGCAACTCTTTCGGATCGAGCACCTTCCCCTCCTCCTTGGCCTGGAAAAGCCTTTCTTCCCAGCGCGGGTGCAGGGTGAGCACCGCAAGCTTACCCTCCCGAGCATACTGTTGGGTTATGACCCGCGCCATGGCCGCCCGCGCTTGCTCCAACAGGAAATCGGGGTCGCGGCTGAGCGGGGCGGCGTCAGCCAGAGCCTCCAGAATGCTTACCAGGTCCCGCACCGGCACCCGCTCTTCCAGTAGTCCCTGCAACACCTTTTGCACCTCCCCCAGACCCAGAAGGCCCGGCACTAACTCCTCCACCAGGGCGGGATACCTTTCTTTAACCGCGTCCAGCAACTCGCGCACTTCCTGGCGACCCAGCAACTGAGCAGCATTTTGCTTGATGAATTCGGCCAGGTGGGTGGCCAGCACCGCCGACGGCTCCACCACAGTGAAGCCCAGGGCCTCCGCTTTAGCCTTATCCGATGGAGGAATCCACCAGGCGGGCAGGCCAAAAACCGGCTCTTTGGTGGCGATGCCGTCCAGCTGCGCTTCCCCCATCGGGCTCACCGCCAGAAGGTAACCCGGCAGGAGTTCCCCCCGCCCCGCCTCCACCCCGCGCAGGCGGAAGATGTAAACGTTGGGAGGAAGCTGGAGATTGTCTCGGATACGCACCGGACGAACGTAAAGCCCCAGCTCCGCTGCGCTTTGTCTTCGCACCGCAGCTACCCGGGCCAGCAAATCCCCGCCCTGTTCCTCTTGGGCCAGCGGCACTAAACCGTAACCCAGCTCTATTTCCAAAGGCTCCACCTGGAAATAGGTGAGAACATTCTCCGGTTCCACCCTCTTTTCCCGGGGTGGTTCGGCTGGCTTGGCCGGCACCCGCCGCTTGCGCTCCTCCTCCAGGAAATACCCCAGAGCTCCGGTAACTCCGCCGATGCCCAGCAGAAGCAGGTGGGGAAGGCCAGGTGCCAGGGCCAGGAGAAGGAAAATGGCAGCAGCAACAAACAGAAGGCGGGAAAAGGCGGCCAGCTGACGCGGGAGCTCCTGACCGAAAGCGGCCTCTGCCCCGGAGCGAGTGACCAGAACCCCCGCCGAGGTGGAAACCAACAGGGCAGGGATCTGGGTTACCAATCCCTCGCCGATGGTTAGAAGGGTGTAAGTGCGTAGGGCAGTAGTGAACTCCATCCCCCTGATGGCCACTCCCACCACGAAACCGCCCAGGATATTGATGAGGATGACCACCAGGCTGGCAATAGCGTCGCCGCGCACGAACTTGGCCGCGCCGTCCATGGCTCCGAAAAAGTCGGCCTCGCGTTGCAAGCGCCGCCGGCGCTCCCGGGCCTCGGCTTCGGTGATCAGTCCAGAATTGAAGTCCCCATCAATGGCCATCTGCTTGCCCGGCAGGGAATCCAGGCAAAAGCGAGCCGCCACCTCCGCCACCCGGTTAGCGCCGTTGGTTATCACCACGAATTGCACCACGGTAATGATGAGGAAGATGACGAAACCCACCACGTAACTTCCCCCGACTACAAAGCTGCCGAAAGCGTGGATAACTGCCCCGGCCGAAGCCTGCCCCAGAATGAGGCGGGTGGCCGCCACCTCCAGCGCCAAACGAAAGAGGGTGAGCACCAGCAAGACCGTGGGAAAGACAGAAAACTGCAAAGGCTCCACGGTGAACAAAGTCACCAGCAGGATCACCATGCTCAAAGCCAGGTTGCTGAGCAAAAGCAAATCGAGCACCACGGGGGGTAAGGGAACAATGATGAGCAAAACCAAGCCCACCACCATTCCCGCCACCAAAAGATCCCCGTAGCGACTAAACACCCTCTCCGCCGCAGCGTAAATACTCGAACGCATCTACTCTAACCTCCGTGTTCCCGACGTCGGAGACGATAGACCAGCGCAATGATCTCCGCCACCGCCTGATACAGGGCAGGGGGGATCTCCTGCCCCACCTCCACCCGCCGGTACAAAAACTGAGCCACTGGGGGGTTTTCCACCACCGGCACGCCGCTGGCGCGGGCGAGTTCCTTGATTCGCTGCGCCAGCACCCCCGCGCCCTTGGCCACCAATTGAGGTGCGTTCATAGGCGGCTCGTACTTCAGGGCCACTGCTAGGTGCACCGGGTTGGTTATCACCACCGTGGCTCGGGGCACCACCTCGCGAATGCGGTTCAGCGAGAGTTGGCGCAATCGCCGCCTTATCCAGCCCTTCATAAGAGGGTCGCCTTCGGTCTGGCGAAACTCCTCTTTCACCTCGGTTTTAGTCATCATGAGTTCCTTGCGGTAGCGGTTGCGCTGGTAGAAAAAGTCCAGAACCCCCAGCACCGCGTAGGCCATGGCCACTGTAAGCCCCAGGCGCAATAGCGCTCCTGACATCAGGGAGAAACCAGCCAGCGGAGGCATTTCTAGCAGCAAAAAGAAGCGAGGCAGCTCCTGCCAGACGACCATCCCGGCCACCCCGCCCACCAGCAGCAGCTTGAAAAAGGCCTTGCCCAGCTCCACTAAACCCGACGACGAAAATATGCGCCCCAGCCCCCGCAACACATTAATCCGATCCAGCTGGAACATGACCAGCGAAGGCGAAAAGACAAACCCCACTTGGGCCAAATTGACTCCCACGGCCAGCACCAAAGCCAGCAGAAAAAAAGGAGCTAGCATTTCCAGCAGCACCCGGCCCCAGAAGGCCAGCGCCGCGGTGGCCGCCGCGATCGTCAGATCCTCGTTCAGCGAAGCGAAGGAGTGATGCAGGTTCTGGGCCAGGGTCAAGAGCGCCCTCTCCTTGAGCCAGTAGCAAAGCAGGACCGCCGCCAGGCAAAGCAGCGCCCCGGTCAACTCGGCAGAGCGAGCCACCTGCCCCTTACGCCTTGCCTCCTGCAGTCTTCGAGGAGTAGCGGGCTCGGTTTTATCTTGTCCCGAACCCAACAGTCCCACCTAGCTCAACCCCCTGACCAACAATGTCATATCGTGGGAAATCTCCAGTAACAACTTTCCGATCACCGTCCCCAGAGCAGTGGATAGCAGCCCCAGCAGGAGCAACGAAGCCCCGATCTTGAGCGGAAACCCCAGCATGAACACGTTTATCTGGGGCACCATTCGCACCATCAACCCCAGAGAGGCGTCGATCAGCACCGTCACCGCCAGCACCGGAGCGGCCAGTTGCAGAGAGGCGGACAATAATCCTCCCACCAACTGGGTAACCAGCCAGGCTGTCCCCCCCTTCATCACCGCCCCCCCCAGCGGCAACAATTGATAGCTACGCACCAGAGCCTCGATCACCAACTGGTAGGCGTCGGTGGAAAAGAGGAGCACCGTCCCCAGCAAAAAGAGAAATTGGGCCAGCATAGTGTCCTGCGCCCCTCCAAGAGTTAAGAGCTCCGCCATGCCAAACCCCATCTGCAGCCCCATGATATAACCGGCCGTCCTCAAGATCTGAAAGGCTATACCAGCAACGAATCCGAGGGCCAGGCCAACTACTAGCTCCACCATCCACCACCATATCCACCCCCAGGCCCCGGTGGGCCAAGTCTGGTTCGGTGGCAGCAAAGGTGCAACCATAAGGGAAAGGCCCATCGCCACTCCCAGGCGCCAAAGCACCGGCAAACCGGGCAGGGCCAGGGGAGGAAAGGCAAGAGTGAACCCCAGTAGGCGCGCCCCCACCAGAAGGTAAAGTAAATAAACGTGGCCCAGCGCCTCCGGCATCGCGTTAGCCTCCCGTCAGCCCGGCGAAGCGGGTCATAACTTCTTGAGTGAAGGCGATCAGCAAACGCATGAAGAGAGGAAAACCCAGGGCCAGGGTTAGGAACACCGCCACGATCTTAGGCACAAAGGAGATCATTTGGTCCTGGATCTGAGTGGTGGCTTGGAGGATGCCCACCACCAAACCAACCAGAGCGCTGACCAGCAGAGCAGGGCCCGCCAGCAGCAATACCAGAAACAGCATCTTGTTCACCATATCCAGCGCCATGGCCTGTGACATTTACCCACCCCCTCAGTGGAAACTCTCCACCAGTGATTTGACCACTAGGTACCAGCCGTCCACCAGCACGAATAGCAGGAGCTTGAAAGGAAGCGAAATCATCACCGGGGGCAGCATGAACATGCCCATGGACATGAGCACGCTGGCCACCACCATGTCGATCACCAAGAAGGGCAAATACAAAAGGAACCCCATGGCAAAGGCGGTTTTGAGTTCGCTGATCAAGAAAGCAGGGATGAGCACCCGCAAGGGAATCGCCTCCCGATCAACCGGCTGAGGGATATGGGCTAGGTTGACGAACAGTGCCAGATCCTTCTCCCGCACCTGCCGTAACATAAACTCTTTCACAGGAGCCAGACCCCGCACCTCGGCTTCCTGGCGAGTTATCTGGTTAGCCAGATAAGGCTGGATCGCTTCCCGATTGATGCGCTCGTAAACCGGGGCCATGATAAAGACGGTGAGAAAAAGAGCCAGTCCCACCAGCACCTGATTGGGCGGAGCCTGGTGAGTGCCCAAAGCGTTGCGGAGGAGAGAAAGCACGATCACGATGCGGGTGAATGAGGTCATCAAGATTAGGATAGCCGGCACCAGGGAAAGGATGGTGAGGAGGAGCAGAATCTTCACCACATCCACCACTTGAACCGGATTGTCCAGATTAATCGGAGGCACGGCGCTTCCCCTCCTGCCAGCGCTTCACCCAATGATTAAGGTGCTGGGCAAAGGGTTCCGTGGCCGGTGGTTGGTATTTCCCCTCTAACTCCCGGAGCAAATTGACCGCTCCCTCCCCGTGCCCGATAAGGTAATAGCGATCTCCCACCCGGACCAAGGTCAAGACCGCTTTGGGCCCCAGAGGTATCTGCTCCACCACCTCCAGGTACTGCCCTCGCCGGCCGGGAAGAAAGCGGTGGCCCCAACCGTAGCGCAGGGTCAGATAGATGAGCCCCAGCACTAGTGGCAGAAATACGATGAGTTTGACTAAAGCCCACCAAATTTCCTTACTCACCCTTATCCTCCCCGCCTTCTGAGCCAATCCCCGGGGAAGGGAAAACCTGCAGCAACCGCACCACAAAGCGGTCGTTGATCACCAGCACTTCCCCCCGCCCGAAAACCTGACCATCCAGCAGCAGGTCCACCGCCTCCCCAGCTACTCGATCCAGGCGAATGACCGATCCCTCCCGCAGCCCCAGGAGCTCCTGCACCGTCAGAGTGGAACGCCCCAGCAAGGCCGTTAACTCCAGAGTCACCTCCTGCAAGAGTTCCAGGGCAGTGGTGACCTGTGGTTTCCAGGTTTTCTCCGCCGCGAAGGGGTGGAACACCACTTTAGATACTTTTGCCTGCATAATTTGCCCCCTACTGGGCCAGATACTCGGTGAAGTAGACCTCCTTCACCTTATCCCCGCCCAGATAAGCGTTAAACTTTTCCCGGAGTTCGTCCTTGAGCCGGGAAGGATAGTCGGGCTGCATCACCTCGGCGAAGGTCTTATGCCGAAGAAACTGGATGATTAGGTCCCGGAGCTCCACTTTCTTGGCCTCGACCTCCTTAGCTACTTTCTCCTCCGCCGGCACAGCCAGCACCACTGTCACTCGCAAATAATGATTGGTGTCGTGGTCCGCCAGGTTGACTACGATGCTATCGAGGGAAATCGCTTTGAGGGGGGGCGGGGGAGGCGGGGAAGGTTTTTTGCCTGCCACCAGCTTCACTCCCAGAAAAACGCCACCCCCCACGGCCAGCAGTGCCACCACCAGGAGGAGGATAAAACCTCGCTTGCTTTTCTTAGCCTTATCCGCCAAATTTATCACCCACGCTTAGCGTTTGAGGTTAACCAACTCCTGGAGGAGCTCGTCGGAAGTGGTGATCACCCGGGCGTTGGCCTGGTAGCCCCGCTGGGTGATGATCATGTTGGTGAACTCCTGCGCCAGGTCCACGTTGGACATCTCCAAGAAACCAGAGCGGACATACCCGCGGCCGTCAGTTCCGCCGACGTCGAGGACAACGGAATTTCCATTATTATCCTTGAGCGTGCTGGGGTCTGAGTTCAGGTTCCCATTACTGTCACGCCAAGCAGTAACGTTGGGGGTTATGTCCCAGAGGTTCCCCCCCACCCTCTGCAGGCTCTCCGGATTGGCGAATATGGCCAGGCCGATGTAGGCGCGTTGGTTATTTGCAGGAACGCTATTGCCAATCTTTATGGTTAGATTAGAAGGAATTAAAGAAAGTTCGCCGTTGGAGCCTATAGAGATTGACTGAATTTTGTCCGGAGCGGGTGGATTTCCACTATCGGTGCTAACTATTTGAATATCTCCAGTACCGTTTTTGGTAATAGTAGGAGGACTTTTAGTGGTATCGACAGTAGCTAAAACACCCTGCACTCTGTAGCCCTGGGCGTTTACCAGGTAACCTTCCTTGTCAATGTAAAACGTGCCGTCGCGGGTGTAATAGATGTTGCCATTGACATCCTTCACGGCGAAAAACCCGTTCCCTTCGATGGCCAGGTCCAAGGCCCGGCCGGTGGTCTGGAGCGCCCCCTGGGTCATGATGTTGTCGATGGCCGCTAAACTCACGCCCAGGCCCACCTGGGTGGTATTGACCGCCGAGCGCCCCAGGGTCTGGGAGAGAATATCCTGGAAGTTGGCCCTGGCCGCCTTGAAACCCGTGGTGTTGACGTTGGCGATATCGTTAGCAACAACATCCATACGCACCTGGTGCACCCTCAGCCCGGAAACTCCGGAAAAAAGCGAACGTAGCAAGGTAAATCCCTCCCTTTTACCAGACTTCCTTGACCGCCGACAGAGGATACTCCTGGCCTTCGATCACCAGGCGAATCTTTCCATCCTCCAGCCGAACTTTTTCCACCGCTCCCGTTACTGCCGAACCGCTCGCTTCTACCGCCACCTTCTTCCCCACTAAACCGGCCCCCTGACCCAGTTCCATCCACTTGCTGAAGCTGTCCAGACTGGAGGTCAAGCGCGTCATCTGCTCTAAAAGAGCCAGGCTGGACATCTCGGCAATGATATTTTCCGGCTTGGGGGGCGAGAAGGGGTCGGGGTGGCTGAGCTGGGCCACTAATATCTTGAGGAAAGTGTCCTTGTCCCAACGGGAAAAAGAAGCTCCGGCAACACCCGCCGCCCCGGCCGGGGTGGCCATTATGGCGTTAACGTCCACACCTTCACCTCCCTGTTCACACCCAGTAATTGAAACCCTTTTCCCCTTCTTCAGTGCGCTCCTCTGGCACCGCTACCCGCAACGCCGTCCGGGCCGGCTGCCCCTGGTCTCTCGGCAGTTGATGCCCCCCACCCGCATCTACCAACACCGCCACCTCTCCTAGCGACACCCCGACTCGCGCCAGCTGTTGCTGGAGCTCCGGCAGGGTGTGAAGGATAACCTCTTTGATGCCCGCTTCGGGAGCCCAGAAGTGGAGCTCCAGCTTTCCCTCCGTTAAAGTCAGGTGGGCTACAATGCGCCCCAGTTCCGGAGGCTCCAGTTTGAGTTGCAGCTGCAAAACTTCCCCCTCCCGATGCCAGGAGGTGACGCGGCTCAAAATCTCTTGTGTCAGCCGCTGGGGAAGGAACTCCGGTGGGCAGGGCTGTTCCAGCGCCGCTTTCGCGCTGTCACCGAAAAGTAGAGGCGGTGAAGAAGGAGCGCAACGCTCTTCTACCCGCAAGCTTTGCTCTACCTGCCTGAGCGGTTCCGACACCGCTCGTTCTACCTCTCCACCGGAGATGGGCGCGGTCTCAACGCCGGCTACGGAAGCCCCCTGCGTCGCCGGGGGTGCAGAGGCCAGCAAAGCGGAATAAAGATAAGAGCTCCGGGGTAAAAGCGCCGGAGGCTCCCCGGTCACCGCCTCTCCCGGCGGAGAAGACGCGAGTAACCCCTCCAACGGCGCCGCTGAAGCCCCGGAAACCCCAGGTGAAGCGGAGGCGGGAGAGGAAGGAGCAGGCGGCTCCGTCTCTAAGGAAAACACCTCTTCGCCCGGACTCCCCGTTGCCTTCCCTAGAAAAAGCGCTGCCGGAGAAGCGAAGACCGGTAACCCGACCGCCAACCTTCCCGCCGGCGGAGAAGACGCGAGTAACCCACCCAATGGCGCCGCTGAAGCCCCGGAAACTCCAGGTGAAGCGGAGGCGGGAGAGGAAGGAGCAGGCGGCTCCGTCTCTAAGGAAAACGCCTCCTCGCCCGGACTCCTTAACCCCCCACCGATCGAGGAAGAATTCTCGGCCTGATCGCCTTCCGACACCGCTTCCCCGGCGGGCGCTATGGCCAGCAGGGCCAGCAGGAGAGAAGAGAGCACGGTGGCGAAGTCCGCTATCTCCTGATCTGGGGAAGCCGGACGGATTAAAGAGTTGCCGGTAGCGGGAGCCACCCCGTTAATTTCCACGGCCTTTCACCTCCTTTCTTCTAGCCAGCGGTGGTTGAAAGATAGGCACGCCACCTCATCCAGTTGGCGGTTTTCCCGCAGCCTCTCTTCCGCTCGGAAGGCAGCGTAGCGGCGCTCCTTGAGCTTTTCCACGGTTAAGCGCTCCCGGCGAGCCGTCAGCACGCTCTCCCGCTGCTCCGCTTCCGCCCTCTGGGCTTGCTCCAGGGCCTGGGCCACGCGCCGGATCTCCTGGCGTAGCTGCTCCCGGTAGCAGAACCACTGCAGTCGATCCCACCAATCCTCTCCAGCTTCCTCCTGCGAAGCTTCATAAAGATCAGCCAGGCGCCCCAGCTGGGCCTCTTCCTCCCGGGTGCAATTGATCCGCCGGGCCAGCTCCACGATCTCCCTTTCTTCGGCCGCCGCTCGCACGCGCAAGACGGTTTCCAAGCGAAAAACGAAGCGCTTCAAGCTTACCTTCCTCCTTCCACCAGCCGAGACAGGTTGCCAACGCATTCGGAGAAAGAACAATACTCTTCCGGTTTCTGCCGGAGAAAAGCGTTGAGGGCCGGGTAGACAGTGATAGCCCGGTCCACGGTGGGATTGGAGCCAGCAACATAAGCACCGATGTTAATCAAGTCTTCGGCCTGCCGATAGGCGGCCAGCAAGCTGCGAAGGTAATCAGCCCTCTCCCGGTGCTCCGGAGCCACCACCGAGTTCATGAGTCGGCTCACACTGGCCAGTATGTCGATAGCCGGATAATGGTTAGCCTGGGCCAATTCTCGGCTCAGCACGATATGCCCGTCCAATATGCTCCGTGCGGCATCGGTCACGGGTTCGTTTAAATCGTCTCCCTCCACCAGCACCGTGTAGAAACCGGTGATGGAACCTCTGGCCGCGTTGCCAGCCCGCTCCAGCAAGCGGGGCAACAAGGCAAAGACCGAAGGAGTGTAGCCCCGGGTGGTGGGCGGCTCTCCCACTGCCAATCCCACCTCCCGCTGAGCGAAGGCGAAACGCGTCAGGGAGTCCATGAGCAAGAGCACGTGCCGCCCCGTGTCCCGGAAATACTCCGCGATGGTGGTGGCGACGAAAGCTGCCCGCAACCGCAAAAGCGCCGGCTCATCCGAAGTAGCCACCACCACCACCGACTTGGCCAGCCCCTCCTCACCTAGGTCCTTCTCAATAAACTCCAGCACCTCGCGTCCCCGCTCCCCCACCAGAGCAATCACGTTAACATCGGCGCTGCCAAAACGGGCAATCATGCCCAAGAGGGTACTCTTACCCACCCCGCTGCCAGCGAAAATCCCGATCCTCTGCCCGCGGCCGCAGGTGATGAAGGCGTCGATGGCTCGCACCCCAGTGGCGAAGACTTCTTCGATGCGGCGCCGGGCCAGGGGGGAAGGAGGGCGGTTGTTGACCGGAAGCGGCGCGCCGGAAGGAAGGGGCTTGCCATCGATGGGCTCGCCCAGGCCGTTGAGCACTCTACCCAGTAAATGCTCTCCCACCCGGACGGTGAAGGAGCGACGGCGCGGGTAAACGCGGCAACCAGGGCGGACGCCGGCCAGCTCGCCAAAGGGCATGAGTAAAACCACTTCTTCCCGGAAACCGGCCACCTCGGCTACCACATGCTTACCAGGAACCAGTTCCACCAGGCAGACTTCGCCCACCGAAGGTTTTATCCCGCGAACCTCCAGAGTTAGCCCCACCACCTTGCTCACTACCCCCACCGGCTGGCAGAGATAAGGAAGTTCTTCTACCCGGCGCCGGCAAGCCGCCAGATCGAGCAAGCTCACACCCCCTTCAGACTTTCCATCAGGGTCTCCCAGCGCGCCTTGAAAGTGGAATCCACCACACCCTGATCGGTCTCCACTTGACATTCACCCCGGTTCAGGCGCGGATCCGGCAGTAAGTGCAGCGCCGCCCCCTCCGGGAGCAGAGACTCCAATTCCTGGCGATGCGCCTGGCACAGCTCTAGATCCTCCGGGTGTAGCAAGATCAGGAAGTAGGAGCGGTCGCGCACCAGGGAGAGGGCCTCTCGCACCAGATTCAGCACCGCCTCCGGGTGCAGCTGCAGCTCAGCCGCCACCAGGCGCCGGGCCATGGCCACCGCCAGTTCTAACAGTTCCGGCTCGAGTTGCTCCAGTAGACGGCGGCGCTCCTCCTCGGCTGCCGCCACCGCCTGACGCGCCCGCTGCACCAGCTCCTCCGCCTCCAACCGCGCCGCCGCTAGCCGAGCTTCGGCCTCCTTCTGTATCCGCCCCGCTTCCTCCCGAGCTCGGGCCACCTGGGCTTCGACCTCCGCCCGGAGCGCGGCCAGGAGCTCCTCCTCCGAGGGAGCGCTTTCCGGCTCCTCCGGCTCTTTCACCGGTGAAGGTGGGGAGAGCTCCTTCAGCGGGAGGGAACGCAAGCTTATCCGGCCGCTCTCCCACCGCTGGAGCACCCGGGAATTATAAGACCAAGGCATCTTCGCCCCCCCTTGCGATCACTATCTCGCCCGCCTCTTCCAAAGAGCGAATAATCTTCACGATCTTTTGCTGCGCCTCTTCCACCTGGCGCAGGCGCACCGGCCCCATGTACTCGAGTTCGTCCTTGAGCATCTTTCCCGCTCGCTGGGATAGATTGCGGAAAATGCGGTTCTTCACCTCTTCGGTAGCGCCCCGGAGAGCCACCGCCAAATCCTTCATATTCACTTCCCGCAACACCCGCTGAATGGACATATCGTCCAGCTTGACTATGTCCTCGAAAACAAACATCCGCTTCCGCACCTCGTCCGCCAGCGCCGGATCGCGGGCCTCCAACTCCTCCAGCAGGTTTTTCTCGGTGGCGCGGTCCACCATATTGAGGATGGTTACCAGCGATTCGATGCCGCCCACCTGCGACTGCTCGGGAGCGAAGACGGTGGAGAGTTTCTGCTCTAGCACCCGTTGCACTTCGTTGATTACCTCGGGCGAAGTGCGCTCCATAATGGCGATGCGGCGGGCCACGTCCACCCGGAGTTCAGGAGGCAAGGCGGAAAGAATAGCTCCTGCCTGACCGGCATCCAGGTGCGCCAAAACCAGAGCGATGGTCTGCGGGTGCTCGTTGCGGAGAAAATTGAAGAGGTGCCGGGGATCGGCTTTACGCAAGGTGCGGAAAGGAATGATGGCCGCCGTCTGCGTCAGCCTTCTTATGATCTCCTCAGCTTTATGCGGGCCCACCGCTTTCTCCAATATTTCCCGAGCGCGCTTGACTCCGCCGTGGATGATGTGAGCTCGCGCCTCCTGCAATTCCAGAAACTCCTCCAGAATCCCATCGCGCACCTCTTGGGGTACCCGACCCAGGTTGGAGATGGTGTAGGTAAGCTGCTCGATCTCGGCCTCAGAAAAACCGTGGCGCAGCACCTTGGCTGAAAGATCGGTGCCCAAGGTCAGTAGCAAGACCGCCGCCTTTTGCAAGCCCTTTAGATTGATCTGCTTGGCCATGACCTACCTCACCTCTTACTCCTCGGAGCGAAGCCACACCTTGACAATCTCTGCCACCTCTTCCGGTCGCTTCTCCGTGAGCTCCTTTACCTGGGCAAACTTCTCGTCGGTGGGAGGGGGTGGCACAGCGGTGACAGCCACCGGCACCACTTCCTCCCCCGCTGGGACTTCGGGGGCGCGACGCCAGCGCCGCCGCAGCAACAGGAACACCATCAGCAAGAAGAAGGCTCCCAACCCTGCTCCTGCCAGAGTGTAAAGCCGCTTCCGAGCCGCCTCTTCCCGAGCCTTGGCCTCCGCCTGAGCCATTTGTGCTTCCGCTTGCTGCTGGAAGGTGCGATCGAAGGGAAAACTGTCCACCGTGATCTGATCTCCCCGCTGCGCGTTGTAGCCCAGGGCCGACGCCACCAGATTCTGCACTTTCTGCATGGTGGCCGGGTCCAGATTGCCGTCCACCACCACCGAAGCGGTTAGGCGGCTGAGCCGGCCTGGCACCTCAATAGTTTGCTCCTTCCGCTCGCCCACCTGGAAGTTGCGAGTGGTCTCCTGTTTGGAGTAATTTTGCCCGCCCACAGCTCCCGTGGGATAAGGGGGGGCTACATTGGAAGGGGTTCCGGCCGCGCCCCCAGCTCCTTGAGCTGCCCCCTGCTCAGTCACCGTACGCTCACTGACCGGCACCTGGCCCTGGGGAAGCACCGTGATCACCTCTTTGCGGCTAAAATCGAAGTCAGCGTTGACCATGACCGCCGCTTTATCCGGTCCCAGAATCTGGTTCAGCAAGTTCCTGGCCCGCCGCTCCAACTCTCTCTCAAAGGCCAGCACCATTTCCTGTTGGTTCCGCACCAGGACCAAATCTCCGCCCTGAACTGGCGGGGTCAGCACCTCGCCCCGGGTATCAACCACCCGCACCTCGTCGGGCTTGAGTCCCTGCACCGCTCCGCTAACCAGAGCCACGATCCCTTGCACCTGCTCCGGCCCAAGCTTCACCAAGGGCTTGAGCTTGAGCACTACCGAAGCAGAGGGCTTAGGAGGCTCAGTGACAAAGGGGCTGCGAGGCGGCAAAACTAGATGCACCCTGGCATCCTCCACTCCCTGGAATTGCATGATGGTGCGACGCAGTTCCTCCTGCAGCGCCCGCTGGTAATTCACCTGCTCCTCGAAGTCAGTCACTCCCAGACGAGTTTTGTCGAAGAGCTCGAACCCTTTTCCTGCTCCGGGCAGCGCTCCTTTAGCCGCCAGTTCGGCCCGCACTTTATAGACCTGATCCCTGGGCACCAGGATGGTGGTTCCGCCCTCGGTCATCCGGTAGGAGATCTTCATCTCCTCCAATTTTTGCACCACAGCCCCAGCGTCCTCTGGAAGCAAACCTTTAAAGAGCGGCGCGTAATTTAACTGAGACAGATAAAGAGGGAGCCAGACGCAGCAAACAACAAGCGCCGCCCCAGCTACCGCCAGAGCCACCCGCTGGGCCGGGGTGAAGCCAGCCCAGCGCTCCTTCCACCGCTCCCACACTGGCTTGGTCGCCAACCCCATCCCTTCCCCTTACGCTCAAATCTGCATACGAGATATTTCCTGATAGGATTCCACCAGCTTATTGCGTA
Source organism: Desulfothermobacter acidiphilus (assembly GCF_052073645.1). Classification (GTDB taxonomy): domain Bacteria; phylum Bacillota; class Desulfotomaculia; order Desulfotomaculales; family Ammonificaceae; genus Desulfothermobacter; species Desulfothermobacter acidiphilus. The sequence continues at coordinate 71,111 of NZ_CM125440.1, read as the reverse complement.
GCTGCACACTCAATTCCAGCCACAGGCGGGCCTCCTGAGCCGCGATCATAACCGTGTGTAGCTCGGCCTCGCCTGTGAGGAAATCGCGTAAAGTGGCGTTAGCCTTGTTCTGGCTTTGCTCCAGCTGGTCAAGAAAGCGATTCAGGTGGTCGGCGAAAGAAACTTTCTTCCCCCCCGCCATTACGGAGGGAGACTCTACGCCTGCCGCCCAACTTATCGGAGTAATCGCCATAAATCCATCCCCTTCCCTATCAAGCTCGTCCCAACTCGATGGCTTGCCGGTTCATCTCTTTGGCCGTTTCCAGCACGGTGGCGTTGGCTTCGTAGGCTCTGGCGGCTCCCACCATATCCACCACCTCGTCGGCCACGTTGACGTTGGGGTAACGCACATAGCCCTGAGCGTCGGCATCAGGATGATGAGGGTCGTACACCGTCCGGAAAGGACTGGGGTCACCCACCACCGCCACCACCCGCACGCCCATCCCGGCCAAGCCCTCTCTCCGCGCTTCCAGCACCTGCGCGAAGAGCGGAAAACGACGCTGGTAAGGGCCGCCGCCCGGCGCCCGGGTAGTATCAATGTTGGCCAAATTATTGGCCACCAGGTCGAGACGTAGGCGCTCGGCCGTCAAACCAGAGCCACTAATGCGAAAAGGGTCCAGGAAAGCCAATGGTCACACCTCCTCTAGCGACCTCCGTTGATAAGGTAGTGCCAGCTGGAGTAACGCCCGGAAGCCAATTGGATCAGCGCGTGATAATTGAGCCCATTAACCACCAGGTTGACCATCTGCTCGTCCACATCCACGTTGTTGCCATCGGGACGCATACTGGTAAAATAATCGCGTTGCACGCGCGGGTGGAGCAATTCGACGGGGACTGGAGCAGGGAAGTGGCGGGGATCAGTGGTTTTCAGCGGCAGAGACGGGTCCAGGGCGCGGCGGAGCTCCGCCTCGAAACTCACCTCCCCTTTCTTAAAGCCCGGAGTGTCCACATTGGCCAGGTTATCGGCGATCACTCGCTGCCTCAGTGCGGAGGCATCCAGCGAACGCAGCAGCGCCGTCTGCACCGGGGAAGCAAACAATTCCATTCGCCCCTTACCCCTTTCGACAAATTTCTCCACAAACCACCAACTATTCATACTCTGTTCGACAATTAATGACCAATTCCTGCTTCCTGCATGTAGACAATGGAAATTTTTTTGGTGGACTTCGAATAAACTGGAGCTGAGGACCAAAAGCCCGCTACCCCGGTACTAAAGACACTTCGCCTACTGGGTTTATAATCCCCTACCCCGTTTTTGGGTAATTGCCCGATTCCGGGGCGCTAACGTAAAATTATAAGGGCCGCAAAAATAAAGATATTTAAGGTTTCACCCCATAAGAGGAAGCATGACAGGTCTTCGTGCTTCCTCCTCCCCCAGTTTTTTTCTGCAGAGTGGCTTGCCACGCTCCAGCTCTGGTTGCTATAGTGATAAAAAACCCGCGCCAGACTGGAGGATTGCCATTGGTCCCTTTCGATCGCGCCAGTGGCCCTTGCGATGAAGATTATGCAGCTTTTCTCTGCCCTCCTGAGGAGTTAGAAGCTTCCTATGAACGCTGCCGCTCCTGTAATTTAGCGGTGGATTTAGAAAAACCTCGCCTAGTCTTGGACCACAACGCCCTGGCCGCCCGTCTGGCCGAAAACCGCGAGCTACTAGCGCTAGCGGATAGCATCGTGCAACCCATCTGCGCTTCCGATCCCCAGCGCAATTTTCTTTGCATCCTCTGCGAACCAGAACTGGTCACCCTGCGGGTTTACGCCTCGCCCAGCATCGTCAGAGCGGCGGCCGCCATGGGCATCCGCCCCGGCACTGTCTTCACTGAAGAAAGCTGCGGCACCAACGCCCTGGTAATGGCGCGCCGGCTGGGACGGCTGGTGGCGGTGCGAGGAGAGCAGCATTATTGCCGTATGTTCCACTACTGGTGGTGTGTGGCCGCCCCGGTGCAGGGACCCGATGCCTCCGTAGCTGGTTACCTCGACCTTTCCTTGCACGCGGAGAGAGAGCTCGGGTTCGCCGTCAGCTTCCTCCAAACCCTGCTCTGGTTACTGAAAAAAGAAGCAGCGCTCCCCGGCGAAATGGTCACGTTACCTCCCGCCGCGGAACGCCGCCTTTCTCCCAGGGAAAGAGAAATTTTGCTGCTTCTACTGCGGCGCCTGACCAACGAGGAAATCGCCGCTTACCTCAACCTTAGCGTTTACACGGTGAAAACTTACCGCAAGTTTATCTACCGCAAGCTGGGGATAGGTAGCTTCAACGAGCTTTTGGCTTGGTGCCGTACCGAGAAAACTACTCCCACCGATTAAGAGCCTTTTCGATAATAATTAAGCACCTTGCGAAGCGCCGCGATCACTTCCCCTTGCTCAGACTCGCTCATGGCGGGATAGAGGGGGAGCGAAAGGAGCTCCGGGTAGATGGACTCGGCTTTGGGGCAAGGAGGGGCTTGCCCCAAGGTGCACACATTAGGGTCCCCCACCCAACCGTAGAGAGGATGCTGGTACATGGGATAATAATGCACTCCCACCTCGATGCCCTCCGCCCACAGAGCCGGATAAATTTCTTCCCTGCCTACCTCCAGCGCTTCCAATTCCAAGCGTACTGGGTAGAAGCACCAGGACGGGCACGCTTCCGGAGACACCAATAATTGCTGCAAGGGAAGACCGTCCAGCGCTTCTCGATAGCGCTCGGCCAATTTCCTCCTGCGGTCTAGCAACTCGGGTAAGCGCCGCAGCTGGGCTTCTCCCAGAGCTCCCTGGAGTTCGTTGGCGCGGTAATCGAAGCCAATTTCCTGAATCTCGAAATGCCAGGGGCCTTCTTTATGCACCCAGCCATCAAACGATCCCACCGTGCCCATAGAAGTGAAGAGCTTGATCCATTGGTAAGTTTCTAGATCGCGAGTCGCCACCGCCCCACCGGTACCGGTGGTAATCACCGCTTCGGGAGAAAAGGAGAAGACCGCCAACTGCCCCCAACTCCCCACCGGGTGCCCCTGGTAGGTGGCTCCCAACGCGCAGGTAACGTCCTCGATCAGAGCCAATCCCTTTTCCGCTGCCAGGGCACCGAGTTCCTCTAGTTTGGCCGGTAAACCGGCGTAATGCGTCACCACCAAAGCGCGGGTCCCTGGGGTCAGATTACGCCTGACTTCCTCCGGGTCCAAGGTAAGGGTAAACGGGTCCACGTCGGCGAAAATCGGTCTGGCGCCTAGGTACAAAACGGCGCTACCCACTTCGGCCGGCGCTAGGGGAGAAATAATCACCTCGTCTCCCCGACTCACCCCCACTGCGTAGAGAGCAGCGTGCAGCGCCGCCGCTGCACTCGACACCATAACCACATGCGGCACCCCTAGGAATTGAGCTAGCGCCTCTTCACAGGCCCTCACCCGCTCTCCCTCCACCAGCCGGCCCGAACGCAACGCTCCGAGCACCGCCTCTTCCTCCGCCGGCCCCAGAGAAGGTCGAGAGAAAGGCAAACGCGACTGCCGCACCGGCTTCCCCCCGCGGCGTGCCGGCAAGTTGGGGTCTCGATTATCCCTCACATCCTCCGCCTCCTTTGCTGCTCTGAGCAGGTATTAGATCACCGGAGCCAAATCGTCTCCCGTTGTTTTTGCTTGGTTTAAGCCCCAATCTCCGTCTATAATAAAAAAAAGACCTCGTGGAGGCTAGACTAAAATGGCCAGCTTGCGCTGTCCCAAATGCGGTTCCTCGCGGGTGGTTCCAGTGGGGCAGAACGATAAGTTTATCCTTTACGGCTTCGGCGGCACAGCTCTGCTCTGCGCGGGGGGTTTCCTGCTGAGCCCGCTGTTTTGGGCCGCCATACCCGGATGGTGGTTCATAGATCTACTTTTTTATCTCCGCCGTCCTTGGGCCGCTTGCGAAGAATGTGATCACCAATGGGATCCACGCCGATCTTCATGAGTTCTTCCTTGCGCCGCACCTTTTGAGAGTACATGGCGCGATCGGCCTCATCCAATCCTCGCCGCAAAAGTTCGGGAGAAAAAGCCGTTCCCGCGCCGCACGAAAGGCTGAGAGGCAGAGAGGGGGTCCGGGCGTTGTATTGCCATACGCGTCTCTGGATGCGCTGGACCACTTGTAACACGGCTCGCCGGTCGGTTCGCGGAAGCACCACCACAAATTCGTCCCCTCCCACGCGAGCCACCACATCTCCTTCCCGCACCGCTTCGCGAAGGATTTGAGCCGCCGCCTTCAGGAGATCGTCTCCGCAGCTATGCCCCCGGCTATCGTTGGTTACCTTCAAATTATCCAGGTCGCAAACGATAAAGCTTACCGGATAGACCAGAGCTTCGCGCAGGCGCTCGAGCTCCGTCTCCAGATAAGCGCGGTTGGGAAGACCGGTGAGGTAATCGTGACAAGTAAGGTACTGCAAGCGCTGGTACCAATAGAGGGTACGCAGGTGCTGGCCCAGCTGACAGCCCAGCACATTTAGCAAACGCCGATCCTGCTCCTCGAAGTCCCGGAAGCGGGTAAAGGTGAGCCGGATTTCCAACTCTCCATCCTTCCAGGCGTAAACGTGCCGCGGTGCCAGTAGTAGCTCCCCCCAGGACCATATCTGCTTCGCCGGGGAGTCGGTGAGCCACGCTTCCACAGAGAAGCCAGTCACCCCGAAAAGGCGGCTCGACTTATCGATGAACCAGAGAAGAATCTCTTCCTCCGAGTGAGGAAACCGCCAATTAGTAATTTCGTACAGGGCCAGCAACTCCAGCGTCATGGGCGAAAGTTGCACCGCCAAACTTCACTTACCTCCCCAAGGCCAGGGCCACAGTTCTATTCTGCACCAGGGGAACGCCACCGGTAGCTGCGATCTCTCCCAGGCTTAAAAAGCCCGCCCAAGGCATCCCCTGGCATTCGCGCGGCATAGAGACGGCCCTGGCGCCCACCAGCCGGTAATTAGAAAAGCAACAAACCAACAGAGCAAACAGCGGAGCGCCGAGCAAAGCCAACCCCCTCCTGACCACCCGCTCAGTCACTCCCTCCAACCCGGACGCCTCCATGAGGAAGGCCGCCCCCTGGGCAGGAACCTCGCTAACAAATTCTATCGACCCGTCTGGGAGTTCCTTTAAAGGATCGCGCAGAAGAAAGTCCCCGGTCAAACGGGGGAAACCCAGCGGGCGGGTCCACCCGACTTCAGCCACGCTGCACCCCTTGACTCCTGCCAGCTTGAGATAGAGATCGCGAGCTGGGAAGCCGTCGATACCTTTCACCACCCGGCCCTGCGCCTGGGTGATGAAGAAGGGATTAGAGCAAGGCCGCCAGCCATGATCAGCTAACGCCGTCACTTCCAATCCCTTGACCCCAGCCACCACCGCTCCCCCCGAAGTCCACCCCTTCTCCGTTAACTGGATCGAGCCTTTCCCCAAGGCGACCCCTCCCCCACCCACGTAGGCGAATCCCGGCCCTAGAGCATCGTACAAACCCCAGAGAAAAGGCGTAATCCCCTCGGCGTAGCTGTCGTAAAACAAAAAGATCGTTCCCGGGGAAGCGATCCCATCTTCCTGCAAGTTCCTTCCCGCCTCTTGCCCGTAACGGAAAGCGCGCCAGCGCTCTAAGCGGGCCAGGGAAGTAGCCGCTACTAACCCCGCCCCGGAGAGGCGAAGCACCACCAGGCCCTGCTCGCAGACCCCCCTGGGGGACAGAACGCCGGCGCTCGATAGCCCCGCCAGACACCAACCGGGAAAACGCTCCAGCAGAAAATTAAATTCGGCGAAAATTTGGTCCGGAAAGTAATTGGGAGTGAAAAAGCATAAGAAAAGGGAGGGGTCCTCTACCCCCGGCAACACCTGCCTCCAGGCCTCGTAAACCGCCTCCCGGGGAGCTAACCGTCGACTGGCACCCCAAGCCACCTTCAGTTGCTTCGCACCCCTATTTGACAAGACCTTACCCCCAGGGCTATAATCGAAGGCGAGAGTACGGGAGTGGATGGGTCCTGGTGGGTCCCCTGGCCTTCAAAGCCAGCTGGTGGGCTTAGCGCGCCCGCGGTAGGTTCGATTCCTACCCACTCCCGCCAAGGTTTTTATGCTCCGCCTGTAATTATACGTTATCCTTCCCAACCCTAGCAACTTTTGTGCTTCGACGTTTAGTCCTGAATAACTCCTCAGCCTCCGTAACTTCTTCCCTCCTCCGAGCTAAACTTCTAATGAAATTTAGCTATTGTTGCCGTATTTTATCCAATAATTTATTTATTCATGTCAATTATTGCGGATCATGTAGGGATGGGGGGGCAAATCCTGTATCTATAATGTGTCTCACCACTACCAGCTACCTATTTCACCGCTGATGGCAGCGAATTGCGAAACGCCAAGCACCACTTTTAAGCTCCGCGAATAAAAACATCGGCCTCGACAGCTAGCGTGTGGTATCGCGTCTGGTATACTGTTAAAGAGAAAAAGTCGCGGGTGCTAACGAGCGCCCCGCGAACTCTGGGAATGGGAGAGGACAGCCTCTCCGCAAGCGCGCTGAATGAGATCCCCAGACCCTTTGGAGCTAGAGCTAGCCAGAAAAGGAGGTGCGCGCCTGGTTCGAAGGGGTCCCTGCCTGAAGTTAAACTCCATGCAGGTTTTACGGACCAGGCCACAGACAACATGGAAGATTACTCGCTCCCCACTATACCGGAAGAGCGCTTCGACTGGCTACAGCTGGAGATAACCTCTCACTGCAACGCTGCTTGCGTTTACTGCCCCCGCACCGTCTATCGCCAGCACTGGGACAACCGGCATCTCGATCCGGACGTTATAGAACGACTGTTCCCCGTTTTTCCTCGCACCGAGTTGATTTACCTCCAGGGCTGGGGGGAACCGCTAATGTACCCTGATTTCTTTGAACTGGCACGCCGGATCCGGGCTACCGGAAGCCAGGTGGGCTTCACCACCAACGGGATGCTGCTGAATCGGGAAAAAATGGAATCCATTCTAGACCTGGGTATCTACGTGGTAGCCTTCTCCTTGGCCGGCCTGGAACATAACGACCAGATACGCCAGGGAACCCGGCTGGAAGAAGTGCTCCGTCACCTGCACGCCTTGGCCACGCTCCGGGAGCAGCGAGGGAGCAAGCTGCCCCGTCTTCACATCGCTTACATGCTGCTGCGTTCCGGCCTGGAAGAGCTCCCTCAGGTTCCCCCGTTGCTCTCCCGCCACGGAGCTGACGAGATGGTGATCAGCACTTTGGACTTCGTCCCCACCCCGGAACTATCTGGCGAAGCGCTTATCCCCCGGGACAAAAAGGAGCTCGGCAGGATCAAAAAGATCTTGCAGCAAACCATCAAGGCGGGGAGGCGATCCGGCCTGGCCGTGCATTATCACCTGCCCTACCCCTGGAAGCACAACCTTTATTGCACCGAAAATGTCCTCCGCGCCGCCTTCATCGGTGTGAAGGGAACGGTATCTCCTTGCACTTTCACCAACCTGCCGGTGACCACTAACCCCACCTTTGCGCGCCAGGGGGAAAAAGTCACCTACGAACCGCTGATCCTGGGGGATCTACGCCAGTCCTCCTGGGAAGAGATCTGGTCAAGCCCCCTTTACCAGAGCTTCCGCGCCTCCTTCCGGCAAAAGGAGCTCTTTCCTCCTTGCCGAGAGTGTCCTAAACTCTGGGGGGAGACGGTTTAGAACAAACCTACCGTGCGCCCCTGGTCGTCAATGTCCACCTTAAAGGCCGCTGGCTGGGAGGGTAGCCCCGGCATGGTCCGCATCGCTCCAGCCAGGGGGTAGAGGAACCCCGCCCCCACCGAAGCCCGGATATCACGGATGGGAAAGATATAGTCAGCGGGCACGTTCTTATGGCTGGGATCGTGGGAGATAGAAAGGTGGGTCTTGGCCATGCAGATGGGCAACCGCCCCCATCCGTGCTGCTCGAAAAGGGCGATCTTTTTTTCCGCCAGCGGCTCGTAACGCACCCCCGCTGCATTGTACACCTTGGTGGCCAGGATCTCGATCTTTTCCTTGATGCTCAAGTGGTCGGGATAGAGGAATTGAAAGTGCGAAGGCTTATCGCAAGCCTGCATCACCGCCCGAGCCAGATCGAGCGCCCCAGCGCCGCCGTCGGCCCAGACCGTTATGGGGTAGGCGCCCTCCGCGCCAGCCTCCAGCGCTTTTTGCCGCACCGCTTCGATCTCGGCCGCGGTATCGGTGGTAAACTGGTTGATGGCCACCACCACCGGGACGCCGAAATAGCGAGCAAGGCGAATCATGTGGGCAAGATTGGCGCAACCCTTTTCCACCGCCGGTACATTCTCCTTCAAGATCTCCTCCGGCAAAGGCCGGCCCGCCACCACATTGCCCACGCCTCCGTGCATCTTCAGAGCTCGCACGGTGCAGGTGACCACCACGCAGTTGGGGCGGAGTCCCGAGTAACGGCACTTAATATTCATAAACTTCTCCATGCCCAGGTCAGCCCCGAAGCCGCTCTCGGTGACCACGTAATCGGCCAACTTGAGCGCTATCAGGTCGGCTAAAATGGAGCACTGCCCGTGCGCGATATTAGCGAAGGGGCCGGCGTGCATCAGGCAGGCCTGGCCCTCTAGAGTCTGCACCAAGTTGGGCTTAATCGCCTCCTTGAGGATAACAGTCATGGCTCCCGCCGCTTTCAGGTCCTCCGCCGTTACCGGCTTCCCGGAGTGGCTATAACCCACCACGATCTTTCCTAGACGCTGGCGCAAATCGTGCAGTCCAGTGGTGAGGGCTAGAATGGCCATGGCCTCCGAGGCCACCGTGATGTCGAAACCCGTCTCCCGGGGATAACCATTCTCACGTCCCCCTAGCCCTACCACCACTTGCCGGAGAACCCGGTCGTTAACATCCACCACTCGGGGCCACATAATGGTTAACGGGTCGAGCCCAGTAGGGTTACCGTGTAGGAGAGAAGCATCGATCATAGCGGCTAGAAGGTTGTGCGCCTGGCCTACAGCGTGAATGTCTCCGGTAAAGTGAATGTTGATGTCCTCCATGGGCACCACCTGGGAGTACCCCCCACCGGCTGCTCCACCCTTAATCCCAAAGACCGGGCCCATGGAGGGCTGGCGCAAAGTGCAAATCACCTTTTGCCCCAATCGGCCCAGGGCTTGGGTAAGACCGATAGTGGTAACCGTTTTCCCCTCTCCTAAAGGGGTGGGGGTGATGGCGGTAACGTCTATGTACCTGCCATCGGGGCGGCCACGGAACTTTTCCAAGACCTCCAGGCGCACCTTGGCCTTATACCGCCCGTAATATTCGATGTCCTCTTCCTCCAGACCGATGGACGCAGCGATGTCCTTTATGGGAATTAGCCGGTGAGCCTGAGCTATCTCCAAGTCGCTGGGCACCTGACGCATGGGCGCTCTTTCCCCCTTCAGCAAGGATGTTTTTCGCTCTCATGTACTATAGCAGTTGCCGAAATCCAACCCTAACATTAGGCCCTCAAAAGCCACAGTAACACCACCAAGCGCAGCAAAGCTGGGTCGAACGGTCGAGCTCCAAACTAAAAGGAGGGGACCAGTAATTCCCCTCCCGTAGACTCTAAGCTTACGAGCTTATTCGTAAATCCAAGTGTCTAGGGCCCGCTCGTAGGAAATTAATTCCTCCGGAGAAAAGAATAGCGCTATTTCCCGCTCAGCGGTGGCAAGCGAATCGGAGCCATGCACCACATTGCGCCCGATATCCACCGCGTAAGTGCCCCTGATGGTGCCGGGCAAAGCTTTCTGGGGATCGGTAGCCCCCATCATTTCCCGGACCGCCGTCACCACCCTTTTGCCCTCCCAGACCATGGCCACCACCGGACCGGAAGTTATGTAGGCGATCAGGCCTGGAAAGAAGGGCTTGTCTCGGTGCTCAGCATAATGGTTCTCGGCCTGCTCGGGAGTTAGCCGCAGGAGTTTGAGCCCTACCAACTTATACCCCCGCTGCTCCAACCTGCTGATAATCTCTCCTACCAACCCGCGCTGCACACCATCCGGCTTCACCATAAGAAAGGTTCGCTCCACGTCCACCAAATACCTCCTCCAGTTCCAAGGTTGCCTACTAAACCTGGGGCTGCGGCTTGATGGTTACCGCTGGCTCCGGCCTAACAGCAGGAGCTGCCTCACCTTCCAAACTCTCTTCCTTGGGGAAGGAAACGCGGGATACGGCCTTCCCCTCCATTAAGGCCTGGAATTCCTCGGCCTCTAGAGTTTCCTTCTCAAATAAAGCCCGGGCCACCAATTCCAGCTTTTCTTTATTCTCGATGAGCAGATTCTTGGCCCGCTCGTGGCACGACTCGACAATGCGGCGCACCTCGCGGTCGATGGCCGAAGCCACTTCCTCGCTGTAGTTACGATCGCGCGCTAAGTCTCTACCGAGAAAGGGAGTATCGTGCTTAAAGCCAAAGGTCAAAGGCCCCAGCACATCGCTCATCCCGTATTCCATAACCATGCGCCGAGCAATTTCGGTAGCCCGCTCCAAGTCGTTCTGCGCCCCCGTGCTGACCTCTCCCAGCATCAGATCCTCGGCTACCCGCCCTCCCAGCAACATGGTAATCTGGTCCAGCAGCTGAGAACGCGTCATGTAGTAGCGATCCTCTTCCGGCAACAGCAGCGTATAGCCACCCGCCCGCCCGCGGGGGATGATGGAAATCTTGTGCACAGGATCCGTGTGGGGGAGGAGGTAACCAAGCAGAGCGTGCCCCGCCTCGTGGTATGAAACCAGCCACTTCTCCCGCTCACTGATGACCCTTGACTTCTTTTCGGGGCCGGCCACCACCCGCTCAATGGCGTTTTCAAAATCTTCCATGTGGATGCGCTTGCGGTTACGCCGGGCGGCCAGAAGAGCCGCTTCGTTGACCACATTGGCCAGGTCGGCACCGCTGAAACCAGGGGTGCGCCGGGCTAGAATGTCTAGGTCGATATCGTCAGCCAGAGGCTTGCCCCGCGTGTGCACCCCGAGGATGGCCTTGCGCCCGTTGATATCGGGCATATCTACCACTATCTGCCGGTCAAAACGCCCCGGCCGCAGAAGAGCAGGATCTAGGATGTCAGGACGGTTGGTAGCCGCGATGACAATGATACCCTCGTTGGGGCTAAAACCATCCATCTCCACCAGCAATTGATTGAGCGTCTGTTCGCGCTCATCGTGGCCACCGCCTAACCCTGCTCCGCGTTGGCGTCCCACAGCGTCGATTTCGTCAATGAAGACGATGCAGGGGGCGTTCTTCTTGGCTTGCTCAAATAAGTCGCGCACCCTTGCCGCCCCAACGCCCACGAACATCTCCACAAAATCGGAGCCACTGATGCTGAAGAAGGGAACCCCAGCCTCCCCAGCCACCGCCCGCGCCACTAGGGTTTTACCGGTGCCAGGCGGGCCAAAGAGAAGCACGCCCTTAGGGATGCGAGCTCCCAACTCGCTGAATTTACGCGGGTTCTTAAGAAACTCCACAATCTCCTGGAGCTCCTCCTTCACCTCTTCAATACCTGCCACATCATCGAAGGTGACCCGCTTGCGCTCGTCCGTGTGTAGCCTGGCCCGGCTCTTACCAAAGGACATCACCCGATTGCCCCCTCCCTGGGCTTGCTGCATCATATAGAAAAAGATTCCCAGGATCAGCAACATGGGCAAAACGGTCAGGATGAGGCTGGACCACCAGCCAGTCTGAGGAGCGGGCTGCTGCTCTATGGTCACGTTCTTGGATTCCAGCAGGGGCAAAAGCGTGGTGTCAAAGGGCGGCCCCACCGTTTCAAATTTGGCCCCATCCTTTTTCTTGCCCGTGATGTAGTTGGCCGAGTTCTCCGTCCGGATGGTTACTTCCTTTACCTCGCCTTGGGTAACCAGGCTGCGGAAAGCCGAATAGGAAATATGATCCGCCGGCGAAGAAACTGGAGTAGCGTAACGGAGAAGCACCACTACACCCAGGACCAGCAGCAAATAGATAATTAAGCTCTTAAGCCACCTGGGCAAAAGTTTTCCTACCTCCTACAAGGCTTTAGACAATTCCTTTAACTAAGAAATTATACCGCATTTTCACCGCGGAAATAAAGTCTCCTAGCCACCTTCGCATTACGATCAAGGAAAATTTTTGTCGCCGTCCTCCGCTTCATCCTCTAAAGGGGTCAAGCGCAGGTGGAGCACGTCAGTGGTTCCTTCTCCCAGCGCCGCCCGTGCCCCCACCCTCACCCCGCCTACCCAGACAATGCCCTGCTTATCTTCCACCAGGGGAAGGCGGTCCCGCAGCCGCCGAGGAACCTTCTGGTTGATAAAAAAATCCTTGAGCTTGACCGGAGCCGGGTAACCGAAGGGGTGAAAGCGGTCGCCCGGCAAGCGGCGCCGCGCTACAAGGGGCGGGTGCAGGTGGGCCCAATCGAGCAAGGCTTCGATCGGAGCTAGACGCCGTGGATCTCCCACTTCGGCCACGGACAGCAAGCGCGCCTGCAGTACCCAACCCGCCTCGGGCAAATAGGTCACCCCTGGGACCGACACGGGATAGGCGTAAAAGGGCACCGGCGGGGCAGCGGTCGCAGGAAGCAGCACCAACTGCCCTCTCTCCCATATTCCCCTCACTCCGCCAGGCAGCGAGAGTTCCCCTCGGGGGCACGGTAAGCGCCGCCTCAACGCTTCCACATGCTCGAAAGGGAGCTCCTTGTCCTCCCTCCCCAAAACCTCACGATAGGCCAGGCGAAGCACCCGCCGGAGCAAAGCCAAGGGGAGCTCTTGCAACGAGGAGAGTTCCAGCAACACCCCTTCCCGGTCGGGGCGAGCCAGCTGGCGGTAAGCCGCCAGCGCCTGGGTTTCCAGGAAAGCGTCCTCGGCTCGCGCCAACTCCGCCAGCCGCACCAGCAGCTCCACCACCGCCGGGTTAAATTCGCGAGCCAGCCAGGGGAGGAGCTGGTGCCGAACACGGTTGCGGGTGAACTCCGGAGACCAATTAGAAAGATCCTGACAAGGGTGCAGCCCCCGCCACCGACAGTAGGCTTCGATTTGCCAGCGCCGTATACGCAAAAGGGGACGGATGAAAGGGCCCCGTACCGGGAGTATTCCCTTCAGCCCGGCAGGACCAGTGCCCCGGAGCAGGCGCAGGAGCACAGTCTCCGCCTGGTCATCCGCCTGGTGGCCCAGAGCTATCTTGGTGGCTCCCGTTTGGCTCGCTATCTCTAATAGAAAGCGCCGCCGGAGATCGCGAGCCGCGGACTCGACCGAGAGGCGGTGCTGCTGGGCGTGCGCCTGCACATCGGTCCGCCCCATGTGAAACGGGCAACCGTATCTGAGCGCTTGCTCCCTGACCATTTCCGCTTCGGCCTCAGCCTCGGGACGCAAGCCGTGATGCAGGTGAGCGACCACCAACTCCAACTTAAAGCCGTCGCTTAATCGGTGCAGAAGATCGAGCAGGGCCAGAGAATCGGGCCCCCCTGACACTCCTACCACCACTCGGTCGCCCACGGACAGCATGTTCTCTTCGCCTACGGTTAATTCCACCACCGGTAGAAGATCCAACGACCTCATCTCCTGCCGTTCTTTAAGCCTACACCGTTAGCAGTTTAGCCACCACCACCGTGGCGTCATCCTGCAAGCGTCCTCCCGCTGCGATCCGACCCCGCTCCAACAACCATCGGCTCAGTTCCTCCGCCTCTCTAGGACCGCTTTCCTGGAGTTGCTCCGCCCACCACTCCTCTTTTCGCTCGCCCCGGTAAGCTTCCAACCAGCCGTCCGAACCCAGCACCACCACATCGCCCGGGCGCAGATCGCGCTCCAGCACCACGATATCGATGGGGCTTAATACCCCAGCTGGCAACGAAGAGGCTCTTATTATTTCTACCACACCGTCGCGCCGCAAGACAAATCCTGGAGATGCCCCTATCTTCACCCACCGCAGCCGGCCAGTGTAAAGATCGATCACTGCCATATCCAGAGTGGTGAAGGCGTCGCCGGGAGTGCGCAGAAGCACCAGGGAGTTGGTAAGCTTCACCGCCAGTTCCTCGCCAAAACCAGCCTTTAAAAGGAGCTCTAATAGCGAAACCGCCGTGGCGCTTTCTACGGCCGCTCCCGCCCCCCTGCCCATACCGTCGCTCAGTACCAGAGCGCACCGCCCGCCGGGTAGAGGCACGTAACTGTAGGTGTCACCAGAAACGCAGCCCTCGCTGGAGCGCGCCATACCAAGTGCTAAGCGGTAGCGCAAAGCCGGGTAAAGCAGAAAACGGCACTCTTCCGCTTCCCGCGGCCAGGGGCAATTAGCGTGAGCCACCGTGTAGGGCCACCGGGACAGACGCGACAGGAGATCGGCTAACTCGCGCTGGCAGAAGCGCTCCCCGCGGCAAGCCCGGGCAGTGATTTCCACTTCCACCATCCCTTTCGGGCGCAGGCGGACTTGCAAGTGTTTAATTTGCCGTCCGTTTTTGGCCGCCAGCTGCAAAAGCTCCCGCTCCACCAACGCCACTCGCTGCCATTTATCCCCCACCTCCCCCACCAGGTCCTGAAGCATTCGGGCGAAACCCTGAAATTGCTCCACTACCATGGCCCGGCTCTCCCTCACTTTCCGGCACCAAAACCGGTTGGTGCGATGTAGTTCCCACAGGAAAGCAAGGGTGAGGGTGAGATCGTCCCAGCGAAGGCAGCGCCGAGCCAGCGGGGAAGGCAGGTTCTCCGGGCGGACGGCGCCCTTGCGCCGAACAAAAGCTAAGGCCTCGCGGTACCAGGCCAGAGTCTTCTCCTTTTCCCGCTCCCAGCAGATGCGAGACAGGGGGCAGGAGGAGCAGATACGGCGGCGGAGCTCTTCCAACACCTCCTTCTCCGCTTCCTCCGCCCCCGGCCAGGAAGGACTGCTTTCCCTCTCGGCGGCACTGAAGGTAGCGGCTAGTTCCCGGTATACCCGGTTCCAATTTTCCAGCCGTTCAGTAATCCAATCGTCTAAACGCTCCGATTGGGGGGAGGAGGGAAGAGCGCTGGCGTACGCCAGCTGCAACCCGGCATACCAATGGGAAGGCAGGAGGAAATAAAGCGCCACCGCCAGGGCAGTTTCTAGCACGATGGCGGTCAGCAGCCCCGCCTCAGCAGTGCAGGGCAACACCAGCAGCAAATTACCTAACCCAAAACCCAGCACCTGCCCCACCCGGCCGAAGCTGCGGAAGCTACCCGCGAGCAACCCGGTAAAAGCGTAGTTGGGCACGGTGTTGGCGAGGTTGGAAAGAGAGAGCCCGGGAATAATTCCTAGCAAAGCCCCGGCAGCCGCTCCCACTCCAGCTCCACCTGCCTGGGCGGCCAGCAGAAGAGCCAGACGGGTAAGCACCCCCTTGACGGTGACCATACCCCAGGCCATTTCCCCAGTCCCCGCAATTACTCCTGCCCCTAGAGCGAAGAGGCAAAAAAGCTCCTCTATCGCCAGGTTGAATCCTTTGGCTTGCCAGGCGCTGAGGCCGCGCAGGAAAACAAAAGTTAAAGCCCCGGCAAAAACGCCCTCTAGCAGCAGGCTGATATAGGTATGGGCAGTGGCCTGGCCGACTAACAGGATCAGGGAGCGCAGCACCAGGTAACTGCTACCCACCAGCAAGGAGGCATTCCAAGGTGAGCGCAAGGAACGCGCAGGCACCAGTCCCAGAATCAGAGCCGTACCCAGCAAAGCCACTGCGCCGGCAAGGCGCGTGGACAATGGCAAGACCCACCATTGCCCCAGCAGCACCGCCAACCACACCGGCCAAAACGAACGCCCCATAGACAAAGTCACGGCAGCGCCGTACGCCACGCCGAAGGGAGCCAACTCCCCCAGCAGGAGAGCCCGGCCCAGAAAAACACCTATCAGGCAAACGGGAAGATGCGGCCAGAGAAGCCCCAGCGCATTACTCCGGGCTTTACGAGCCGGCAACGCCTCCACTGGGGTCACCAATTTAAGTCTTTCTCTCGCAGGCAAGTTACCACCTCCGCCAGCGGCTTTCTCGGCATTATAACCGCCCGAGGTGGAAATAAATGTCAAAAGAGGTTAGGGCCCTATCCCTCCCCTTCGACAACCCCAGAAGCCGCCAACGCCGCTCCCCAGAGCAAGTCGTGCTCGCTCACGGTTAATCGAGGGAGATCCAGAAGTTCCAATGCCGCCAGCACCACCGCTGCCCCAGCCACAATGATGTCAGCGCGCTCCGGCTGCAGCCCTGGAACCCGGCGCCGCTCCTCCACGGGGAGCCGGGCTAGGTAAGCGTGGATTTCTCGCACTCGTTCCTGGGTTAGATACCGGCCGTGCACGCAACCGGGGTAATAGTTATCGATGCCGGCGTCGATGGCGGCCAGGGTGGTAACCGTTCCCCCGGTGGCCACCAGTTCACGGTGGCGCAGCCGCAAAAGTAAAGGGGCCAGGAGCTCTCTGGCCCGCAGCAGGTAATCCGCTTCTGGTACCGCCAGAGCGAGGCGAACCGCCCCTAGCGGCAGGCTCGAAAGCTGGAGCTTCCCCGCTTCCTGCCAGACAAACTCGGTGCTGCCGCCGCCTAAATCCATCACCAGCGCCTTCTGGGGGGAAAGAGCAGGCATTCCGGTAAGCACACCGCGAAAAGTGTAGTAAGCCTCCTCCTCGCCGGAAAGCACCCGCAGGCGCAGGCCGGTGGCCTGAAACACTAGGGAGTCAAACTCTTCCCGATTAGCGGCTTCCCGGACGGCGCTGGTAGCTATGATAACGATCCTTTCCGCCCCCTTGCTGGCCGCCCGTCGCCAGAAAGCTACCACTGTGGCTAGGGTACGCGCCATGGCTTGCTCGCCCAGGCGCCCCGACAGCAATTCCTCTCCCAGCCGGGTGATTTTTAAATCCGCTTCTAGGAGTTCAACATGCCCTTTCGCTACCTCAGCCAACAAATAACGGGTCGAATTGGTGCCCACGTCGACGACGGCTACACGCATTTTTTCCCCCCTTGACCGGAGCCCATTCCCTTAGTTAATATTGACCAGGGCTGCACCCGATTTTAAGCCAAGCTTAGGAGGGGCCAGCAAGGTGAACAGACTGCGATTGGGCCTGCCCAAAGGCAGCTTACAAGAAGCCACTTTTCGCCTTTTTGAACGGGCGGGCTACCACATCACCGCTACCGGGCGCTCGTACTATCCCCACATCGATGATCCGGAGATAGAAGTGGTGCTGTTGCGGGCGCAAGAAATCCCGCGTTACGTGGCCGAGGGAGTTCTCGACGCCGGCCTCAGCGGCTACGATTGGATTCAGGAAAACGGCGTCGAGGTAGTCGAGGTGGCCGAGTTGGTCTATTCCAAACAATCCCGCCGCCCCATCCGTTTGGTGCTGGCCGTGGCGGAGAATAGCCCTTTCCGGGAAGTTAAAGACCTGGAAGGCAAGCGCGTCGCTACCGAGTTCGTCAACCTTACCCGGCGCTTCCTGGCTCAGCATGGCGTGACGGCCGCGGTGGAGTTCTCTTACGGAGCCACGGAGGCCAAAGTGCCAGATGTGGTGGACGCTATCGTGGATCTCACCGAAACCGGGAGTTCGCTGCGAGTTCACAACCTGCGGATACTGGCCACCATCTTGGAATCCACGCCCCGTCTCCACGCCAACCAACGGGCCTGGGACGACCCTTGGAAACGCGACAAACTGGAGAAACTGGCCCTCTTGCTGCGAGGCGCCATCGCCGCTTACGCCAAAGTGGGGCTGAAGATGAATGTTCCCGGCGAAAAGCTGCCCGCCGTGCTCTCCATCTTGCCCGCTATGAAACACCCTACCATCTCCCCCCTGCACAACGGCAATTGGGTAGCTTTGGAAGTGATAATCGATGAGCACGAGGTAAGGGATCTTATACCGGCGCTGAAAACGGCTGGGGCGCAAGACATCATCGAGTATCCCCTAAACAAAGTCATTCCTTAGGGGCGGCCTGGTTAGGTCCCTGGGACGGGGGAGAGGAGTTCAGCACCGGTACCTCCCCCGGTTTCACCATGCCCAGACGCTGGCGCGCCAATTGCTCCAGAGCTCCCGGGTTTTGCAACACTTGCACCTTTTCCCATAGCTGCTGGTTATGCGCCTTCAGAGTTTTAAGCTCTTCTTCGGCCTGCGCCAGCGTCCGTTTCATAACCCACAATTGCCGCAATTGCCCACCGGCTACGATCACCAGGTAAGCCAGAAAAAGGACAAAAAGTAGGACGGGTAAGCGCCCGTAATTGAGACGCTTTTTTCTGCTAGGCTTCTTGGCCCGGCTCCGCTTCATCCTCCCCCTCCTCTTCCACCGGTAACAGCGCCTCGCCCGGCAAGATCACCACCACCTCGTACCCCTTCTGGCGCGCCCGGTGCAAAAGTGTGGTCACCGTCGAGGAACTAAGCCCCAATTTGCGGGCTATACCCTCGATGGAGTGCCCCATTTCCTTCAAAACCACCGCCTGGCGCTCCCGGAAGCTCAAGCGCTCCATCTTTCTTAGCTCTATCCGCAAATTGATCCACCTGGTTTATCAGCTAAATTTATCCACAAAACTATCCCCATTGTCCACAGATTCAGTACAAATATATTATGAATCCCTTCGCCGAGGGGGAAATAAATTCCTTCTGAAAAGCTTCTACTTCCTGCTTAGTAATCGCCAGCGACGGACGCGGCGGTAGAGGTACCATCCCAGCGCCATGCCTAAAAAAAGATAAAGCCGCAACTCGCTGGTCCATCCCTGCAAGAGAAAAAAGACCAGTGTGGCTGTTAGAAGAAGCCAAAAGACAGCATCGAGCAAAGTGCGAGCCCACCGTCGGCGCCGAGCCTGTCTCCCCAGCAACTGGCATATATCGTAAAGCAGTCCCGCCCACCATCCTAGCACCAGGCTCCAGCCCAACTCGCGCCAAGGTAGCAGATCTAACGCCATAGTCGATCCCACAAGCGGCGCCAGTCTTTGCGGGGAGCACCGGATGCTTCTCCCTCCCCATAGGCAAGACCGATAAGCTTACCTTCTACCACCAGGCGGCCCGTCTCCAAATTGAGTTCGGCGATTTTTAAATCTTCCCCCCGGAGACATAGTTGCCCCATCCAAGTATCGGCGCGGATCTCGGTATCGGAAAAGGTACCTACGTGCCGCACCCCCTCCGCCACTAAACGCTTTCTTTCTTCCAAAGTGATGCTGTGTCGCTTGCCCGAATCCATCACCTCACCTCCTCGCCTAATTTTTATGGCCCCTCCCCGCGCTCCTAGACCTGCGAGAAATTTTAAAGGGGCTGCCTTTTTGGGAACAGCCCCTTTTTCCAGCTCTTTTTTCTTTTAAGCTCAACGTATCGGCACGGTGCGTCAAGACGGTAGCAGGCGGTAGAGTTCAGCCGCCTCGCCCTTACGCCGTGGCACCTCGACCGATACTACCTCCAGGCGCAAAAGCCTATCCCCCAGTGCAAGCATGAGCACATCTCCCGGCTTCACCTGAGTAGATGGTTTGGCCACCCGGCCATTAATGGTCACTAAACCCTCGCGCAACGCCTGGGTGGCTACCGCCCGGCGCGGAATCAAGCGCGCTACCTGAAGGAACTTGTCCAGGCGCAACTTTACAGGTTCACTCGCGGGCCGACCCGGGTGCCACTACGTTCTTTAACGCCTTACCCGCCCGAAAGACGGGCACTTTGCAGGCTGCGATTTCGATCTCGGTTCCCGTCTGAGGGTTACGCCCTTTGCGCGCCGCCCTTTCCCGTACCTCGAAGGTGCCAAACCCTACCAACTGCACCTTGTCGCCCCGCGCCAGGGCATCGGCAATGGCGTCGAAAACTGCAGTCACCACTTTCTCCACGTCTTTCTTGGCCATATCGGCCCTCTCGGCTACTTCGGCTACCAGATCAGACTTGTTCATGGGCACCCCTCCCAAAGTTTGGCTTCAAAAATTTGCTACTCTTTAATTCTCTCTACACTACGCTTTTCCTGCTGTGATATCGGTTCTTCCGGCGTTTTTTTTAGTTTTTTCTTGGCTTCCTCCCACCCGGCGTCCAGCCATTCCAAACCAGCCTCTTCCAGAGATACGCCATCCCGGTAGGCCTTGGCCTCCAAATATCGAAACCGCGCAATAAACTTGTCCACACTGCGGTTCAAAGCCTCTTCCGCCTCTACTCCCAGCAAGCGAGCCAGGTTAACCACCGCGAAAAGCAGATCCCCCAGCTCTAGCAGGAGCTCCTCCGGCTTGCCGCTTTGCGCTCGCTCCACTTCCTCCAACTCTTCCCGCACCTTGGCCGCTGCACCACGCCAGTCCGGCCAGTCAAAGCCCACCCGGGCAGCGCGCCGCTGCACTTTGGCCGCCCTTAGCAGCGCCGGCCAATTCCTCCCCAACCCGTCCATTAACGAGGTACGACCACCCTTCTCCTGCCGCTTGATCCTCTCCCAGCTCCGGATAACTCCCTGGCTGTCTGCCACCCACTCCCCGCCGAAGACGTGAGGATGACGCCGGATCATCTTGTCGGTTATATTCCGCACTACCTCGTCCACATCGAAGCGGCCAGCCTCGGCAGCTATCTGGCAGTGGAAAATAATCTGCAGCAATAAGTCTCCCAGTTCTTCGCACAGGTTATGCGGCGCTTCCTCCACGCGATCGATGGCTTCCAGCACCTCGTACACTTCTTCCAATAAGTATTGCTTCAGGCTTTGATGAGTTTGTTCCCGGTCCCAGGGACAGCCCTTCTCACCCCGGAGCTCGGCCATAACCGCCACCAACGGGGCCAGAGAATACCGGGGAGAGAGTTGATCCAGCGGGGGGAGAGAAACAGCCAGGGGCCCTTCCCCGAGCACCTGCCCCAGCCGCACCAGCGGAGTTTTTCCCTGCCGGGCCGCACCGGAGTTCTCCCACGCATTTACCCACGTGACGGGGTGCTGGGGAGGGTAATAGCTGAGTAGGAAGGAAAGCCAATCAGTCAATTGGGTTCTCTCCAGCGGCCATATCAGCACGGGGAGGGAGGGAGAGAAGCAGCGGTCATCCGGACGTCGGAGCCACACCAGCCCCCGCTCCGAATCCAACCCCAGGAAGGTGGTGACAGCGTCCAGCAAACTGGGGGCGGGCAAGATTTGCAATTCCGCCCCCGCTTCCTTTGCCCGCTCTCGGATAACGGCGACGCCCCCTTCATCCACTAAAGGATGGCCGGGAACAGCGTACAGCACTTCTCCCATAGTGGCCGCCTCCTTCAGCAAGATAGCAGCCACCCGCTGGTACGCGGCCGCTTCCTCCCGGAAAAACTTATCTAAAACCGTGAAGTTAATGCCCTCGGCGCGCAGGCGAGGCACCACCGGGTGGCGCTCGGTACGCAAAAAAATAACCCCCCCACGACGCAAACGCTCCAACACGCCCAGGGGAAGCGCATCCCAGCTGCCTGGGCCCAACCCGGCGATAATAAGCCTTCCTCCTTGCGCTGACACCGACGCCGGTTTCACCTCACGCCATCTGCTTGGCCAGAAACGAAGCGGCCGTTTCCGCTAGCTTGAGTTCTAGATCGCCCATGCGAGTCCCTTCTTCCCGTGAGAGCAGCACCACCGCTCCGATGGCGTCCCCCTCAGACACGATGGGAGCAATCACCGCCGAAGCGAACTGCCCCTCCTCCTCCCCCAGAAGGCTCTCTTGGCATAGAGGATCTCCGGGGCAGTTGATGACCACCGCCCGTCGCCCCTCCATCACTTTCTCCACCGCTGAGCCCACAGGCTTGTTGATGTATTCCTTTTTAGGGCCACCTGCCACCGCCACCACCGTGTCGCGATCGGTAATAAAGGCGATGTGACCCACTGCCTCGCAGAGCGAATCCACGTATTCTTTAGCGAAATCTCCCAGATCGCCTATAGGAGAGTATTTTTTCAGAATCACTTCGCCATCTCGATCGACGAAGATTTCTAGCGGATCGCCCTCTCGGATCCGCAGGGTCCGGCGAATCTCTTTGGGAATGACCACGCGCCCCAAATCGTCAATTCGCCTAACAATTCCCGTTGCTTTCATTGCCCTTCTCCTAACCTCCTTATCCGGCATCTCTCCACCACACCTAAGAGCTTTTTTAGCGATTCACTTTAGAAGTAGTATACAGCATGGCCCGCTTGATTATTCATTTTTTTACCAGAAAGATCTTCCTGCACCCACTTCATCTCCAACATTATAAAGGAGTTTCTTGGAGATCCACAAGAAATTGTGACAATTTTTTAAGTTCCGCTTCGCTTTCCGGTCCCTTACCATGAGCAGGCAGCAATACCACAAAGTCCTCACCTTCCTGGCGCAAACGGGCCTTCCACTTCTCCGCCACCGCCAGGAGGCGGGCGGGCTCGAAGACGTGATCCGGAGCGAACACCAGGCGATAGTAATTGCCTTGGCGGCCAATGGAGCGCACGCGTAGCTGCTTCGCCTGAGCTCGCAGACGAGCCACAGCTAAAAGCAGAAGAAAGGGAGGAGGCGGCGAACCGTAGCGATCGCTGCAATAACGAGCCAGAGAGTCGATTTCGTCTGGAGCTCGCACCCGACTTAATTGCTGGTAAATTTCCATTTTTTGCTCGTAAGGGATGTAATCGTCGGGGATATAGGCCGCCACCACTAAGTCGATGGAAGGGTCCACTGGTGCCACTACCGGCTCGCCCCGAAGTTCCCTCACCGCCTCTTGAAGCAGGCTGCAATAGAGATCCAGCCCCACCGCCTGAATATGCCCATGCTGCTCGGTGCCTAGAAGATTGCCCGCCCCCCTTATTTCCAGATCCCGCTTGGCAATTTTGAAGCCGGCGCCCAAGGAAGTAAAGTCCCGGATGGCTCGTAGGCGAGCACGAGCCGCCTCGTTGATGATCCGATCACGTTGGTACAGGAAATAAGCGTAGGCTAGGCGATCGGTGCGCCCCACCCGCCCACGTAACTGATAGAGCTGCGCCAAACCTAGTTGATCGGCGTCCTTGACAATTAGCGTGTTGACATTGCCGATATCCAAGCCATTCTCTACAATAGTGGTGGCTACCAGCACATCGTAGCGGTGGTCGATAAAGTCCAGCATGATGCGCTCCAGCACCGCTTCCGGCATCTGCCCGTGGGCGTAGGCCACGCGGGCTTCCGGCACCAGGTGTTTGACCCAGTTAGCCACCTCTACGATCCCGGCCACCCGGTTATAGACGAAGTAAACCTGACCTCCCCGCGCCAGCTCCCGGCGGATAGCCTCGCGGATAAGAACTGGATCTTCCTCAACCACGTAAGTCTCAACTGGAAGGCGGTCGGGAGGAGGAGTGGCCAAGATGCTGGTATCCCTCAGTCCTACTAGAGACATGTAAAGAGTGCGGGGAATAGGAGTGGCTGTGAGGGTTAGCACATCCACCTCTCGCCGCCACAATTTAAGTTTTTCTTTTTGCATAACCCCGAAGCGTTGCTCCTCGTCTATAATCACCAGCCCTAGATCGTGAAAGCAAACGTCGTCCTGGAGCAGACGGTGGGTACCGATAACGATGTCCACTGCCCCCGTCCTTAGTCCCTCTATCACCTCCCGCTGTTCTGCCGGGGTCTGAAAGCGGCAAAGCCAGGCCACTTTGACCGGATAGGGGGCAAAACGCTGCGAGAAGGTCCGGTAATGCTGCTGAGCGAGAATGGTTGTGGGTACCAGGACGGCCACTTGTTTGCCATCCATCACCGCCTTAAAAGCCGCCCGCAAAGCTATCTCGGTTTTACCGAACCCCACATCCCCGCAGATCAAACGATCCATGGGGCGCGGTTTTTCCATATCGGCCTTGACCTCAGCGATAGCCCGCAGCTGGTCCGGGGTCTCCCGGTAAGGAAAAGCCGCTTCAAACTCTCTCTGCCAGGGAGTATCGGGAGAAAAAGCGTGTCCTTTAGCCGTCTGCCGCGCCGCGTAGAGGGCCAAAAGTTCCCTGGCCACATCGGTGACCGCCTTCTTCACCCGCGCCCGGGTCCGCTGCCACTCCGCTCCGCCCAAATGGGAAAGGCGGGGGCGAGTTCCCTCCCCCCCTACATAGCGCTCCAGCACCCCTAATTGGTCGGCCGGGAGGTAGAGACGATCCTCCCCAGCGTATTGGATGAGGGCGTATTCCCGCGTTACTCCCTCCACCGTTAGCGTGACCAGCCCCCGGTACAACCCTATACCGTGCTCCGGATGAACCACGTATTCTCCCGGTCGGAGTTCTCGCTCCTCCTCCGCCACCGGAGTGGCGGGCGGAGAAAAAGAAACCGCTCGCTGGCCAAAGATCTCGGCCGCGGTCAGTAGCACCAGCCGAGCTTCGGGGAAGATAAGCCCCTCGCGCAATCCGGGAGCGGTGAGCACCGTCACCGTGCCCACCGGAGCAGCGCCCGGCTCCAGCCGGGGAGCGAATCCATACGAACGCAGCCCTTCCAGCACCCCTTGACGTTGCTCTTCCCGATCCACCAATAAAATCACCCGGTAGTCGCGGGTGAACTCTCGCAACTCTTCTACCAGCTGAGGCAGCTTGCCCAGAAAATTGGGGGCCGTACGCACCGCCAGGCCCCGAGCCTGGCCATCATCTTCCGGTAAGAAGGAAAGCCGCAGGCACCCGCGCCAAGACGCCATGAGCTCCGCGAGACGCGCCCAGGGGAAAAAGGCGCGCTTCACCTCTGGTGGCAGCCGTTTGGCGGCGATGAGTTCCTGAAGATGGAAGCGACGACGCTCTTCCTCCTCTTCCGCCAGTCTGGCCGCCATCCGAGGCTCCACCAGTGCCAGAGGAGTTTCTGGAGTCAGATAATCCAGCAACGACGACACTTTAACGGAGGGTTGAGCCAGCAACGACTCAACGTAATAAGGTGGAGCTCCTTCGCGAGCCGGGGCGGGAGGAACTCCGGGCAGAAGCAACTCGGTGGCGGGATCTAATTCCACCCGGTCGAGCCGCTCCTGAGAGCGCTGGGTAAGGGGGTCAAAGGCCACCAAGCGCACTATCTGGTCTCCGTCCAGCTCCAGGCGGACCGGCCGCGTAGCGGAGATGGGAAAAAGGTCGATGATGCCGCCGCGCCGGGCGAATTGCCCCGGGAGCTCCACCGTCGAGACCCGGGTGTAGCCGGCCTGCACCAGCCGCGATCCCAACTCCTCGGGGGAGATTTCCCCCCCCAGACTCAGTTCCCAGCAGGAAGAAGCCAGGAGCTCCGGGGAGGGAAGCCCAGCCAGCAGCGCCGGGGCGGTGGCCACCACCAGACCCCGGCGGCGCAACAGGGCCGACAAGGATAAAATCCGCTGGCGGGGAACAAAAGAGGAAAGGCTGGCCGATCCCGAGGGGTCGCGGGGGAAAAACACCAGTACCCGCTCTCCCCAGAGCAACTTCAACTCCGCGGCCAGAGAGAGGGCCGTCTCCTCCTCCGGAACCACTACCAGCCCCACTGCTTCCCGGTGCCAAAGAGCGGCCAGCAAGAAACTCAAGGCCGTGCCGCTTACCCCGTAAACCGCCTGAGAGCGACCTTCCTCTAAGGCCCGCCGCAGGTTCTGCACCGAAGCGGCGCTAGCGAAAAGCTGTAACAACCACTCCATAGCCACTTTACCAGCAGATTATTGCTGGCGCTGGTGAAACTTATTCATGGCTTTTAGCATCCCCTCTCGCAAAACGCATTCCAGCACCATCACCGCCCGATCCAGCCAGCGATCGACTTCGGGCAGTTCATCTGGCGCAAAAGGGGTTAAGACATAAAGCGCTGGGTCCATCCCCTCCGGAGGGCGGCCGATGCCCAAACGCAACCGGGGCACCGCCGGAGTCCCCAGAGCTTCCAACACCGAGGCCATGCCCCGATGTCCTCCAGCCGAGCCGGATAAAGCCAGTTTCAAGCGCCCAGGAGGGAGATCCATGTCGTCGTAAACCACCAATATTTCTTCTGGCCGCAGCGAGTAGCGCTGGGATAACCGGCGCACCGCCTCCCCGCTAAGATTCATATAGGTGAGGGGCTTGAGCAAATGCACCTCCCCCCCCTCCAGGGGCAGCTTAGCCCACATAGCCTGCCAGCGAGATTGCTGGCGAAAGGAAAGGTGATGCCGCGAAGCCAGCCGATCTAATACCATGAAGCCCAAATTGTGGCGGGTAAAAGCGTAATGGGGCCCCGGATTGCCTAAACCTATTACCGCCCTGATTCTAGTTCTTTCGCCCAACTCTTGCGTGCCTCCCAGTTTGGCGCTAGAATTCTACTTGAACGCCCCTATGGTCTGGGAACGCGAAGAAGGTGAAGAAAATCTACCAGCGCCTTAAAAAGCATTTTACTTCCCTTCCCCACGTGCTTTTAGTCCTAGGCTTTATAGCCATTGCCGCCGCCCTGGGCACCGTCATCCCCCAGGGCCAGCCCGCTACCTATTATCAGGGCCGCTACGGCGAGTTCCTAAGTCAACTGCTTCTGCAGCTTCACCTCGACAACCTTTTTCGCTCCTGGTGGTACCTGCTGGCAGAGCTCTGGTTACTAGTAAGCTTGGCTTTTTGCACCCTGGAGCGAGCGCGGTTGGCCTGGAAACACCCCCGCTGGTGGGGATTGGTCCTGGCCCACACTGGTCTTATCCTGATCCTGGCTTCCCTTCTGGTAACTCCGTACGTTACCCAACACCTCGACGTAGATGCCGTGCCCGGTCAAACCGTCAACCTGAACGAACAACACTTCCCCTTCGACCTCCGTGTAGACCGCTTCCACGTTGAATACTATCCCGACGGGCTACCCAAACAGTACCTCACTCAGGTGATCCTGCTGCAGCAAGGTCAGCAGGTGTGCCAGGGGACCATCGCCGTCAACCACCCCCTATCCTACCGGGGGGTAAAGATCTATCAGATGAGTTACGGCTGGATGCTCAAGGGACGCCTGCTGATGGGTAACCAAACTATTCCCTTCAGCATCTTAAGCGGACCCGACCATCCTCTGGCCCTGGGACCGTTCCACCAGTTAATAGCCGAGTATTACCCTAACGCCCAGGGGCAACCCCAGGTATTTTACGCTCTCTACTTCCAGGGCAAACCGGTCACCATGGGGCTGTTGCCACTGGGCAAGGAAGGCGATCTGACCGGAGCCAAAATCGTCTTCGACCAGGCGGAGCAATACACCGGGCTGGAAGTCAAGAAAAATCCCGCCCTGCCGCTAACCTTCGCTGGTTTTATCCTGGCCTCGCTGGGAGTGCTGCTGCACCTTATCTGGCATCCGCGGCGCGCGCAGCTAGACATCGACCGAGAGGGAGGCAAATGAGCATGTCGGTCTGGGAAAACCAGAGTTTCACCCTCGCTTTCATAGCCTTCGGGCTGGCCCTCGCTTTCTACGCCGTTTATTACTGGATTAAAAAAGAAGGGCTGGCCCTCTTAGCCTATTATCTCCTGGCCCTAGGTGTCGTGGCATTGACGGTCAACATCGTTGCCCGCAGCGTGGCCAGCGGCCGCTGGCCCTTTGCCAACACTTACGAATTTCTCTTGTTGCTCCTCTGGGGCGCGGGAATAGCGGCCTTGTACGCTATCAGGCGCTACCGCTTACCAGAGCTAGGCATCTACCTCTCTCCAGTGTTGCTGGCGCTGATGGCCTACGCTTTTTACCTGCGCCGGGCCGCCGCTCCCCTGGTCCCCGCCTTGCAGAGTTATTGGCTGCAACTGCACGTGGCCACTGCCATCGTAGCTTACGGCGCTTTTACCCTCGCCTTCGCTTTGGCACTGATGTACCTTCGACGTCCCCAGCCCCATCTAGAAAAACTCACATACTACACCATCGCTTTCGGCTTCGCCTTTCAGACGCTCCTGCTCATCACTGGCGCCGTCTGGGCCGAGGAGGTATGGGGCGCCTGGTGGAGCTGGGACCCCAAGGAGACCTGGGCTTTGATCACCTGGGTAGTTTACGCCCTTTACCTGCACGGCTTCACCCGCGGCTACTGGCGCGGGCGGCGGGCCGCCTGGGTGGCTGTTTTGGGCTTCTTAGTAATGCTCTTTACCCTTTTCGGCGTCAATTATCTGCTAGGCGGGCTGCACAGCGAATACCGCTAAAGCCCTATCTCCGCATCGGTAAGGTAGCATCCAGGATCAGGAGCCCAGAAATCACCGTAAACGGCCTCGGCGCGGGCGCGGAAATTGCCGTTGCAGAGCTCCAGCCACTTACAACGAGCACATCGCCCTTGCAAATAGCGGCGCCGATCCCGGAGTTGTAACAGCAGTTCCGGAGGGCGCTCGAACCAGATGGTGCTGAAACTCTGCTCGCGCACGTTGCCCAAGGGGTGCTCGCGGGTGAATTGATCGGGATACACGTAGCCGTCCCAGTCCACCGCTCCGATCCCCAGGCCACTGCGGTTGCCCCCGTTGGCCTTAAGCCAAGCGTAAACCCGCTCGGCCCATTCCGGTCGTTCCCGGCGTAAACGCAGGTAAAGATATACGCCGTCGGCGTGATTATCGACGGTGAGAATTTCCTTGTTTTTCCCTTTCCGGTGAAACTGTGAAGCGCGCTCGATGATAGTATCCAAAACCTGCCGCTTAGTCTCCGCATCCAGATCCTCCTGCAATAAATGCCGGCCCCTCCCCACCGAAACCAGGTGGTAAAAGCAAACCCTATCGATGTCCTCCTCCTCCACCAAATCCAAGATAGCCGGTATTTCCCGGTAGTTATTGCGGGTGATGGTGAAGCGCAGCCCCACCCGTTGCCCCACCTCACGGCAAGCGCGAATGCCCTCTAGAGCAGCAGCGAAAGCTCCCGGCACCCCTCGCATCCGGTCGTTGAACTCCTCCATACCGTCCAAGCTTATGCCCACGTAGCCCACCCCGAGCTCTTTAAAGCGGCGGGCCACCTCGCGGTCGATGAGAGTCCCGTTGGTAGAGACCACCGGCCGGAGACCCAGGGAGCGGGCGTAATGCACCAGAGTGAAAAAGTCGGGACGCAAAAGGGGTTCACCGCCGGAAAAAAGCAGCACCGGCACCCGGTAAGTGGCCAGGTCCTCGATAAACCGGCGGGCCTCCTCAGTGCTCATCTCGTGCGCTGCCGGTCCCGGAGTAGCGCTGGCGTAGCAGTGAAGGCAGCGGAGGTTACAAGCGCGGGTGGAGTTCCAAACCACCACCGGCCGCACCGATCCGTCCCCTCCGGCGTAGCGCAGCCGGTCTCCGAGCTCCTCCTGACCAGAAATCATTTTCGATACGCTGAGCATGTGTCTTCTCCTCTCCGCTAACTTCTCCCCACTATTTTAAATCATTTCAGCCTCTCCCGTCGAACCCGGAGTCTCGCGACTTGCAGAAAAGGGGCAACCCGCGAAGAGGCCGGGCAGAGCAATTTTAAAAGCCAGGTAATATCGTTTTCAGTGAAGCAGGAGTCCTCCCTGCCAGTGTGGAATCAATATCAAACAAGCGAAAAGCTTCACCAACGAAAAACCCTTACGAAAGGGGGTGAAACAGTGGGGGGGATAAACTTCAAGAGCGCGTCTCCTTACATCATCGTGGCCCTGCTGTTCGTGCTCGGCGTAGGCTTAAACGCCATACTAAGCGCCCGCGGAGAGGGCCCGAAGGCCCCGGGAACCGAAGCGGTGGCGGGAGAGTACCAGTTGGCCAGCTTCAAATGCGCTCAGTGTCATGAGATGTGGCCTTACATTTCCACCTGGATGTTCTCCTTCCATAACAAGATTAGCTGTGAAAGCTGCCACACCAACATTGATCTGGCGGCTATGGAAAAAGCTCACGCCACCGGGGACTATCGGAAACCCATATCCCTGAAAGTGCCCATCGACCGTGGCGTCTGCCTTGGCTGCCACGATGGTTACCGGGTACCTTCTATGCCGGGAGACCTTAAGGACCCGCATCTGATTCACTTCAAGGCAGATATCCAATGCGTTGCTTGCCATTCCGGAGCCACCCACTTCAACATCAACGAACGCAATCTTTTCCAGCTACCCCAGTTTAGCAACTACAGCAACTGGCGCCCGGATTTGGTGAAAACCATCGCTACCTTGCCTTACTCTCGGCCTACCATGGGGACTTGTTTCCAATGCCACGAAACCGTGTTCAATCCCAACTACAATCCGGAGAAACCCACCAAGCCGGCTTACGAATTACTTCCTTGCACCGCTTGTCACACCCAATACACCAATCCTTCCCAGTTGCCACCTAGTTACCGGTAACATTGAAGCGGGGGGGCTACACCCCCCCTTTTTTGTTTCCCGTTGAGACCGAGCTTTAATCGAAAAGCTTGGACACGGAAAGATCCTCGTGAATGCGGATGATAACCTCTCCTATCAAGGGTGCCACCGAAACCACGGTGACCTTGTCCAGACGCTTCTCCGGCGGCAAGGGAATGGTGTCGGTCACAAATATTTCCTTGATGGCTGGGGTGTTGAGCCTTTCTACCGCTTGGCCCGAAAAGACCGGATGGGTGCAGAGCACATAAACCTCCTTAGCCCCCCAAGCGATTAAAGCTTCCGCTCCCCGCACGATGGTCCCGGCCGTATCGATAATATCGTCCACCATAACTGCCGTCTTGCCTTGCACCGGCCCTATGACATTCATGACTTCCGCTTCGTTCGGCTCGGGGCGCCGCTTATCGATCACCGCCAGGGGAGCGCCTATGCGCTTGGCCAATTCCCGCGCTCGCACCACCCCACCCACGTCAGGGGAGACCACCACCACGTCTTCCAATTCCCGCGCCGCCAAATGCTGAGCCAGCAAAGGTCCCGCGGGCAGATGATCAACCGGAATATCGAAAAAACCTTGCACCTGCCCCGCGTGCAGATCCACCGTCAAGACCCGACGCGCTCCCGCCGCAGTTATGAGGTTGGCCACCAGCTTAGCCGTGATCGGCTCGCGCCCGCGTGTCTTGCGATCCTGCCGCGCATAACCGTAATAGGGAATCACCGCCGTGATGCGCCGCGCCGAAGCCCGGCGCAATGCGTCGATAAGGATGAGAAGTTCCATAAGGTTTTCGTTCACAGGCGAACAGGTGGGCTGGATGACGAAGACATCGGCCCCCCGAACATTCTCGTTGATGCGGACAAAGATCTCCCCGTCGGAGAAGCGCCCCACAACGCAGTCGCCTAACGGCACACCCAGATACTGGCAAATATCGGCTGCTAACTTGGGGTTAGCGTTACCAGAAAAGATCAGCATATTTTTAAAACGGGAAAACAAGGCCACTTGCCGCTCACCGCCTTTTTCTTCTAGTCCACTCTGGTATGTTCACCTGCCGGCTCCGCGCCACCCCCAGGGCCTCTTCAGGAACGTCCTTGGTGATGGTAGAACCAGCACCTACGTAAGCGCGGCGACCTACCCGCACCGGCGCCACCAGATTGGTGTTAGAGCCAATGAAGGCAAAGTCCTCAATTACGGTAGGCCACTTCTTTTCGCCATCGTAATTGCAGGTGATCGTCCCCGCTCCAATGTTCACTCCTGCCCCTATATCAGCATCACCAATATAGCTCAGATGCGGAATTTTGCTGCCCGGACCCACCACCGAATTCTTCACTTCCACGAAGGTGCCCACCCGAGCTCCGGCGCGCAACCGGCTACCCGGCCGTAAATAGGCAAAGGGCCCCACCCGACTGCCGTCCTCCAGTTCCGCTTCGATTATCACCGCCCCTCCCTCCAGTATTACCTCCTGCCCCAGGACGGCATCACGCAATCGGGACCAGGGACCAATGACGCAATTTTCTCCCACTACCGTGCGTCCCTCCAGAAAAGTGAAAGGATAAATAATGGTGTCGGACCCCACGCGCACGCCCGGCTCGATGAAGGTGAGCTCCGGAGCTACCAGAGTGACGCCAGAAGCCATAAGTTCCTCCGCCACCCTTCGTCGCAGGACGGCCTCGGCTTCAGCCAACTGCTTCCGATCGTTGACTCCTTTAAACTCCTCGGCCTCCGGAGCCTTCCAACAGCACACCCGTTGGCCGGCTTGCAGGAGCAAGGCCAGAGCATCGGTCAAGTAATATTCCCGCTGGACATTGTCCGGCCGGAGCTGAGGCAGCACGGAAAAAATTTGGGGGCCAAAGCAGTAAATGCCGGTGTTGACCTCCCGCAGGGTCAGCTCCTCTGGAGTGGCATCCTTGTGCTCGACGATGCGACTGAGCTCCCCATCGCGATTTCGCACGATGCGCCCGTAACCGGTAGGATCGTTCAGTTCCGTGGTGAGCACCGTAGCCGCGGCGCCGGCGGCTCGATGGCGCTCCCACAAAGAGCGCAAGGTCTCCCCGCGCACCAGAGGAACGTCGCCCGGCAATACCAGCAGATCCCCCGTAAATCCTGAGAGTAGCTCCTGAGTCTGCAATAAAGCGTGCCCCGTTCCCAATTGCTCGGTCTGCCACACCACCTCGGCCTGGCCTTCCAGTAGCGCAGCCACCGCCTCGCCTTCGTGGCCCACCACCACGATGATCCGGGAAGCACCTGCCTCCCTGACCGCTTGCAACACTAACTCCAGCATCGGTCGCCCGGCCACCCGGTGCAGCACTTTGGGCCAGCGGGACTTCATCCTCGTCCCTTTGCCCGCCGCCAATATCACCGCTACCATTTCCATCGTTCGCTTTATCCCACCCTAACCTCAACAGCTTTCCCGCCAAGTTCTGCGCCTGGCCTACAGTTTTAATCCCAAGGGAAGTTTTTTCGGCATAGCACCCGGAAATCCCTTTATTTTAGGCTCCCTTGACCAGATATATTCCTGAAAGTTATAGTAAAAGCAAGCGAAGGGAGGTGGGGAGGATGAAACTCAGCTGGCTTCAGACCTTCGTCCTCGTAGCCGAAAAACGATCCTTCTCGATAGCAGCCCGCGAACTGGATCTTACCCAGCCGGCGGTTTCCAAACACATTGCTATGCTAGAAGCTTATTTGGAAACCAAGCTTATCGACCGGGACCAGCGTCAATTGGTTCTCACGGAGGCAGGAGAAATACTGCTGCCCTACGCCCGCTCTGTGATCCAGACCCTTAACGAAGCCGAGAAAGCGGTGAAAACCCACGCCGAGCAAATTAAGGGAGCGTTCGACATAGGCGCCAGCACCATACCCGGCCACTATGTGCTGCCCCAACTCATCCGGCGGTTCCGCGAGAAATATCCCCAGGTCCGCATTAACTTGCAAATAGCCGATACCGAAAAGGTGCAGCAGCAGGTGCTGGAGCAAAAGTTTTGTCTCGGTGCCGTGGGAGCCCCCCCTGAATTCCCCACCCTGGAAGCGGTGCCTTTCGCTACCGACGAGATTGTGCTGGTGCTACCGGTGGCTCACCCCTTAGCTAACCGAGAAGCGATCGCTCCCGAGACCTTGCTGGAACTGGATTGGGTGAGGAGAGAAAAGGGTTCGGGAACCCGGCAAACCGTCGAGGAACATTTGCGCCGCTGGGGCATAAGCCCGGAAAAATTGCATGTCGTAGCCGAGTTTAACACCACCGAAGCGGTGCTGGCGGCAGTAGAAGCCGGGCTAGGAGGAGCCTTTGTCTCCCGGGGGGCTGCTGAGAGCCGCTGCCAGCAGGGAAAGCTCGCTTGCGTGCGGCTGGAAGGCCGAGCGCTGCACCGGGAACTCTACCTCATCTACTCTCGCTATCGCACCCTTCCCCACCTGGCCCGCCTCTTCCTACAATTCGCCACCCAGGATAAATTTAATTCATACGCAGGATAACGAAGAGGAAAGAGTTCCCCCAACGCCGAAATAAAAATTTAAAAGTAGAAGGGGGGATACAGTTGCCGGACAAGGTGCGTATCGGCGCGGCAGGGGTAATAGTGGGAATACTCGCGTTAGTGCTGATGAAGTACGGTAACCCGCCGAACATGGGCTTTTGCATCGCTTGCTTCCTGCGTGACATTGCTGGTGCGGTGGGGCTGGACCGGGCAGCCAAACTCCAATATTTGCGCCCGGAAATTGTAGGCCTCGTTCTCGGAGCTTGGATCTCGGCCTTAATCACCCGGGATTTTCGACCGGTGGGTGGCGCTGCACCATGGACGCGGTTTGTGCTAGGTTTTTTTGCCATGATTGGTTTTTTGGCCTTTATGGGTTGTCCCTTACGCATGGTGCTGCGTCTAGCAGCCGGTGATCTCAACGCGGTGGTAGGGCTATTGGGCCTGGTCGTTGGAGTGCTCATCGGCATTTTCTTCATCAACCGGCGCTTCACCCTGGGAAGAGCTCAGCCCCAAAGCCGCTTAGGAGGCCACCTCTTCCCGGGAGCCATGTTGATCCTCCTCTTGTTCATATTTTTAAAACCTTCCTTTATCTTGTACAGCACTTCGGGACCAGGAAGTATGCACGCCCCCGTGCTTCTTTCCTTGGCCGCCGGTGCCATTCTGGGCATCCTGGCCCAGCGGGTGCGCCTTTGCATGATCGGCGGCTTCCGAGACTACGCTTTCTTTCGCGACAGCTACCTGCTAACCGGCTTCCTCGCCATTCTAATCACCGTTTTTCTAGGCGATGTCTTTTGGCTGCACACCTTTAAACTTGGCTTCGCCGGGCAGCCCATCGTCAACCCCAGCGGGTTGTGGAATTTTCTGGGCATGACCTTGGGGGGCATGGCCTCCGTCCTTTTGGGTGGCTGCCCATTGCGCCAGTTGGTAGCAGCATCCGAAGGTAATATGGACGCAGCCGTAGCGGTTACCGGCATGATCGTGGGAGCAGCCCTGGCTTACAACTTCAACCTGGCTGCCACCACCGAAGGAATGCCGCCCAATGGCCAGCTGGCCGTTATCCTGGGCCTGATACTCACCGCGGTGATCGGCTGGGCGAGCCGACCGGTGGGCGTTGCCCAGCAAGTCCAGGCCTAACCAAAGCGGACAAGGAGGGGAAAAGGTGGAGAGTTTGGTCGACGCCCGAGGGTTACTTTGTCCCGAACCGGTATTGATGGTAAAGCGCGAGATGGACCGCTTGGGAGGCAAGGGAAAGATTAAGGTTTTGGTAGATTCGGGCGCCTCGAAAGAAAATATCAGCCGCCTGGCCCGTAACCAAGGGTGGAGCGTGACCGTCAGCGGCAAAGCCCCGGAGTTTACTCTTATTTTGGAAAAAAGCCTCTGACCCTTTTCGGCAAGTCCCGTTTTCTCGCCGGGCATCGGCTTTCCGATTTGAGCCTGGAGGCGTCCAAGATCGGGGCCCGGGCGTAACGCCTAGGCCCCGATAAGGTTTTAACCGCGCGACGCCACCCCAACGACGGCTCCCAACGGCTGAGGATAAGACCCCGAGACGCCCACTTTAGTAGACAAACCCCGCGCTTTCCTGATAAGCTTTAAGCAAAGCCACCATGTGGAGGGTTTGCGTCATGCCGATTTTCGAGTTCAAATGCTCCGAGTGCGGTCACGTCTTCGAAAAGCTCTTTCGTGACTCCAATGAAGAAGTCACGCTGCAATGCCCCCAATGCCAATCGCCTCACCTGGAGCGGGTTATCAGCCGGGTAAGCTACCAGATGGGCACCCGCGGCAAAGGCCCCAAGATTACCACCAAGTCCTGTGGCCCCGGCAATACCTGCGCTACTATTGAGATACCGGGGAGGTACGATTAGCGCCCATGGGCAAAACGCCTATAATCCGGGAACCCAATTGGGAGCCGGCCCTTTGCCCTTTTTGCCGCTCTCCCATTCCCCGGCCGCGGGAGATCAACCCCCCCGAGCGACCTTCGCTGATGCCGGTGGGTCAATGCCCGCGCTGTGGAGCTGTCTACGCTCTGGACGTGACCGGCCGTAACTTGGGCGCCGCCTTTGTCGATGCCCTGGTTTTCGCCTGCGATTTGGACTGGGACCTGGCCTGGAGTCTAAGCCCCGAGGAAGATTACCGCCAGGAAATAGTGGAGGGCTACCACGTCGAAGGCCACTTCATCGCTCCCGATAAGGTCTGGGAAGGCAGGCGAGTGCGGGGAGCTCTCTTCTTCGTCCTCTTGGCCCAAGATCTGCAAGAAGTTACTCAGGAAGGGCGACAACGCCATTTGGAACAGGCGAGGCCGCTGGAGTGGAGCCTGAAACCTGAACCGGAACTCCAGGCCCCCACCGCGCCTCTGACCAAACGAGAGGTAGAGCAATTGGTGGCCGAATTCCGCCTAGACCCCGTTGTGGCAGCTGCCCGACAGGACAAGAAGATCACCCGCTATCTGCAGCGGTTACTCTGCGCCGGCGAAGAACTCATCCGCCTGCGAGCCGCTGAGGCCATGGGGCGAGCGCTGGCAGCCCTGCTGGAAAACCAGCCGGCCACTGCCGTGGCCGTGTTCCAAGGGCTCTTCAACCACTTCCGCGACTCCAGCGCTTCCCCCTGGGGCTGCATTGATGCCATCGGCGAAGCCACTGCCCGAGCTCCGGACACCTTCGCCCGCTACTTTCCGCGCCTCTTCCCCTTGCTCGACGATCCCACTTTGCAGGAAACCGTGCTCCGGGCGCTGTGCCGGGTGGGAGAAAGTAAACCGGAGCTCCTGCGTAGCCTAGCTCCTCGCGTGCCCGATTTGCTGCTGAACCCTCGGGCGGGCGTGCGGGCTTACGCCGCTTGCCTGGCAGGCCAGCTGGGGCTTAAAGCAACCGCCCCGCAATTAGAAACCCTTGCCCAGGATCCGGAAGAAGTGGCATACTATGAACATGGGGAATTGAATACCCGCCGGGTGGCCGATTTTGCCAATGAAGCGCTGGCCCGGCTAGCAATACCCTAGAGAAAAAGAAAGGAAGCGAAACGACATGCGCGTAGACCCTAGCCGCTGCCTTGGCTGTGGCGCTTGTCTCAAGGTGTGCCGTCGCGGGGCCATTTCCTTGGTCGGAAACCGGGCCTTCATAGACCCTAAGAAATGCGTTGAATGCGGCGCTTGCGCTCGCGTCTGCCCCCAGGGCGCCATCCTCACCGAGCAGACTGCGGCCCCTGAAAAACGGGCAGCCGCGGCCCCCGATTTCTACCCCACGCCCCCCACTTGCCCCTTACATAATTGGGGCCGGGGTCAGGGTTTCGGTAGGCAATGCCGACGCCGGCGCTGCCGGGGACGGCATTGGTAGAAATCAGGACCATTTACCTGCCAGCAGATCCTCCACCGAAACCCGAAGCACCAGCGGGAGCGAAAGCAACAACCCAGCTCGTTCCTCATCGCCGAGGAGTTCCAGCGATAAATGGTAAAGTTGACGATAAGCGGTATCTAGGTTAAAGGCCTGGTACCGCTCTCCCGCTTCAAAGTCCGCCTTCCAGCAAACCTGAGCTCTCCCCTGAATGGTAACCGGCATACCGTAAACCCGGCAGGTCAGGGGCCGAAACGGGTAGAGCACGCATTGCCCTTCGTTATTCAGCAGCGGGCAACGTACCCGCTCGCGGGCCATGATCCTTCCTTGCATTGACGGGTCACTCTGGTGCCGAGCTAGTTTTCGCTCCAGCTCCCGCAGCTGCTCTTCGGCCACAGCGGCACGGGCCAAAGCCGCTTGCTGTTCCTCCACCGGGAGGTCAGCAAATTTTTCCCGGAGATACACCGCCTCCACCGGAAAAAGGCCAAAAACTGCGTAGCAACAATCGGTACAACCCACCTGGCACTTGATTCGACTCCCCATCTGCTCCTGGGCGCGGGCGAAAATTAGATCGGCCCACTCCACCAGTTCCTCGTAAGCGGCCTTGATCGATTCCTTCATGGCTTTTCCCCCTGTCTTAGGTAGGGCTGCAAACGCTCCAGAAAATCGGGATGCACCGGGAAATTACAAGCCACGGCCTGCTGTACGTGCTCGGCGGCCAACTCATAATCGCCCCGCAGGTAGTAAGCACAGGCCAGGTTGTTGTGGGCCAGGCCGAAGTCCGGGGCAATTTCTATCGCCTTTCGCCCCACTTCCACCGCCTTGTCCACATCCCCTTTCTGCAAATAAGCGCTCACCAGATTGCACCACGCCTGAGCCATTCGAGGCTCTAATTGGATAGCCTTCTCCAGCGCCGCGATAGCCTCGTCGGTGCGCTCCAACTGGAGGAAAGCGAAGCCCAAATTAGCGTAGCCCCGCGAATACCTAGGCTCGATGGCTACCGCAGCCTGGTTGGCTTCTACTACTCCTTCCAAATCACCCCGCTTGTAGTAAATATATCCCAAGTTAACCCAGGCCTCAAACATCCGCAGCCCGTTGCTAATGGCTTCGCGAAAATAATCCTCCGCCTCCTCCAAACGCCCCTCCCGCAAGGCCATAAAGCCCAAATTGTAGAGGGAGGTAGCGCATTCCGCGTTCTCGTCCAAGCGCTGCTGCTGCTCGGCGATAAACTGGTAGTCTTCACGGCTTCTTACCAAGATTACACCTCCATGCCCGTACACCTTCCAGGTGATTGAGAAAATAAGCGGAGGCCACCCTCCGGCAGCCTCCGCCAGATTCACTGCAGCGTCATGGTTACTCCGTGTCGGTGGTTTCGCCCTCTCTCCCCTTCAAGCAATACATGGTGGTACTGCCAGTGGAGAAATAGGCCACCTTATCCTCGTTCACCAGCTCCGTGCAGGCCTTTTTGATGTCCCGCATGCCGGCATTGGGCACCTTCTGCTTCACAGCTTTTTCCAAGTCCTTGAAGTAATGCTTCGACTTCTTGGAGGAAGTCAGATACTCCAGTATAGCGTTTTTGATATCCTCCATCATAATACATCAACCCCTTTTTATTCTACACCGCCCGCCGCCTTGGACACCGCCCACGCCAGCTCGGTAAACCGGAATTGGGTACTGGTCCGGTAAGTGTCGTAAGCCAAGCGGTAATCGTCCAGGAGGTGATAAGTGAAGGGGAGCTCGCAGAGCTCGAAGAAGCGCTCCCAGCCAATTCGCTCAGCCCAGTCACCTAGACGCTCGTACTTGTTGGCGTGCTTAGCATAGGTCTCCAGGATCTTCTTGACCGTCTGGCACACCTCCGGGAAGCGCGGGAAATGGTTAGGCAGATACGCCACCACCACTTTAGAGAACTTGGGCGGCGAGATGCGGTTGGATACCTTACCGCCAGCCACGATGGCGATACCGTCGCCTTCTTTGTCGGCGATGGGCAGGGCGGGGCACATGGTGTAGCAGTTGCCGCAGAACATGCAACGGTCCTCGCGGATTTTAACCGACTTCTTGCCATCGGGCGTGGTAGCCGGAGATATGGCGCCCAGAGGACAGGAAGCTATCACTGTAGGTACTTCGCAGAGCTTGGCCACGTATTCGGTGTCTACCGCTGGAGGCTTGCGGTGGATACCCACCATAGCTATGTCTGAGCAGTGCACAGCACCGCACATGTTGAGGCAGCAAGCCAGCGCGATGCGCACCTGAGCCGGCAAGGTCATGCTCTGGAAGTAATCGAACAATTCGTCCATCAGCGCCTTAACCACGGAGGAAGCGTCGGTAGCCGGCGTGTGGCAGTGCACGTACCCCTGAGTGTGCACGATATTGGTGACGCTGGCACCCGTGCCACCGATGGGGAACTTGTAGCTGCCCGAGTAAAATTTGCGGCTAGCCAGATCCTTCTTTAACGCCTCCAGCTTCTCCTCGCTGTCCACCAGGAACTCGATGTTATTGCGGGTGGTGAAACGGACGTAGCCATCGCAATACTTATCGGCGATGTCGCAGATCTCCCGTACGAAGGCCACCGTCATGGTACGCATCCCGCCGGTGCGCACCGTATATACTTTTTCCCCGGTCTCCGAGACATGCACCAACACTCCCGGCTCCAGTATCTCGTGATAAAGCCACTTGCCGTAGTTACGCTGGATTACTGGAGGGAAAAACTCCCAATAGTGCCGGGGACCAATATCGGTTATGCGATTTTCATGCGGCTTCTCGGGATTGAAAACACCAAAACGGGTAGTCGAAAGGCCCA
Source organism: Desulfothermobacter acidiphilus (assembly GCF_052073645.1). Classification (GTDB taxonomy): domain Bacteria; phylum Bacillota; class Desulfotomaculia; order Desulfotomaculales; family Ammonificaceae; genus Desulfothermobacter; species Desulfothermobacter acidiphilus. The sequence continues at coordinate 31,583 of NZ_CM125440.1, read as the reverse complement.
TTCTTCCCCACCTCCCTTATCTCGCGTGCCGCGACCGGTAGTCGTTGATGTCGCGCTTGAAGCCGCCCGGCACATCTTCTTCTTTCCAGAAGATGTAAGGGTTGGCCCTTGGAGCCCAGACCATGTGCGGCGACGGGGGCAACCCGATGGTATCCAGGAAACGCCACAGGCCCATGCGCTGGATGAGCTCGCCCAGACGCTCGCGGTTCTTGCCCTCTTCCATCCACACTTCCCAGATCTTATCGATGAGCTCCTTGAGGTTGTCGTAAGGCGGCTCCATCTTCATGAAGGGCACCAGGGCCAGCGACAGTTGCGCGCCTTCCAGGATGGGGGCCTTAGCGCCTACTAGGATACAGGCTCCGGTGTCCTTACCCGGACGCAGCGCCTTTGGCATCACATTGATGCAATGCATACAGCGCACACAGTTGGCGTCGTCGATATATAGCTCTTCGCCCTCCAAGCGCATACACCTGGTGGGGCAGAGATCGATGACCTCTTTTTGGATATCGAACTTGCCCCAATCGCGGCCTTTATGCGCTCCGGCGTTGGGAAGAATCTCGCCCTTGATGTAAGCTCGCACCGCGTCCTGGTCGATGCGAATCCCGTCCCGCCAAGTGCCGATCACCGAAAGATCGGCGCGGGCAATGGCCGCCACGCAGTCGTTGGGGCAACCGCTGAACTTGAACTTGAACTTATAGGGGAAAGCCGGACGGTGCAGCTCGTCCTGATAATGCATGGTGAGCTCGTAGCAGGCCTCTTGAGTGTCGTAACAAGACCACTCGCAACGCGCCTTACCCACGCAGCAGGAGGGCGTCCGCAGGTTGGAACCCGAACCACCCAAGTCCTGGCTGAGGTGATGAGCCATTTCCTGGAAGATGGGCTCGAGTTGCTCGGTGGTGGTTCCCAGGAAGACCAGGTCACCAGTGGAACCGTGCAGGTTCATGACCCCACTGCCACGAAACTCCCAGAGATCGCAGATGGCACGGAGAAAATCGGTCTTATAGAACTTGCTGGCGGGCTGGTTTACCCGCATAGTGTGGAAGTGAGCGATACCGGGGAACTTATCAGGGAGGTCGGAGTACCGGCCAATTACACCGCCGCCGTAACCGATCACACCTACGATGCCGCCATGCTTCCAGTGAGTCTCACCGTGAACGAAGGAGATTTCAACCTGGCCCAGGAGGTCTTCTACCACCTCGCGCGGGATCATCATCCGATCGTCGGCCAACTTACGGCGCCGCCAAGCTTCCGCTTTAAGGTCGGCTACGAAGCTGGGCCACGGGCCCGTTTCCAGCTGGTCCAATAGCGGAGTGTCGTGCTTGATCTTGAAAGCCTTCATTTCTTCGTCGGTGGGATTACGCAGTTCTTCGTCCGTGTAAATGCGCAGATCCTGGTACTTTATCTCTTTCTGGGGAACCTTCGGCTTAAACATGGCTTTCAACCGCTGCCCCCTTTCTCCTTAAAACAGATTTTTAGCCAGGAAAACCAGCAGAACATCCCAATACGCCCTCCGAACTACAGGCCGCCACCCACCCCCTTTGCCTTGTGACCAAGCGGATAACACCGAAAAGGCCCTGTGCTTGCTCGCACAACCCGAAAAATCTCATTGAGATTATAATATGGGTGCAAAAGCTTGTCAACCGCAACCTGGCGCTGTAAACCAAAAATAATCGGCTTTATCGCCCTCTCCGTAGCTAACAAGGCCGGCTTTGCCCGATAACCCTCCGCACCAATTCCAGATCCTCGGGTTTGTCCACATCCACACCTATTTCTGGTATCATGGCTATTACCGCCCGCCCCCGCACTCCCAGCAACTCCGAGCCTTTCCGCTCCGCTTCCGCCAGCCCCAACCGGCCGGTAATAAAGCGCAGCAGCAAGCCCACCCCTAGCAGCCGCGCTAGGCGCAGAGGGCTTTTGCGATAATGAACCAATTGTTCTGCCTGGGGCAAGCAACGCGCCAGCGCCGCTGGCTTTGACAAGCCGACATTGCCACCGGTAAACACTCCTTCGCGCAGGCGCACATAGGTGCGCTTGATGCCCGGATAGCGACTCTCCAGGAGAGAACGGGGAATAATGGGATAATAAAGCTCCGCCTCATCCCGGCAGAGCTCCAAGAAAGCTTCCACCGCCGAGGAAGTAAGCAAAGGAAGGTCCCCGGTCACCAGTAAAACGCGCTCGCTCGCTTGCACCAGAGGCAGGGCAGCGGCCAGATTAGCCAACAGATTATCGCGGGGAGCGATAAAAGTGAGCCGCGAGGAGGAAGGGTAAGTCTGCGCCAGCTCGTCCGGCGCCACCACCAACACCTGGTCAATGGCTTTGCTGCCCAGTAAGGCGTCGAGAACATAAGCGGTTAAGGGCTTACCGCCCACGGGAATGAGGGCTTCGAACGGAGCCGGATCGGCCAGGCGCAACCGCCCCTCGTTAGGAGCTCCGGCCAGCACTATGGCAGGTATCATGCTCCCCCTCCTGTAAGAGGCTGGCTAGCAAGCTGCTCTCCGCGTTCTCGATGTGCTCCCGGGCCAGCTGGGCCGCTAAATCCGCCTGCCGCTCCGATATGGCCTCGACGATTTTTTTGTGCTCTTCGATAGTCTCCTTAGTGCGCCCAGGGCGGGAAAGCGTAGTCAGACGAAAGCGGTGGATCTGATCCTGGAGGTTAGAGATTATTTGCACCAGCCGGTCGTTGCGGCTGGCCCGATAAATAATCTCATGGAAGCGGGTGTCAAGCGAAACCGTGGCCTCCAAGTCGTTAGCCTGCATCACCTTGGCTAATTCCACCAGCGAGCGCTCCAATTCCTCCAGTTCCTCGTCGGTAATGCGCTCGGCCGCCAACCCCGCCGCCAGAGCTTCCAAAGCCGCTCTCACCTCGAAGATATCCGCTATATCCTTGGCGCTGATCCCGGCCACGTAAGCTCCCCGCCGTGGTAGCATCACCACCAAGCCCTCCAGCTCCAGCTTGCGAAGGGCTTCACGCACCGGGGTTCTGCTCACCCCTAGCTCCTCAGCCAGTTGGAGCTCCATCAGACGCTCGCCCGGTTTAAGCACCCCTTTGATGATGGCCTCCCGCAGATACTCGAACACCACGTCCCGTAATGGCTTATAATTATCTAGCTTCACCGGCAACAGACGGCCCATAGCCTTCCCCCCAAAATAGCCTTATGCCCCTCCGCGCTGTAGCCGCCACCCAGACGCGCCAGCCCTGGAGCAGAAAAAAACTCGACTGGGCCAGTGCCTCTTCCAGCGAAGAGAAAAGCGCAAATACGGTGGGTCCGGTGCCTGAAAGCCCCGCGCATAACGCCCCAGCGCCTAGAAGATCCTCTTTCAGGCGACGCAACTCGGGGCAGCGCCGGAAAACCACTTCCTCCAAGACATTACCGCTTTCCCGGAGCGCCGCCTGCCAATGCCCTTGTTCCAGCCGCCGACCCATGATCTCGGCGGGAAAGGCGGGAGAAATTAGATGAAGATCAAATTCCTTATAGACCTCGGCTGTGCTCAGCCCGTAAAGAGGTTTGACTAGCAGCACCCCCAGAGTAGGCAGAGGAGGGAGGGGAATAAGATCGTCACCCCGCCCTTTTCCCAAGAAGGTCCCCCCCCGGAGGCAAAAAGGGACATCGGCCCCCAGTTCCCCGGCCAGGGTCAGCAAAAATTCCTCCGGACAGCCCAGGCCCCAGAGGCGGTTCAGGGCCAGCAAAGTAGCGGCCGCGTCGGCTGAGCCTCCCCCTAGCCCCGCTGCCACCGGGATATTTTTCTGGAGGCGGATCAGCGCTCCGCCCCGGTAGCCCGTGGCCTGGCGCAGGCGCTCGGCCGCAAGCAGCACTAGGTTATCCTCGCGCGGCACCGGCTCGCCACTGACCTCCAGGAAAAGCCCTTCAGCCGCTGGTGAAAACAATAGCACATCGGCCAGGGCCACGCTCTGCAGCACGGTCAACACCTCGTGGTAACCGTCTGCCCGCAGGCCCCTCACTTCCAGAGCCAGATTCACCTTCGCCCGCGCTAAGGCCAGTAACATCGCTTCCTCGCATACAAACCGCCTATTCCCTCATAACTTTAACCCAAAAACCAAGCGAGGGCAAGCGCATGGACGAGACGCTGAAGCTAAGCTGCCTGGCAGGAATCGCCACCTTGGGAGGAGCGCTTCTGGGCCTTGCCCTCCCTTATTCATGGCCCTTTTCTTTCCTGGCGGGCTTCGCCGCCGGAGTGATGACCCAGGTATTGGCAGCCGAATTGCTACCCTGCCTGTGGAAAGGACCCTGGATCACCGTCTTCCTGGGGCTGGGCAGTGGCGCGTTGCTCTTATTGCTAGCCAGCCAAAGCCGGCTAGCAGGAACTGGTAACAGCTACCGGCGCCTGGGCTGGGTCATGTTTCTGGCCGTCGGTCTGCACGATCTACCAGAAGGAATAGCGCTGGGAGCCGGGAGCCTCTTAACCCAAGAACTCAGCCTGACACTGGCTCTGGCGCTGGGATTGCATAACCTTCCCGAGGGCCTGATCAACGCTGTGCCCCTGCGCCGGGGCGGGCTTTCCGTCCCGTGCATTCTGGCCCTTAACTTTTGCCTGAGTCTGTTCACACCACTAGGAACCTTGCTGGGTCGGGCCACAGGCACCCTTTACCCCTTTACGGTTCCTTTCTCCCTAGCCCTGGCCAGCGGTGCCATGAGTTATGTGGTTTTGGCTGAACTTTTACCCTTGGCTGCTTCTTGGCGTGGGGTGCTAGGTTTCGGCGCCGGCCTGGGACTTATGGAAGGGTTGTCCCGGCTAATCCACTAGAAAGGTGGCCCTCAAAGAGCCACCCTCCGCTTAAGCAAAGACCTGCTCACGCGAGAGATTTTGGTTGAACAGCAGGAGCAGCAGCAAGAAGAGCAAGATAAAGGGCGCCAGCAAAATGATCAGGAGCACCCAAAGCACCCACTTGAGATCCTGCAGGCCGTATTCCATGAGCGTTTACCCTCCCTTTCCTTTTTTATCCAGTAATATGCGCCTGGGTGCCTTTTGGTTAAGTGCTAGCCGGTGCTCTTAGCCTCGCCGTTTTCAGGACGCCCGAAGTCCCAGCGGATGGTTTTACGCCCCGCTCCTTCCTTACCAGCCGGCTCCCCTCCCCCCTGGAGAAGGCGGGTGAGCTTGGGCAGGAGTGAACTCAAGATCTCCGGCTGCTCCAGCAACGAAGCTAACCCGCCAGCGCCTTCCTTGCGACCCGAGAGAGCGCCCAGCAAAGGACGGAGCAGAGCAGTCATCTCCGCTCCACTCTGCTCGCTAGACCGCCCCCGCTGCATGATCCCCAAAGCTAGGAAGGAATTAGCCAAGCTCATCAGCAAAATCAGATCCTGCGTCGTGGTGTTCGAGCGCAGGGGTAGCGATACCAATTCCCGAAAAAAGCTTAGCCACTCGCTTTCCCTTTCCTGAATTTCCATCCATGCCCGTCCCCTTTCAGAACAGCCCTGGTATCTCGGGTATGCTCCAGCCCGTTACCTCCTCAATTTTTTTGCGCGCCGCCTGGCGAGAAAGCGCCACCCCCTGGTTGAAGGTGCGAGCCAGATCCGCCTCCAAGTAAGCCCAATCTTTAACCGCCTCCGGAGCCAGCCGAATCCGGAGCACCTCCTGTAGGCCGTTGAGCACCATAGCCACCGAGCGCCCTTGCACTTCCACTCGGAGCTCCTGGAGAGCTCCTGCAATTTTGCCCACCTTACCCAGGAGATCGCCCAATCCGGACAAATCCCACAAGAATTTCACCCCCTCACTTGCCAGTATATGTTTCCTTACCCCAGCGGTTCCTTGGCAGCAGGTTTTTCGATAATAATTGGAACATTTTCCGTTATCAGGAATAAAATGCTCAGCAAAGAGCCCCAAGAGGAGGTGTCGTTTGATGAATAATAGCTTGCAGGATCTCAGCTGGTGGTGGATATTGCTACTAGTAGTGATCGTATTGCTTCTAATCTACTACTATCCACCTTGCCCCAAAAAGCCACCGAAACCTAAGCAAGATATTTAATTAATTTGCTAAGTGAGGTGTATAACCATGACTTCCCCGTTTTCCATTGATGTTTCTATTTGGTTGGTTCTGTTGCTGATTCTGTTGATCTTCCTGTTGTTTGTTCCAGTAAATTCTTAAACTTACCTAAATAAGGAGGAAATTTATATGCAGGGCATGACGGTAGAAGTCTGGCTCATACTCCTGGTAATTCTGGTGTTCTTCCTGATCTTCACCGCCAAGGGAAGCCAGGCATAAGGTAGAGGCGCTCCGGGAGGCTAACATGCCTCCCGGAGATGGCTTTAAACGCGGAGGGGAAAGCGTGGAGAAGAAACTTTTGGAACGCTACCGAGCTCGGCTGTTGAGCCTCCCTTCGGTGGTGGGAGTGGGCTGGGGAAAAAAGATGGTTAGGGGAGAGTTGACCGACCAGGAAGCAGTGGTGGTTCTGGTGGAGAAAAAATTACCGCCCACCGCTCTGCCGCGAGGAGCTTGTGTCCCCCAGCAGTTGGAAGGTATTCCTACCGACGTGGTGGAAAGCGGAAGCTTTTACTTGCTGGGGAGCTACACCGGTCGTTACCGCCCGGCTCGTCCCGGCGTCAGCCTGGGGCATTACCTGGTAACCGCAGGAACCTTTGGCGCCGTGGTGTACGACCGCATCAACCACGAGCCCCTGATCCTCTCCAACAACCACATTCTAGCCAACCGCACCAATGGCCGCGATGGGCGCTCTCGAATAGGCGACCCCATCCTACAGCCGGGAAGCTACGATGGGGGAACACCGGGACACGATTCCATAGCTACGCTTTGCCGCCTGGTGCCCCTGCGCTACACTGCCGAACCGGCCACTTGCGCCATCGCCCGCGTTATGGAACAATATGCTAACAGCGCCTTACGATTGTTAACCCGACGGCGCTATTACCTGAAACTTCTCCGACTCACCAACTCAACCAATCGGGTGGACGCTGCTCTGGCCCGACCACTGCAAGCGGGACTGGTTGAAAGTCAAATTATGGAAATAGGAGCAGTAGCTGGAACCGCCGAGCCCGCCCTTGGCATGGCGGTAAAAAAATGCGGGCGCACCACCGGCTTGACCAGCGGGGAGGTACGTTACGTAAACGTAACGCTGACGGTCAACCTAGGACATCAAGAGCAGGCTTTTTTTGAAGACCAGTTCGTCGCCACCCGGATGAGCGCACCGGGAGATAGCGGCTCGCTGATCGTGGATCAAGACAACCGGGCAGTGGGATTGCTTTTCGCTGGCTCGGATCGTTTCACGGTGGCTAACCGGATAACCCATGTGCTGGAAGCTTTGCAGGTGAGATTTTAGGGGGTGGCAGCCTTGCCCGCCGTACTGACTGACTTTCTGGTACTGGTAATTCTAGCGCTGGCCAGCAAGCGCAACGCCGATCAGACTCTGGACGGCTTGGCTCTACTAGCCCAGAACACCAGCGAGGCCGTGCGCAAGCTTCGCCAGGGTCTGGAGCTGCTAGAACAAGCCGTGAGCGAAGCCAGAAAGCTTCGCTGAAGCGTCAACAACGCTATTGGCCGAGAATGCCTCACTAAATTATTCAGAGGCTGGCTCCGTGAAGAGCCAGCCTCTAACTTTATTGCCTCAGGAACGGCAGGGCAAGTAGATTACCTGACCCACCTGGAGGTTATAGGGATCAAGTCCAGGATTGCAAGCCATGATCGCTTCCACAGTGGTACCAAAGCGCTGAGCCAGCAGGTAGAGCGTGTCACCCTGGTTGATGGTATAGGCTACCAGGCGATCGTTGGCTGCCGGAAGTTCCAGGCAGGTTACCACCTCTTCCTGAACCCTCTCCATCACCCTTACTTTGAGACGCACCACTTCCTCCACTCGCAATTCTCGGCGTTCTGATAAGCAGGCGTCAGCCCTCACCGGATCGATGGTGGCTACGATCTGACGCTCCGGAGCTGCTTCCGGCAGGGTGCACGAACTGGTCAGGGGAAGGAAAACATCCAGAGCGTGCACCCGGCCGGTGCCCGTAGCCACATAGATGACCCTCACCAGGCTCTTTCCTTTTATCAGAGCCGTCCCGTCCAGCGACTCGACACTCGTCACCGTCGCCAGCACCGGCTCCACTGTCACCACTTTGGCCACTGGCGGATCGATCGGGGACGCTACTTCCTGAATTAGCTTCTCCTCTTTTTCTTTCTTTGCCAGCACCCTATCCACCCAAACGCGCGACTTGTGCGTCTTGGCTCCGCCCTCGACCTCGGTGACCACCTCCGCCTCCACCGTCTTTCCCAACAATACCCGGAAGTTCACCAACACCTCCAACTCCAGGGTGCGCGTGGGCAACTCCCCTTTCGGCCTAACTTTGGCCTCCGCTTTGACTTCGTCCACTTGCGCTTCCAGCCCCGCCGTCGCTCCCGCTAGGAGGATTAATTGCTCCCACGGCAAGAGGTAGCGAGTTTCGTAGAGCGGGCAAGCGTCGGTTGCCGCGGCGTACAGGATCTGCAACTCTATTTCACCGCTAACTCGCACTTCGCCCGCGCACGCCTCGGCCTGCAGGCGGTGACAGTTAACCTGCACGTGCTCCACCGAGCATAAGGCCGGCTTATCTACCGGCAACCGCTCTTCACGGGAGCCCAGGTATTGAGCTCGGGCAGACGCCACCACGGTTTCCACCCTTAAACGCCGTTTCTTGACTTGAAAGCCCGGCGGCGCTTCCTCTAACACCTCCAGCTCCTTCAAGGAGGTTAACTTGCCGTGAGCTATCAACAACGCCGCCAGCCGGAGGCGCCTCCCCCCTTTCTTCTCCGGCCGCACCACCACCTCGGGGAGCTCCAGGCGCACAGCGGCCGTCATGCCGGGGCGGGCGGCGGGGAATTCCAGCGCACCAGACACGGGCACGAAGAGGCGGGCGACGTAAACCGGCTTGCTCGGGCGGCAAGCCACGTAGGAAAGCCGGAGCTCGAGTGTCCCATCCCAAACCACGCGGCCATCCAACACCTGTACCGAGCGCGCCTGCGCCTCGGTTCGCAGCGAAAGCAGAGTATCCACTTCCGGGTCCTCTGGCCGCAAAGCCAGTTCTCGTTCCAGCGGCTCACGAGTCGAAGCTTCGGCCAGCACCTGGTTCAATTTAAGCAAGAGGTATTTTCCCGCACAGCTCACCTTTTCTCCCCCCTCCGAAACTGTAGTATCAGACCAGCTCCTTCCAATAATGCCAGGGGTGTCTTGTTTTCCCCCACCAGGGGGGTAAGCACCATCACACCCTGGCGCCGCGCAGCCCGCAATAGACGCCAAACCAGGAACTCATCCAGGCCGGGCAATCTCAGGATCGATCTTTCCTCGCGCCATAGCACTAACTCGTACTGCCCTTGGAGCCGTGGCAGCAGAAAGGCCCGGACCGGCAGGCTCTCTTCCCCCAATCCGCAACAGCGTATCCAGCTGGTCACCAACCGGCGGGCACTGCCCAAGGTGACTGCCAGCGGGCCCACGTAAGGCACTCCCGCTTCTAGATGCAAGCCCATCGCCATCTGCTGTCCTCCTCTTCCCCACCAATGTATGAAAGGCGGCGGGAGTAAGTGAGAACTAATAGGGTGACTTGGGCATCCCCTGACGGAAACGACCCCTGGTCACTATTCCTCCCACGCCAGCGTATCCGGTTACGGTGCCCTCGATGGTCTTTTTTAGGGGCACCAGCTTATCCACCGGGGTAAAGGCTACCCGCGCCGCTATCAATACTGGATCGAAGGCGTGAATCAGCACTCGCTGCGGTGAACTGGCGAAGTTAGCTCCCGCCTCCAGCAAGGCTTCGTAATACGATTGACAGGCCCCAGCTATAATCACCAGGGCATCGCGATCAGGTATCAGAGCACGGGCCACCTGCACGGCGGCCACAAAATGGCGGGAATGACGGTAACTACGCAAATCCCGAAAATCGGGGTGCTCCCCTCTCAAGCCATCGTGCCCGGTTAGCACCAGGATCTCGGGAAGGTGGCGCGGGAAGAGCTCGCGTAAAGAGTGAGCTTGCTGCTCTTCCGGCACCGCGTAGCCGTAAACCGGCACCTTTAACTGCCGGTAGGTGGCCAGGCAAAGGGCTAGATAATCCTCATCCCCGTCCAGATGCAGCACCCGGCCGGGCATGGAGAAGAGTTCGGGTTTCGCCCGGTTAAAAAAATCCGGCTCTTCCCCTTCCTCCCGGTATCGCCGCAAGAGATCGGCTCGCCGGCGGAACACCTGGCGCCAATAGGAAGCCACTGCTTCCGGCCCCACCTTTACCAAATCCTTCACCGGAGCATCGCACACCAGACGGTAATCGATGCCCCGGAGCAGGGCGTATAGGTCTCCCTGCTCTGTCCGGTAGAGCTCAACGATACGGAAAAACAAGTCCTGACGATGAGAGCGTCGAGCTACAATATCGCCCCGGCGAAATTCCAGCATGGCTGGCCCCCAAAGTTTTTGTTTACATATTATGAAAAAGAAGGAAAAAAGTAGAGAGGGAGAGTGCAGCGTGCTTTACGCCGTGGTACCAGCTCTCAATGAGGGAAAGAGTATTGTCCGGGTGGTCATGACCCTGTTAGCTACGCCGGTAAAGCAGGTGCTGGTGGTAGTCAACGGAAGCACCGACGACACGGTGGAAAAATTAAAGAGCTTCCCGCCGCAGCAGGTCAAGCCCCTGATCTTTAAAGAGGCGTTGGGATACGACATCCCCCGCGCAGTGGGCAGCCTCTACGCTCGGCTGCGAGGAGCTCAGGGGATCGTATTCGTGGACGGCGACATGACAGCTTTACCGGTGAAACCCGTGCGGCAATTAGGGGAAGCGGTGCTGCACCGGGGAGTGGATCTGGCCTTAACCGATTGCTACCCGCCGGAGGCCCCTCCACCTTCCTCCCCCGTGGTCCAAAGGTTGTTGTTCTTTCGCTACCAGCTCAACCTACTTCTGGGGCTGGAGCACCTGGGCAGCGCCTCCCCTTCCCATGGGCCTCTGGCGGTATCGCGACGCTTGCTGGAGCGGGTACCTCTGGAAGCGATGGGCATACCGCCGCTGGCGCTGGTGCACGCCGCCCGCGCCGGTCTGAGGGTCGAAGTGGTAGCCACCGTGCCCCACCGGCTGCTGGGATCGCCCAGCCGGGGAGAGTTACACAGCACCCTTATCGCCACCACCATCATTGGCGACTACCTGGAAGCCATAGCCCTGGCCAGCGGGCGGAAGCGCAGCCGGGAACATGCGGGCGTTTATTACGACGGTTACCACTCCAGTCGCCGCTGGGACCTGCTAGAGCGTTTCGACACCTCCGATTTTACTTAGTATGCTTATCGGCCACGGTCGAAGCCCCGAAAGCGTCGGGTTTGATCTTGGCCTGGAAACCGCTGCCCACCACCATGCCCACCACTTCCCGGATCAGATCCTTGGTCTCACCATGCGTGCCCACGTCGATGTGTATTTCCACCTTGAGGTTTTCCAGGCCCGCTGCCGCCAGAGCCCGGCTCACCATGCTGCCCACCTCTAGGCTAAGCGAGGTCTCGTAAAAGATCCGCTGGCGCAAGCTACGGATGCGACGGTTGGTGCGCCGGCAATAAAAATAGCGCGCACCCTTACCCAGGCGGTGCACGATGACCGCAGTGATGAAATGGGTTTCTCCCTGGAAAACCTGAGAGTCGGAACCAATGATAACCTTATAAGCCGAAGAGGGAAGACCGTGGATATAGCTGATGATTTCGCCCATCATGGCCTCGAAATCCAACTCGCCCTTCGCTGGGCTTATAAAGCGCACCAGACATTGCTCCTCACAACCAACAGCTTTCTAGACAAAATTATAATACTTTGCCTACCCCGGCAAACAGCAAATTATTTGGCATCGCCAGGGCCAACTTCGCGCGCCGCTTCTCCGGAGGCCCCGGAACTCACCCGCGCCAAACGGGCGAACTCTTCCAGGCTAAGGGTCTCTCCCCGCCGCCCTGGGTCGATGCCCGCTGCTCGCAAGCGCTCCCGCCAACCCTCCTTACCCCACTCCGGGCAAGCCGCCGCCAGGGCGTTGAGCAAGGTTTTGCGGCGCTGAGCAAAAGCCGCTCGCACCAGGCGGAAAAAGAGCTCCTCGTCCCCCACCTCCACCGGAGGCCGAGTTCTCACTTGCAAGCGGACCACCGCCGAATCTACCTCCGGCGGAGGATAGAAGTTACGGGGCGAAACCAGCGCCACCAGCGATGGCACGGCCCGGTATTGCACCAACACCGATAACGATCCGTATTCTTTGGTTCCGGGAGTGGCCAGCAAGCGCAGAGCCACTTCCTTTTGCACCATTAGCACCATAAGTCCCACTGACCAGGAGGAGGTCAAAAGGCGCACGAGCAGGGGCGAAGTTAGATAATAAGGGAGGTTGGCCACCACCTTGTAAGGAGCGGTTCCACCCGCCGCTAGCACCATGCTTTCCAAGTCGCATTGCAAAGCGTCAGCGCAAACCAGGGTTAAACGGGGATGGTCTCCCAGTTGGGAACGCAACCAGGCTGCCAAGAGGGGATCGAGTTCGATGGCCAGCACCCGCCCCGCCCGCTCCAACAGGCGCGAGGTTAGGACTCCCAAGCCAGGGCCGATCTCCACCACCGTGTCCGAAGGCGAAAGCTCGGCCGCCGCGATAACTTTATCCAGCACCCCCCGGCACACGAGGAAATGCTGGCCCCAACGCTTGCGCGGCCGGATTCCCAAGCGTGCCAGTAACGCCCTCACGGCGGTGGGGGAAAGCAACTCGTCAAGTTCTCCCATAGCAGGGCGGTTTCTACTCCAGCACGTAAACCTTGACGTACTTCACGCCCCAATTATAAACCTCCGAACTGGTGGGGAAGAAGAGATCGATAGCGTTCCCTTTGATGGCGCCCCCGGTATCGGCCGCCAGAGCGTAGCCATAGCCCTCGACGTAGAGACGGGTACCTAGGGGAATAACGCGGGGATCCACCGCAGCGATACCCCGGCGCACCGGGATGCCGGTAGCGGTGTAATAGCCGGCGTCATAAGAGTAAGCGGTGGCCCGCATGACTACCACGCGGCTGAAGCGAAGGTTCTCGCCCCCACGGGAGACCTCCTGTAGGGTTCCTACCTCAACCACCCGGGCTTCCGGTGGGCGAACTACTTGTTTGTCGATAAGCTTCTCTTCTTTGATCTGGCCATCGTAACGCACTATCTCCCAGCGCTCCAAAGCTTCCCCCTCGGTGCCAGGAGCCACCACCCGGGTTTCCCCCTGGTAGAGAGCAGAAGTGTATTGCCGCTTAACTTCGTAGGGAACGGGCACTTTTTTCTCCACCACTTCCTTAGTCACCCGGGTCACCTTCACCAGCATATCGGGGCGCACCGGCGCGTTCTTGGCCGGATCGATCAGATCGTCCGGACCCAACTTCACCCCGGCCTCTTGCAAAAGCCCTTCCACATCGTTGGCGCAAGTGTAAAGGCGCAACTTTTTCCCGTCTACTTCTAGAGTGGCGGGAACCGCGTGGCGAATCTCTACCTGCATCCCATTTTTCAGCGTGGCGGTGGTGCCCGGCAGGACACGGTCGTGCGGCCCCAAGGCTATGCCCGCTTGCTGCAATACCCCTTCCACCCGGCGGTGCCACGTGACCACTTTCTCAGGATGTCCGTCCACCACCAGGGTGACCGTCTTCCGTACCAGGGTGTAATAGCCCCCTAAAGTTACTCCGGTGAGCACCACGGCCGAAGCGGCCACTATCTGCTGGACTTTTTTCCTCCGCGGGTTGACACCGGCGTGGCTTTCTGCCCCCGTCTCCTCAAGCAACTCGCGGGAGCGTCTAGGGCGCATCACTACGTACCATTCCACTTTCGCTCACCACCTCCGGTAATTTCTATTCGGTGGGAGCGAAAAAAATTCCTGCTGCGAAGTTTAAAAAACTTTCAACGGCGATTCGCTAAAAAGCTCGTATTATCTTCTTTTTGCAGGTCAGGACGCTGAGAAAACTAGCTTTGAGACGCTCGAGAGCAATTATTCGACTGGCCACCTCATTTCTTAGAATTCTATCCCCTTTTGAGCCGAAATTCCCTTGCGGTAGTGGTGCTTGACCTCGCGCATCTCGGTCACGGTGTCAGCCAATTCCACCAGCTCCGGAGGAGCTCCCCGGCCGGTGAAGATCAGATGCAAAGCGGGGGGACGCGTGGCCACCAACTCCCTCACTTCCTCCAGGCTTACAAACCCATAACGCAGCACGTAAGTGAACTCGTCCAACACCACCAGATCGTAAGTCCCGCTCAGCACCACCTCCCGAGCTCGCTCCCAGGCGCGGCGGGCTGCCTCCCGGTGGTGCTCCTCCCCTTCCCGAGCGAAAATAAACCCCGCGCCCATGGTTTCTAGCTCCAAAAAGTTATCGGGTAACTTCGCCACTGCCAAGCGCTCCCCGGTGGTAACCCGCTCGCCCTTAACAAATTGCAAAAAAAATACCCGCATCCCGTGGCCCCAGGCGCGGAAGGCGGTCCCGAGAGCCGCGGTGGTCTTTCCCTTGCCTTCCCCGGTAAAGAGCAAAACTAGTCCGTGCGCCACGGTTTTCACTCCTTAAAAGCGAAGAGGCGGTAGGCGTTAGCGGTGGTCTGCGCCGCCACCTCTTCCACCTCCATGCGTTTGATTTCCGCCACCTTGCGAGCTATCAAAGGCAGATAAGCCGGCTCGTTGAGCCGACCGCGGTAAGGAACGGGAGCCAGATAGGGAGCATCGGTCTCCAGCAGCAGGCGATCGATAGGGGTACGAGCCACCACCTCCACCAATTGTTGATTGCGGGGAAAGGTGATAACGCCGGTAAAGGAAAGGTGAAATCCCAATTGCAACAGCTTTTCCGCCGCCGGCCAGTCACCGCTAAAACAATGCACCACCCCCTCGCCAGCAGGGGCTTCCGATCGCAGAAGTTGGTAAAGCTCTTCGTAGGCATCGCGGCAATGTAGCACCACGGGTAAACCTAACTCCCGAGCCAAGCAATACTGAGCCAGAAAAACTTCCCGCTGCCGCGCTGGAGGAGCGAGGTTTCGATAATAGTCCAGCCCTATTTCCCCCAGCGCCACCACCTTTTTCTCCCGAGCCCAGTCGCGCAATCGCTCCAGATAATTGGCCGACGCGGTGGCGGCATCGTGAGGATGCACTCCCACCGCGGCGTAAAGCGAAGGTTCCGCCGCTGCCAACTCCACCGCTCGGGCAGAAGAAGTTAGATCGTATCCCACCACCAGAATGACCTTTACTCCCACCCGTTGGGCCCGCCTTAACACGCCCTGCCAATCCTGGTACAGACGGGGATCGTTGAGATGACAATGGGTATCAATCAGCGTCAACTACTCACCACCTTATCTTAACTAGATTTCCCCCTCCAGACGAGGGAAGAGAGGTTCGCCCTTGACCACTCGTACTGCTGGAGGGAAGGCCCCCCAGCGCAAGGAGTCGAAGGTGTGCAGTTCGGGGTGAGAATCCAGACCCAGTTGGGGCCACACCCGGGGAGGAAAGCCGGGCATAAAGGGCCCCAGGAGCACGGTGACAAAGCGGTAAACTTCTAGCACATTGTAGATCACCGTGGCGAAGCGCTCTTTCCGCTCCGGATTCTTGCCCAGACTCCAGGGAGCCGTCTCGTCCAGGTATTTGTTGGCCCGGCTAACCAACTGCCCGATGGCAGCCAGGGCTTCGGCCAACTGTAGCTGCTCGACCAGCTCCGCTACCCGAGCGGGCGTGACCTGGGCCAAAGCGATGAGTTCTTCATCCGGCCCCTCGAGTGCCCCAGGTTCGCCCACCACCCCTTCGCCGTATTTCTCTAGGACGGTTAGCGTGCGGTACAATAGGTTGCCGAGATCGTTGGCCAGATCGCTATTAAGCCGCCTAACCAGGTTGCTCTCCTCGTACTGGCCATCGGCCCCAAATGGGAGTTCCCGCAGCAGATAATAGCGCACCGCCTCCACACCGTATTTGGCGATGAGGTCGTAGGGATCGATCACATTGCCTTTAGACTTAGACATTTTCCCCCCTTCCACCAGCAACCAGCCGTGGCCCACCACCCGGTGAGGAAGGGGGAGGCCCATCGCCATGAGCAAGGCCGGCCAGATGATGGCGTGGAAGCGAACGATATCTTTGCCCACCAGGTGAACGTCGGCTGGCCAGTAGCGGCGGAAACGCTCATCCCTATCGGTTCCGTAGCCCAGGGCCGAAAGATAGTTGGTCAGAGCATCGATCCAGACATAAATAACGTGCCGGGAGTCGAAGGGAACCGGAATCCCCCAGGAAAAGGTGGTCCGCGACACGCACAGGTCTTCCAGGCCACCCCGGATAAAGTTTAAAACCTCGTTGCGGCGCGCCACCGGCTGGATGAATTCGGGATGGGCTTCTATGTGAGCCAGTAGGCGCTCGGCGTAAGCCGAAAGGCGGAAAAAATAGCCTTCCTCCTCTATCAACTCCACTGGGCGACCGCAGTCGGGGCATTTGCCGTCCACCAATTGCCTGGCAGTCCAGAAAGTCTCGCAGGGCGTGCAGTACCAGCCCTGGTAGGTGGAGCGGTAAATGTCGCCCTGGTCGTACAAGCGCTGAAAAACTTTCTGGGCCACCACCTTATGCCGAGGTTCGGTGGTGCGGATAAAGTCGTCGTAAGAAATTTGCAGCAACCGCCAGAGTTCCTTAAAACTAGCCACAATTTCGTCCACGTAGGCCTGGGGTTCTTTGCCCTTGCTCCTAGCCGCTCGCTCGATTTTCTGGCCGTGCTCATCGGCGCCGGTGAGAAAAAAAACATCGTAACCCTGCAAGCGCTTGAAACGGGCTACGGTGTCCGCGGCCACGGTAGTGTAAGCGTGGCCGATATGGAGACGATCGCTGGGATAGTATATGGGCGTGGTGATATAGAACTTCCCTCGCGCCAACCCTGTTTTCCCCTTTCTGCCAAGGTCAAGCACCATTGTAGTTAAGGAGGGCCAGGGAGTCAACGTGACCGCTCCCGGCAGCGCAACTTCGCTCCCACTTCCCCGCTGGCCCCTAACCGGCGGCCAGTGGGATTCAAAGGCTTGACGGCGGCCTTGCTTGGCTTAAAATTCCAGATTTTACTCTAATTCTAAGGTTTCCGTTTAACATTCACTTAAAAAAAATTTGGCGACAGGTATTGACTTTAACCGGCACCCTTGGTAGCATTTACTGGGTTGTGTTTTTACATGTAATAACAATTTAGGGGGAGGGACTGAGGGTGAAGTCGACAGGCATCGTTCGCAAAGTGGACGAGCTTGGCCGGGTGGTGATTCCCATCGAACTCCGTCGGACCCTGGGAATTGCCGAGAAGGATCCGCTGGAAATCTACGTAGACCACGAGAAGATCGTCCTTAAGAAGTACGAACCCGCCTGCATCTTCTGTGGCTCGGCCGTGGATGTCCAGCAGTTCCGGGGCAAGCTTATCTGCCGTGAGTGTATCCGCGCCATGGCCGACCAGGCCAAGGATGCCCAGGTTAAGGCGATGTAGTTCGCTTTAATACCAAGGAGTAGACCGCGCGCGCGGTCCAACCGCAACGGCGGGCAGCTGCTTTCACGGCTGCCCGCTTAGTTTTTCCCTCCGCCAGCAGGCGCTGCACCTCAGCCAGCACCTCTTCTTCCGCAGCCGCTTCAGTCTGGGCCGCAGCTCCCTCCAGCACCAGCGTGATCTCGCCGCGGGGAGGATGGGCCTTAAAGTATTCTCGAGCTTCGCTCAATGTGCCACGAAAAATTTCTTCATGCACCTTAGTCAGTTCCCGGGCCACCGCTACCCTCCGCTCCTCCCCCAAATAGCGCGCCAGCTCCTCCAGCGTGCGCAATAGCCGATGGGGAGCTTCGAAGAGGACGATGGTACGATCCTCGAGCCGCAGGAGCTCCAGGCGCTTCCGGTACCCCTCCCGGGGCAAAAAACCCTCGAAGACAAAGCGGCGGGTATCCAATCCCGACGCGACCAGAGCCGTCACCACCGCGCTGGGCCCCGGCAGCACCTCCACCGATAGCCCTTCTTCCAAAGCCGATCGAATCAATTCGGCTCCCGGATCCGAAAGCCCGGGGGTGCCAGCGTCGGTGACCAACGCTACCCGACGCCCCTCTCGCAGTTGCCGCAGAAGCTCTTCCTTCCGCTCGGGATGGCTGTACTGGTGATAACTCCAGAGAGGGGTGTGGATTTGAAAATGGCTTAGGAGCTTGCGCGTATGACGCGTGTCCTCGGCCGCTATCAGATCCGCTTCCCGAAGCACCCGCAGCACCCTCAGAGTGATATCCTCCAGGTTGCCTATGGGAGTGGGGCAAACGAAGAGTTTCCCGCTCACAGGAGAGTTCCCTCCTCGGGGAGCTCCTCCACCCCGTTCTCCCCCTCTTCCAACCGGTAATTATCCATCTCGAAGCGCAGGCAACACAATAAACGCCCGCAGATACCCGATATCTTCGCCGGGTTGAGTACCAGATTCTGTCCCTTGGCCAGCTTGATGGAAATGGGAGCGAACTCGGATAGCCAAGTGGCGCAGCAGAGTTCCCGTCCGCAAGGCCCTATTCCCCCCAGCATTTTGGCCTCATCCCGCACCCCAATTTGGCGGAGCTCGATGCGGGTGCGGAAAAGCGCGGCCAAATCCCGCACCAACTGGCGGAAATCCACCCTGCCTTCGGCGGTGAAATAAAAGATGATCTTGCTGCCGTCCAGGGTGTACTCCACATCTACCAGTCTCATGGGCAGGCCGTGAGCGGCGATCTTATCCCGGCAAATCGCTTTGGCCTCGCGCTCGCGCTCCCGGTTGCGGAGCCAGGTACGCACGTCGTCGGAAGTGGCCAGACGCAGCACCGGCTTGAGTTCGGCCGGGTCCATATCCACCTCCTCAGGGCCTAAAACTACCCACCCCAACTCCATGCCCCGGCTGGTCTCCACCACCACCCGATCACCTGGGCTGAGGGTGAGAAAGCCGGGATCGAAAAAGTAGATTTTACCCGCCTTGCGGAAGCGGATTCCTACCGCCAGCGCCACCGTTATTCCTCCTCTCCTCCATCAACCCTACCACCAACCCCTCCAAGCAGGCCGCCGGGCGCACACGGGAGCGCAACCACTGCCGCGCCCTTTGCAGTAACTCCCCGGCCGCCAGCAGGTACTCAGGAGCCAGTTGCACCTCCTCCCAGAAGGTCTCTTCCCGGTCCCGGTTCAACAGCTCCTGCCGGTTTTGGGTGAGTTGGTAGAGCAGCAAATCCCGCACCCAAAAAGCGCAGAAATCCAGAATAGTTTCCGCCAGTTCCCGATCCTTAACCTCTTCCCAGCTCAGCAGCCGGTGCAAGCGTGGTTGCAGCAACAACTCCAACGCGCGCTCCCGCCATTCGCGCACCCGTTCCTGGCATAGCGAAGCGGCGCGGGTCAAACTCCCCCCGGCCAGAGCCGCCAGACCCATCGCCTCCTCCACGGAATAGCCCCGCTCTTCCAGCCAGGCTATCACCACCCGGCGGGGCAGGGGCCCGAATTTGATTTCCCGGCAACGCGAGCGCACCGTGGATAGAAGCGCTTCCGGGCGAGCAGTAAGCAACACCTGGCAAGTGCGGGGCGGAGGCTCCTCCAGCAGCTTGAGCATGGCGTTCTGCGCTTCCAAAGTGAGGGCCTCCGCGTGATCCAGAACCGCTACCTGGTACCCCGGTGCGGAGCGCCAGAGTTCCTCCGCCAGCCGCCGAATCGCGGCCAGGCCCAAACTGCCCTCCCGCTCGGGTTGCAGCAGGTGGAAGTGGGGATGCCCCCCAGCAGCGAGCAACCGGCAGGACCGGCACTCTCCGCAGGGAGCTCCCGACCCCTCCTGGGCGCAAAGGAGAGCCGCGGACCAGCGCTCCGCCAGGAGCCGCTTACCCACTCCCTCAGGGCCACTGAACAGGTAGGCGGGAGCCGGTCGTCCCCGCTCCAGCTCTCGCTGAAGTCTCTTCCAAATTCCCTCCTGACCAGGCATTATCCCCCACGCCACTTGGCCTCCACCTCCTTCAGCAAACGCCAGAGACGCTCATTTACCTCGGCCACACTCCCCCTGCCCTCCACTACCCGAATGCGCTCCGGGCGCTGCCGGGCCAATTCCAGATAGCACTGCCGCACCAGGGTCAGATTTTGGCGCAGATCCGGGTCCAAATCATCGCCGGTGCGGGCCAGAGCTTCTTCCACCTCTAAATCGATCACCAGAACCAGATCCGGTTCCAATCCCCCGGTTACCCAGGAATTAAGCTTTTCCAACTGCTCCCGGGGCAAGCCCCGTCCCGCTCCCTGATAAGCCAGCGTGCTCAACCCGAAACGATCCCCCAACACTATTTTCCCCTGCTCCATGGCTGGTCGGATCGACCTCTGCACCAGCTCTGCCCGGCTGGCCAGAAAGAGGCAGGTCTCGGCCCAGGGGACCAAATCGTAGCGGCGCAAAAGTTCCCGAATCGCCTCTCCCGCAGGTGTGCCTCCCGGTTCCCTGATTTCCAGCACTTCATAGCCCCGGTTCCGCAGGCGCTGGGCCAGCAAGGCTGCCTGAGTTGTCTTCCCCACCCCATCGATACCTTCTAGAACCAGGAAAAAACCGCGCATGGATCAACTTACCACCTTAACTTCGAGTTCGTGCCCTGCCACCCCTTGCAGATCGGTCCCCTCGCTTCGCGCCCACTGCAAATACTCCACCACCTCGGGCGTTATTTTCTCCCCTGGAAGTAGTATAGGAATCCCCGGCGGAGTCACAGTTACCACCCCTGCCGCCGTCCGGCCCACCGCCTCCGCTAGCGGCAACCAACGCGCCGGCGCCCGCCACGCCTCTCCCGGGAGGAGGACCAGGGGGGCAGAGGGGAAGGGGAGCGAGAGAGGCTGGCGATCTCGCCTTTGGCGGGCGAGCCGTCGCACCGCTTCCACCAGCCGCGCCAACTGTCGCCGCCCGCTCCCTGGGTGGGGAAAGAGTAGCACGTTATTGGCGTCCGCCATTTCCGCTACCACCCCCCGGAGGCGTAACTCCTCCGCCACCTCCCGGCCTTTCAGACCCAGGGCGGTCAAGTTCAATACCAGGCGGGTGGGGTCCACCTGGTAACCGGGGCACTGACACAATACCTTCACCCCCGGCAGAGCGGCAAGGCGCTCCCGGGCTTCGCGCACCCACCCCAAGAACTCTTCCAGACGCCTTCGCGCCCTCTCCCCGCTCCAATACGCCCGAGCCGCGTCCAGAGAGGCCATCAATAGGTAAGAAGGGCTGGTGGTCTGTAGCAATGCAAGGGCCTCGCGCACCTGAGCCTCCGACAGCAACTCGCCGCGCAAGTGCAGCCAGGCCGTTTGGGTGAGAGCGCACAGACGCTTATGCCCGCTCTCCACCACGGCTTCGGCACCGCAGGCGGTAGGGCGAGGCGGCAGGGAGGGATGCAGACCGAAAAAACCAGCGTGAGCCGCGTCCACCAGCAGGGGAAGCCCCCGCGACCTGGCTTCCTTTGCCAAAGACTCCAACTCCACCGCCAGACCGTAGTAATCGGGATAGAGACAGAAAATAGCGCGGATGCCGGAGACCTGTTGCAGCCGCTCTCGGTAAGCGGCGGGTCGGGGAGGTAAGAGGAGGTTCCACTCCGGCTCCCACACGGAGGGGATAAATACCGGCTCGGCGCCCGACAGGCAAAGGCCGGTCACTGCCGAGCGGTGTAGCGCCCGCGGCAGAAGCACGCGCTCGCGCTGGCGAAGGGTGGCCAGTAGCAGGGCCGCCACCCCCACCGAACTCCCATTGACCAAAAAAAAGGAATGCGACACTCCCGCCCAGGCAGCGGCCAGGCGCTGCGCCTCCGCCACCGGACCGGAAGGAGTGTGGATCTCCCCGAGTTCGGGAAGTTCGGTGAGATCGGAAGCCCATACCGCTGGGCCCCACCAGCTTCGCAAGACCGGCGGCGCTGCCCTCCCCCCGTGGTGTCCGGGGGTGTGGAAGGCGAGCCGGGCCTGGCGGCAATAACGCTTCAAAGCCGTCACCAAAGGCTGTCTAGCTCTTAGCATACTTACCCATCAAGACCCCCCATCAATTCCGCGGTGGGGAAGAGCTCGCGCCACGCATTCACCCCCGGCAAGAATCCGAAAGGTCAATCCAAGCGGAGGGTCAGACCAACCCGGCCAGGGCTAGCAAAGCCAGCAGCAGCGTGCCGCCCACCGGGTAAAAACCCACCGCCAAAACCGTCACCGGATTGACCGCCACGTGCAACTGCAAACCAGCTCCCAACCAATTGAGCAAGGTCAGAAGCCCCAGGCCCAGGACCGTGGCCCAGAACAAGCGCCAAAACCAGCGCCAAGGAGCGGTGAAAGCGCTCAGCATAAGGTAAAAGCCCACCAGCCCCAGCACCAGAAAGAAAACGGTTTTGCCGTCCACGCCAGTTCACCCCCGGCCGACACTTGTCCCCTCCCTATACCTACGCCGGGAGCGACAGGAACATTCACATCTCCCTACGTCCCTCCAGGGCGCGCGATATGGTCTCTTCGTCCGCCAACTCGATTTCCGCCCCCACTGGTAAACCGTAGGCCAACCGGCTGATCTTTAAACCCAGCGGCTTCAGCAGGCGGTGCAAGTAAAGTGCCGTCGCCTCCCCCTCGGTGGTGGAACTGGTGGCTAGGATCACTTCCTGCACCTTCCCCTCCTCTATCCTCCGTAGCAACTCCTGGATACGTAGCCGATCGGGGCCAATTCCATCCAAGGGAGAGAGAGAGCCGTGAAGCACGTGGTAGACCCCGCGGAAACAGCGAGCTCGCTCCACCGCCGCCACATCCCGCGGCATCTCCACCACGCAAATAACGCTCGGATCGCGGCGGGGATCGCTGCAAATCGAACAGGGATCGGTGTCGGTGTAATTGCCGCACACCGAGCAATAAAAGGTCTTCTCCCTCGCCTCGCGTATGGCTTCAGCTAGGCGCCGCGCCTCTTCCGGAGGAGCGCTCAATAAATAAAAGGCCAGCCGCTGCGCCGTCCGCGCTCCAATGCCAGGCAAGCGCTTAAACTCCTCCACTAACCGGGCTACCGGGCGAGTGTAGGTCAAAGGTACTTTCCCTCCAAAACCTAAACTAAACCAGGAATCCCCAGGCCCCCAGTTAAGCGCCCCATCTCTTGCGCCACCATCTCCCGCGCCTGACGCAAGGCCTCATTGACTGCGGCCAGCACCATGTCCTGCAAGAGTTCCGCCTCTTCCGGGTCCAGGGCCTCAGGCTTGATCTCCAACGCCACCAACTCCTGCTTCCCGTTGACCACCGCCCGCACCATCCCGCCTCCGGCGGTGGCCTCCGTGGTGCGGTTACCTAACTCCTCCTGCAACTTGGCCAGGTCGGCCTGCAACTTTTGCATTTGCCGCATCATCTTACTCCAATCCAAAGCCCGTCACCTCCCAGCAAATTTTAAAAGCTCAGCCCGAGCCGAGCACCTCGATCTCCCACTCCCCTCCAAAGCGCCGCCCCAGAGCTTCTCCCAGCAGCGCCTGGCTCTCGTCCTTGCGCAGAGTTTCGCGCACGCGCTCCTCCCCGGCCGCCAATTGCAGCCGCCGCCCCTCAACGCCCACCACCCGCGCCAGACAGAGCTGGCCGAAGAGGCGGGGGCTGGATTCCTTAACCAATTGCAAGACGTCGGGCCAAAGCGCCCGCACCCTTTCCAGCGATGGGGGACGCTCCTCTGGCGCGGCAAGCAGGCGGAGAAAAGCCAGCTCCAGGGTCAGGCCGCGGAGCGAACTCAACCGCATTTCCCCCAAAGCCTGGTAAAGAGCCATCAGAGAGCGCCCCAGCCAGGCAGGCAGCCTCTGCTTTTCCCGCAGACAGCGCCGGGTTTCCCCGCGCAGGCGTAGGAGCAGATCCCGAGTGAAAACCTGCAGATCCCTCCCCTCCTCTTCCAGTTCAGCTACCAGACGGAAAAGGGCGAGCAGATCCTGGCGGCGCAAAGCCTGCACCGCCTCCTCCAGGCGCTGCGCTGGAACCTTGCCCAAGAGCTCCGCCACCTCTTCCGCCCGGAGCTCTTCCCCCGCCCAGGTCAGCGCCTGATCCAATAGGCTCAGGCCGTCGCGCATACTACCGTCAGCCGCCAACGCCAGTAGATGCAGGGCTTCCGGCTCTACCTGAACCGGAAAATTAGCGGCCACCCGGCCCAGATGCTCCTGGATAAGAGAAACCGGCAGACGCCGGAAATCAAAGCGCTGACAACGGGATAAAATAGTCGCCGGCATTTTATGAGGCTCGGTGGTAGCTAATACGAAGACCACCTGCGAAGGGGGCTCCTCTAGAGTCTTCAGCAAGGCGTTGGCCGCTTCGGAAGTTAGCATATGGGCTTCGTCGATAATGTAAACCTTGTAGCGGGAATAAGCCGGAGCTAGACGCACCCTTTCCCGGAGTTCGCGCATCTCGTCGATACCGCGGCGGGAAGCGGCGTCTATTTCTAACACATCCATAGAGGTACCCTCGATGATAGACAAGCATTGCGGGCAAGCATCGCAGGGAGTGGATGTGATCCCCTGGCGACAATTAAGCGCTTTGGCCAGGATGCGGGCGGTACTGGTCTTGCCTGTGCCCCGGGGGCCGGCGAAGAGATAGGCATGCGCTATCCGACTGGCGGCCAGAGCGTTGCTTAAAGTGCGGGTAACGTGAGCCTGACCGACCACCTGGACGAACTGCTGAGGGCGGTAGGCGCGGTAAAGGGTCTGTTCTTCCGCCATCCATCTCTCTCCTTGAAGGCACCGGCAAAAATAAAAGCGCCGTTGCGCTTCTTCACCTGGCTATACGAACTAAGCTTGGCCGTGCACCTGCCCTTGAACGCCGGCTTCCGGCCGTTACCCGCTGCAGGTAGCTCAGACCAGGCGCCCTCGCGGCACCCGGAGGGATTCCCTTAGTGCTGCTTCCGTCAGGACCTGACACGGTTCGGGAAGCTCCGTCGCGCGAGACCCAGCCCTCGTCACCCCTTACAGGGGCCGTTCCACAAGCCGAGCCCGCAGGCAGGACTTCGACCCCGCTATAGCGGATTGCGGGTGCAGGGCACCGCTACCTCCCCGTCTAGCACGGCCAAGATTGGTTCGTATAGGGCGAAATTTATGGCGGAGAGAGTGGGATTCGAACCCACGAGGCGGCTTTAAACCGCCTACTCGCTCTCCAGGCGAGCGCCTTAGTCCACTCGGCCATCTCTCCGGACCCTGAAACTTTACCTTAACCAAGGTTGAGCTTTATAAATCTGGCGGAGAGAGTGGGATTCGAACCCACGAGGCGGCTTTAAACCGCCTACTCGATTTCGAGTCGAGCGCCTTAGTCCACTCGGCCATCTCTCCGCTCCTCCCGGAGCTGCTGAAAAAAGCGACGCAACAGGGCAGCACATTCTTCCGCCATGATCCCGGGTATCACTTCCACCTGATGGTTGAAGCGCGGATCGCGCAGCAAATCCACCACCGACCCAGCTGCTCCCGCTTTGGGATCGTAAGCACCAAATACCAGCGTTTTTACCCGGAACTGCAGCAAGGCTCCCGCGCACATGGGACAGGGTTCAAGGGTGACGTACAAGACCACCCGCTCCAGCCGCCAGTCGCCCAGATAACGCGCCGCCTCGCGCAGCGCTAAAATTTCGGCATGAGCCGTGGCGTCCTTCAGGGTCTCGCGCAGGTTATGACCCCGCCCGATGATCTCTCCTTCCAGCACCGCCACCGCTCCCACCGGAACTTCATGGCGAGCGTAAGCCCGCTCCGCTTCCCGCAGCGCCTCGCGCATAAAAACCGGGTGCCTTGCCTCTTCGATTAACATCACCCACGGCTTTTCCAGCCATCGGCCTAAATTCTAAAATGGTGCGCCCGGAGGGAATCGAACCCCCGGCCTGCGGCTTAGGAGGCCACCGCTCTATCCTACTGAGCTACGGGCGCCAATATTTGCCATTAAAAAACATGGCGCGCCCGGAGGGAGTCGAACCCCCAACACCCAGATCCGTAGTCTGGTGCTCTATCCATTGAGCTACGGGCGCGTATGGCGGAGAGAGCGGGATTTGAACCCGCGGTAGAGGGTTTAGCCCTCTACAGCCGCTTAGCAGGCGACCGCCTTCGACCACTCGGCCATCTCTCCCGGTGCTACCCTTCCGCCCCCCGCCTCTTGCACTGGCGGAGGGGGTGGGATTTGAACCCACGGAGCTCGGCAAAGAGCTCAGCGGTTTTCAAGACCGCCTCCTTAAACCGCTCGGACACCCCTCCCACGCAAGAACTACTATAGCACAAGCCCGATCACTCTGTCAATCCAGCGCCGGCTCTAGTTCGCGTCAAGAGTTAGTAGGTGGTTCGGGAGAAAACTTCTCTTCATGGAAACCTCGCCGCCAGGATAACCCCGGTACCTGCGCCATTAAGGGATCAAACTACTGAGGCTAGGCCGGCTTAGTTCCCGCAACACATGCTTCACCCATGGAGCTCCGGCAGAGGGTCCTCTCAATGCCGGCAACCCAGCTTTATGCCAACTCCCCGCCTCCTCTATCTTCCGCTTTACCTCCAACCGCACCGCCTGAGCCAAATGTTCTTGCCTGGCCAGCAGTACCGGCCAACGAGAAGTGTGCCTCCCGAGCACCCCGTTGGCTCGAGCAGCCAAAACCCGCGCCATCCTGTCTGCTCCTGCCTCCGTCCAGCTGGCTCCCAACCGCTTCATCCGCCGCGCCACGTTGTGCTGTACCTGCCCCTCTATGGCCCCCAGATGCTCCGCAGCAGAAGAGGTAACTATCCCCGACCAGTTCTCCTTGAGATACTGCCAGAGCTTCTCTATTCTCCTCCTCTTAGCTCCGCGAACTCTCCTTGCTACTCCTCCCATAATCTCTTCTACCTTCTCCCAGTCCCCCAGATAAATGGCCTGCCTGATCCTACTATAGGCCTCCTCATCGTGCCAAAAAGCCTCTATAAGCCGCCGGTTCAAATGGTAAGGGTCCAAAACGTGCACTGCCCCGGGGAAGTAATCTACCCCCTGCTTGGCCCACTCCGCCCCGTCACTCCCAAGGTATATTTCCTTCACCTGGCCCATGTCCCACCGGCTCGCTACTCCAGAGTAAACTTCCTCCCACATCCTCTCCCCTTCGCCTACACCGCTCGTTACCAGCTTGTCCTTTAAAGCCTTCCGGCCACCCCCAATCGCTTCTTTGCCTGTGTAAGCTACGAAGAGTTTGACCTCTTTCCTTTTCTCTCCGCTCCTTTGAAGCCTTACCACCACCCCGTCGGCCTCTATGTAAAGCCTGGAGGTCTTCTCTTTACCTTCGGGTGTCTCTCCCTTCTCAAAAACGGCTTCTCTCCTGGACTCTCCCTCCTGCCTGAGTGCTTCTCCTGCTTCCTGCACGGCCTGCCACACCGCCATGGCGCTTATCCCAGGGACAAAATAACCGAGAATTTCCGCTGCCCGCCTGAAGGGTACTTCGCTCCCAAGCTTCACCGCCATCTCCTTCAAACGCGGCGTGCATCTAGACCTCTCCGGCCAGCCCAGAACCTCGTCAAGAAGAAACCTGGCCTCTCCCGTCTTTTTGTTCCTGTAAAGCCGCCTTTTTACTTTGAATTCCCCAAAGCTGCTAACTACGGTTCTTTCCCGGAAGCCTATCACTTTCCAGGTGCGCTTGTCCCGGGCGTTCACGAGCCAGGTGTCTATTTCCTCGAGGGCCCAGGCGAAGATCTTCACGCAAGCTTCTTGAGAGAGCTTGTACACTTCTTCTTCGAGCTTGTAGAAGTCGCGGCATTCGGTAATTAGTTTGCTAACTTTCTCCCCCAGAAGAAGGATTAGGTCCGCGAGAGGTTGAATGTCTGAAATAGGTTGACTGTGCATGAGACCTCGCTCCTCCTTTCAGTCCATGAAAATTGTCCGTGAGGGGCGAGGTCTCCTCCTTCATTAACCTCCTCCGTCACCTACTGAAATTGTACGCCCTCTAGGTGGTTCGGGAGAAAACTTCTCTTCATGGAAACCTCGCCGCCCAGGATAGTCCCGGTACCTACGCCATTAAGGGATCAAACTATTGAGGCTAGGCCGGCTTAGTTCCCGCAACACGTGCTTCACCCACGGAACTCCGGCAGAGGGCCCCCCTCAATGCCGGCAACCCAACTTTAAGCCAACTCCCCGCCTCCTCTATCTTCCGCTTTACCTCTGCCCGCACCGCCTGAGCCAAATGTTCTTGCCTGGCCAGCGGTACCGGCCAACGAGAAGTGTACCTTCCGAGCACCCCGTTGACTCGAGCAGCCAAAACCCGGGCCATTCTGTCCCCTCCTGCCTCCGTCCAGCTGGCTCCCGGCCGCTTCATCCGCCGCGCCACGTTGTGCTGTACTTGCCTCGAGATACTGCCAGAGCTTCTCTATTCTCCTCCTCTTAGCCCCGCGAACTCTCCTTGCTACTCCTCCCAAAATCTCCTCTACTCTCTCCCGGTCCCCCAGATAAATGGCTTGCCTGATCCCACTATAGGCCTCTTCATTGTGCCAGAGGGCCTCTATAAGCCGCCGGTTCAGACGATAAGGATCTAATCAGCCCATGAAAATTGTCTGCAAGGGGCGAGGTCTCCTCCTTCATGAACCTCCTCCGTCACCTACTGAAATTGTACGCTCTCCCGGCTCTAGTGCGCGTCAAGAGTTAGTAGGTGGTTCGGGAGAAAACTTCTCTTCATGGAAACCTCGCCGCCAGGATAGTCCCGGTACCTGCGCCATTAAGGGATCAAACTACTGAGGCTAGGCCGGCTTAGTTCCCGCAACACATGCTTCACCCATGGAGCTCCGGCAGAGGGTCCTCTCAATGCCGGCAACCCAGCTTTATGCCAACTCCCCGCCTCCTCTATCTTCCGCTTTACCTCCAACCGCACCGCCTGAGCCAAATGTTCTTGCCTGGCCAGCAGTACCGGCCAACGAGAAGTGTGCCTCCCGAGCACCCCGTTGGCTCGAGCAGCCAAAACCCGCGCCATCCTATCTGCTCCTGCCTCCGTCCAGCTGGCTCCCAACCGCTTCATCCGCCGCGCCACGTTGTGCTGTACCTGCCCCTCTATGGCCCCCAGATGCTCCGCAGCAGAAGAGGTAACTATCCCCGACCAGTTCTCCTTGAGATACTGCCAGAGCTTCTCTATTCTCCTCCTCTTAGCCCCGCGAACTCTCCTTGCTACTCCTCCTAAAATCTCTTCTACCTTCTCCCAGTCCCCCAGATAAATGGCCTGCCTGATCCCACTATAGGCCTCCTCATCGTGCCAAAAAGCCTCTATAAGCCGCCGGTTCAAATGGTAAGGGTCCAAAACGTGTACCGCCCCAGGGAAGTAATCTACCCCCTGCTTGGCCCACTCCGCCCCGTCGCTCCCAAGGTATATTTCCTTCACCTGGCCCATGTCCCACCGGCTCGCTACTCCAGAGTAAACTTCCTCCCACATCCTCTCCCCTTCGCCTACACCGCTCGTTACCAGCTTGTCCTTTAAAGCCTTCCGGCCACCCCCAATCGCTTCTTTGCCTGTGTAAGCTACGAAGAGTTTGACCTCTTTCCTTTTCTCTCCGCTCCTTTGAAGCCTTACCACCACCCCGTCGGCCTCTATGTAAAGCCTGGAGGTCTTCTCTTTACCTTCGGGTGTCTCTCCCTTCTCAAAAACGGCTTCTCTCCTGGACTCTCCCTCCTGCCTGAGTGCTTCTCCTACTTCCTGCACGGCCTGCCACACCGCCATGGCGCTTATCCCAGGGACAAAATAACCGAGAATTTCCGCTGCCCGCCTGAAGGGTACTTCGCTCCCAAGCTTCACCGCCATCTCCTTCAAACGCGGCGTGCATCTAGACCTCTCCGGCCAGCCCAGAACCTCGTCAAGAAGAAACCTGGCTTCTCCCGTCTTTTTGTTCCTGCAAAGCCGCCTTTTTACTTTGAATTCCCCAAAGCTGCTAACTACGGTTCTTTCCCGGAAGCCTATCACTTTCCAGGTGCGCTTGTCCCGGGCGTTCACGAGCCAGGTGTCTATTTCCTCGAGGGCCCAGGCGAAGATCTTCACGCAAGCTTCTTGAGAGAGCTTGTACACTTCTTCTTCGAGCTTGTAGAAGTCGCGGCATTCGGTAATTAGTTTGCTAACTTTCTCCCCCAGAAGAAGGATTATGTCCGCAAGAGGTTGAATGTCTGAAATAGGTTGACTGTGCATGAGACCTCGCTCCTCCTTTCAGTCCATGAAAATTGTCCGTGAG
Organism: Desulfothermobacter acidiphilus; assembly: GCF_052073645.1. Classification (GTDB taxonomy): domain Bacteria; phylum Bacillota; class Desulfotomaculia; order Desulfotomaculales; family Ammonificaceae; genus Desulfothermobacter; species Desulfothermobacter acidiphilus. Next base: position 1,555 of record NZ_CM125440.1, on the reverse strand, counting down.
GGGCGAGGTCTCCTCCTTCATGAGTCTCCTCCGTCACCTACTGAAATTGTACGCTCTCCCGGCTCTAGGCCAAGAAGTGTGGAGATTAGCCAAGCCAAGGGAAGAAAAGCCAAGAGCGTCTTTCGCACATAGACCCCGCGGTTCCGAAAACCGTAACTTATCCGCTTGGGGAGCTTGATCTTAGTATGGACACCCTCAGTGTAACCGTTGGTAACTCGCCAGTTGTGATAGGCGAGAATCTCTTCCCTCCAGCTACAAAGCGTTTTCCCCCATTGAACCAACGCAAAACGTCGCTCGCCTCCCGAGCGTTTAAGATCAGACGATCCAGGATTAGCTCTGCCTCCTTCCGGCAGAAGGCACGATAGACGTCGCGTAGCTGCTCCTTGGCCCAGTGAAAATGGGCCACGTCCTTGTACCGCCTCCTGATCATGGCAAGCTAGGCTGCCTGGCGCTCGGTCAAATCCTCTTCTTTCTTCACCAGAGGCCAGCGAGGTATACGCTGCCCAGTCACCTGCTGCTCTATTAGCCTCGCCTCGTCTACACGCCGGTTGGCATCTTTAAGAGCGTGAAGATGGTCAACCATCACACGCACTCCAGGCAGCACCCTCTTTATAAGCTTGCGCCAGCCTTCTTTGAAGTCGATGCACACCGCCTTGATGCGCCTGCGCACCGAAGCCGGCAGCTCCTTCAAAAACTTCTCCAGCGTCTTGAGCCGGTCATCCGGTAAGATGGCGATAAGCCTTCGCTCGGGCCACACGCAGGTAATGGTGATCATCATGTCCTGACCCCTGAAACTATGCTCGTCTATGCTTAAAGCCAAAACCGGTAGATAATCCATCCTTGCAGTCCCAGAAATTCCGCTATAGACTGTTTCATAGGCGGTCGAGAGCCTCCTTTGGGGTTGTGGTGGGCTAAACTATCCCTTGGCTCTTAGGCTGCCTCCTCCTTGCTCCCCACTTTTTAGCTTAGAGCACCTCAAATTTGGCTCCGGTTGCAGAGAGGCCGGAGCTTCGTCCGCATTCTTCCGAGATCTCTAGTCTTCGCCGGGTCCGAAAAGCCATGGTGGACAACAGGTGGACAGCTATGAGAGCCGTCCCGCCGAGCAAGAACGCCGCGCCCTACCATAGTGAGCGCCGACCGGCTTTCCGGGCTGGCGCGAAGGATTGATTTCAGGGAAAAACCGGGGGCGAGAAAATTCGACCGGCCACCCCAGTTACACCCCTCCGCTTTAAGGTTTACGAGGCCTTCTTTCGGCTCCATTTTTCGCATCCAGTCCCGCTATCAGCACTAGCAAAGAGCCCGGAATGAAAGCAAGGCTGGGTGTGGTGAAAGTAAGGGTGCCCAGGAAAGTAACTATTGACGCAAAAATTCCCGCAATCAGTACCATCCGCCTGTTGCGGTACCATGCAGCGCAGAGGGCAGTCCCCCGGCACCACCCACAAGGGATCAAGACGCGTAAAACGCAGCAAGCCAAGGGCTGGACCGGAGTTGCGCCTGCACTAGAGACGCGCCGAGCGCTTGGCCACTGAGCTGGTTTCAGAGCTCCCCAGCACAG